>JBBRYO010000204.1:0-4748 GCA_038237595.1 Candidatus Limnocylindrales bacterium | reverse complement strand
CGGGCAGGAGGAGTCCTGCATCGGCCACCAGGCGATCGTCGTCAAAGGCCGTTTCGAGCCGATCGGGGCTGTGAGAAGATCGCATCAATCAGGTGCTCCTCTGTTGGGCTGATGGGCTGGTTCGCAACGCCATCTTCCCAGCACGAAGAGCGCCTGATTCGTCGTTTCAGCAGGTCGCGACCGTCAATGCGTCGGTGGATCCGGGCTAAGTGGAAGGGCAGCAGCGCAACTGAGCGGGCTGGTTCACAAGAGCACTTCATCGACCTGTGCCGGATGGTCGGGTGGCCTACACCTAACGAAGATCCGACCGACGAACACTATGCGTTCGAGAAGGGCGCCGAGAAGACCGGAGGCGGCGACGGGTTTGCGGACGTCTGGCGGAAGGACTGCTTCGCCTGGGAGTACAAGGGTAAGCGTAAGGACCTCGCCGCGGCGTATCGCCAACTGTTGGAGTACCGGGAGGCGCTCGACAACCCGCCGCTGCTGATCGTCTCCGACATGGAGCGCTTCGAGATCCATACCAACTTCACTGGTACAGCCAAGCACGTCTACCGCTTCACACTCGACGATCTGGCGGCGAACCCTGCGGAACCCTTGCGTCTCCTTCGGGCGATCTTCCTCGAGCCGGAGCGCTTGCGCCCGACGGTCACTCGGCAGGAGCTAACCGAAGAGGCGGCAAAGCAATTCGCCAAACTGGCCATCTCACTGCGGGATCGCGGCAACGAGGCTCAGGCGGTCGCGCACTTCCTGGACAAGCTGCTCTTCTGCCTGTTCGCAGAGGACGCCGGCCTGCTGCCCAAGGAACTCATTGGCCGGCTTGCCGCTCGCATGAAGTCAGATCCGTTGGTTTTCTCGACCCAGCTCGGCCAGTTATTCGGGCTCATGTCCCAAGCTGGGGGCGGCTACTTCGGCACCGAGAAGGTCGAATGGTTCAATGGCGATCTGTTCGACGGCGCCGGGGTCATCCCGATGGAGACCAAGGAGATCGAGGTCCTGCGGACGGTCTCGCTCCTTGACTGGGCGGAGATCGAGCCTGCCATCTTCGGCACCCTCTTTGAACGTGGTCTTGACCCTGACCGGCGCACGCAGCTCGGAGCTCACTACACGGACAGGGAGTCGATCCTGCGCCTGGTGGAGCCCGTGCTAATGGCTCCGCTCCGGCGCGAGTTCGAGCTCATGAAGGCCGACATCAAGGCGATGCAGGCTCGCGGCATGACGACCTACCGTCGGACGCGCGAGCCAAGTGCAATCGAGAAGCGCTTCAACGAGTTCCTCGATCGGGTGCGTTTGATTACCGTGCTCGACCCCGCCTGCGGCTCGGGCAACTTCCTCTACATCGCCCTTCAGTCGCTCAAGGACCTGGAGCGAGAGGCGCTGCTGTGGGGCTCGCTCGAGGTAAGCCTCCCGGTGCAGTTCCCTCGTGTGGGGCCACACCAGCTCCACGGCATCGAGATCAACCCGTACGCCGCCGAGCTTACGCGCGTGACGATCTGGATCGGCGAGATCCAATGGATGCTGCGCAACGGGTTCGCCTATCTCAAGGACCCGATTCTCCGTCCGCTCCACAACATCGAAACGCGGGACGCCCTCATCGACTGGTCGGACCCCGAGCACCCGGTCGAGGCCGACTGGCCCGCGGCCGACGTGATCATCGGCAACCCGCCGTTCCTGGGCGGGAAGCTTCTGCGTTCGAACCTGGGTGATCCGACGGTCGACGCGCTATTTCGGTTGTACGATGGACGCGTCCCGCGCGAAGCCGACCTTGTGACGTACTGGCACGAGAAGGCGCCCGCGGCCATCGAGGCTGGCAGGACGGAGCGCGCCGGGCTCCTCGCGACGCAAGGAATCCGCGGCGGCGCAAATCGCCGGGTGATCGAACGGATCAAGGACACGGGTGACTTGTTCGTCGCATGGTCGGATCAGCCGTGGGTCCTATCGGGTGCCGCCGTTCACGTATCTTTCCTTGGCTTCGACAACGGCACCGAGCCACAGCGCGCTCTGGACGGGATGTCTGTTGGCGCCATCAACTCCAATCTCACGACCGGCACCGACCTGACTAAAGCCCGGCGGCTGGGCGAGAACCTCGGCCAATCGTTCCAAGGTCCGGTCAAGATCGGACCCTTCGATATCGACTCGGCCGTAGCCTACCCGATGCTGGATGCGCACAATCCCAACGGGCTCTCTAATCGCGACGTAGTTCGACCGTTCGTCGGAGCGAGCGACATCACCGGACGCTCCAGGCAGATGTGGATCATCGATTTCGGGTACGACTTGAGCCGCGAAGTAGCTGCGCTGTACGAGGCGCCGTTTGAGTACGTCCGCGCCGTCGTCCAACCCATCCGAGCTACCAATCGGCGACTCCGGCGCCGTGACAAGTGGTGGCGGCTCGGTGAGGCTGCCCGTGATCTGCTCGCCGAAGGGCTCTCTCGCTACATCGCGACGCCGCGCGTCTCCAAGCACCGGATCTTTGTTTGGATTGACGCCCGGACGCTACCCGATAGCAGCGTGGTTGCGATTGCTCGGGACGACGACTACACGTTCGGCGTCCTCCAATCGCGAGTCCACGAACTCTGGGCGCGAGGGACAGGCACGCAGCTCCGCGAGGTCGAGTCAGGCTTCCGCTACACGCCGAGAACCACGTTTGAGACCTTTCCGTTCCCAAGGCCCACGGGCACACAGCGCGGTGCGATCGCCGAGGCGGCCCGCCGTCTGAACGAACTTCGCGAGGGCTGGCTCAATCCTTCGGGAGCGGAGCCAGAAGAGCTCGAGGTGCGGACGCTCACCAACCTCTACAACCAGATGCCTGCCTGGCTTCGCGATGTCCATGCCGCGCTAGACGCGGCGGTATTCGCCGCGTATGGCTGGAAGCGCGACACAAACGACGCCGACCTCTTGTCCGAGCTGCTGGCACTCAACTTGGCGCGTGCCTCCTTGGGCAAGGAATCTGCCACCGCGTGAGGGGCTTGGACCATTTGGACCACATCAAAAAGGACTCCGCCTGACGTGACCTCATCCGCCGCCTCGCCATCCGCCTCCTGCGCGCCGAGCTGGAGGCGCGGGAAGCGGCCGCGCGCAAGCTGTCGGACGAGGCCTATCGGACAAGGGCGGCGCGGTCAACCGGCGAGGCCACGTCTGGTGGGACGGCTACGCCCACGGCGTCCGCGCCAGCAGCGAGACGGCGGCCAGCATCAGACGAACGGCTCGACCTTCTGGCAGTGCCACGCGGCTGACGGCTCGTTGCTGCGCTGGCCAAGCTCCGACGTCTGCTCGTGGAGCGCAGGGTCGTCAGCAGCGAAGGCCGCGTCGATCGGTGTCAAAGACGCCCCGGCCCGACTCGGGCAGAGCCATGCAACTCGGCGGGACCAGCTGCCGGGAGGCGGATGGCGAGGCGGCGGGCGAGGCCTCGACACCCAGCCGATGCTCCCGTTGCGCGCCGGCGGGGTCGAGCGCCGCATTCATGACTACAGCGCAACGGCACGCTCAGCCTGTTCGCCGCGCTTGAGGTCGCCACGGGGCTGGTGACCAACCAGGCCCGCGAGGGCAAACCGGCCACGACTTCCTGGCGTTCCTCCGTCTGCTGGCCGGGACCTACCCGACTGGCGAGGTCCATGTCGTCCTCGACAACGTCAGCACCCACAAGACCCCCGACGTCCAGGCGTGGCTCACCCGCCAGAAGCGCTTCCACTTCCACTTCACCCCCACCTCGGCCTCATGGATGAACCAGGTCGAGACGTGGTTCGGCATCCTCACCCGCCAAACCATCCGGCGCGGCTCGTTCGAGAACGTCCGCGTCCTGACCGCTGAGATCGAGCACTTCACCCGGGAGTGGAACACTGGCGCGGGGCCGTTCAGTGGATCAAAAGCGCCGACGAGATCCTCGCCAAGGCGGTCCGCAAGACACAAGCCGATTCCTGCGCGCGACACTAGTCGAGGGTTTGGTCGACCTGAATGAGTTCATCCACCTTACGCTGCCTACCATTCGCGGAGCGCCGACTCACCAAAGCGCCGCCGGGCCCTGGATCCAGCCGACGAGTACAATCACGTGGCGCAGGTGACTTCGCCTGATTCACTGGCGTTTCGGCCAGTGCGCAAGACCTCGTCGGCGGCGATCGGCTGGAACCGGAAACCCGTTCAGCATCTGACCCGTCCAACGGTCGCATCCGACCATCCTTTCCGGCGCCCGAGCGTGCACGCTCGGGCGGCGAGACCTCCCCGCGGGGCACGCACATCCGATGCAGCGAGGGACCGTGGCGATGGACGGCAGGATGGTGGCCGGCACCGAGTTCGGGGCGCTGGTCCGGGCGCGGCGAGAAGCGCTCGGCCTCGACCTCGACGCGGTCGCGAGGGTGATCGGCGGAACACCGGGCCCAGGCTTCCTCGCGCGGTTTGAGGAGGGTTCGGTCGGCCCGAGCTCCAGCCTCGTGCTGAAGCTGGCGGACGTCCTCGACCTGCCGTCGGACCTGATGCTCAATGCCGGCGGGTACGCGACCGAGTCCCAGCGGGCGGCGGCCCTGGCCGCCCTGGCGGACGGCACTCGCCGACCGACCAACGGGGCCTGACGCCGACCGTCCCAGGATCAGACGCGGCCTGCGTCGGGGCGCCACTGTCGGCCGCGTGATCGGCCCCACCCGAGCCGCCCGAGATGGCGAGCGCGCGCGGGCCCGGGCAGCAGCCACCAGGGAGATCGTCACGGCCTCGCGTGGCCGAGAGATGATGCCCGCGACGGACCCAGATGGCCGGAGCGGCGT
>JBBRYO010000203.1:0-4766 GCA_038237595.1 Candidatus Limnocylindrales bacterium | reverse complement strand
CTGGAGCTTGCGCATCAGGTCCAGGATCTGTGCCTGGATGGTCACGTCGAGCGCGGTCGTCGGCTCATCGGCGATCAGCAGCTCGGGCTCGCAGGCGAGCGCCATTGCGATCATCACGCGCTGCGCCATGCCGCCGGACATCTCGTGCGGATACGAGTCGATGCGCCGCTCGGGATCCGGCACGCCGACCATCTTGAGCAGCTCGAGCGCCCGCCCCCGCGCCGCCTTGTGCTTCATGTTGCGGTGGATCTCCAGGACCTCGCCGATCTGGTCGCCCACGTTCATGACCGGGTTCAGCGAAGAGGTCGGCTGCTGGAAGATCATCGCGATGCGGTCGCCGCGCAGCCCCCGGAGCTCCTTCTCCGGCATGGTGCGCAACTCCTTGCCGTGGAAGAGGATCTCGCCGCCCTCGATGCGACCCGGCTTCGGGATGAGGCCGAGGATCGAGAGGCTGGTCACGCTCTTGCCGCAGCCCGACTCGCCGACGAGCCCCATGATCTCGCCGCGGTTGACCGCGAAATCGACGCCGGTCACGGCCCGCACCACGCCGTCCCGCGTGTAGAACGAGGTTCGCAGGCCGCGCACGTCAAGGATGGCGCCGGGCGTGCGGCTCTTCATGGCGAGCGGAACGGTCGTGCGTTCGTGCGGCCCGATCTCCTCGATCATGGCGCCGCCGAGGTCGGCGGTCACCGGTTGAGCCGCGGATCGAGCGCGTCCCGGACCCCGTCGCCGAGCAGGTTGAATCCGAGCACTGTGAGGGTGAGTGCGAGGCCGGGGAAGAACAGCAGGTGCGGCGCACTGAAGACGGTATTGCGTTCAAATCCGATCATCGAGCCCCACTCGGGCACGCTCGGGCCGGCGCCGAGTCCTAGAAACGAAAGGGCTGCCACATCGAGCACCGCGCCGCCGATGCCGAGCGTGCCGGCCACGATGATCGGTGTCAGCGAATTCGGCAGGACGCGGCGCAAGAGGATGCCCCAGGGCCGTTCACCAAGGGCACGCGACGCGGTCACGAAGTCGTGCTCGCGGACGCTCAACACCGACGATCGCATGATTCGGGCATAGACCGGGATGGCCACGACCGCGATCGCGAGCTGGGCGTGGAACAGGTCGTTCCCGAGGGCGCTGACCACGCCGATCGCCAGCAGCAGTGCGGGAAAGGTCAGGAAGACGTCCATGATCCGCATGATCACGGTGTCCAGCACCCCACCGGCATATCCGGCCACGGCGCCGAGCAATGATCCGATGACGATCGCCATCCCGACGGTCTCGAAGCCGACGACGAGCGAGATGCGGGCTCCGTAAACCACCCTGGTGAAGACGTCCCGGAAGTTCCCATCGATGCCGAAGAAGTGCTGGGTGTGGGTGGTCGGGCAGCCCAGCGCATAGATGCAGGGACCGGCGCGTTGCGCGAACGCCTCGTGCTGGAATGTGTCCCCAGGCTGATACGGACTGATCTGGGTGGCGAAGATGGCCATAAGTGCCAGCGACCCGAGGATCAGCCCGCCCACGATCGCGGACCGCTGCCGAAGGACGCCCCGAAGTGTGTCGCGCCAGAGGCTGGCCTGGCGCTGCGCGGCGAGAACGTCAGGCGCTTCCGCTAGCGGTTCCGCTGCGGCCGTCATGTCAGCTGACCCTGACGCGCGGGTCGAGATACGCGTAGGAGACGTCCACCAGCAGGTTCACGACCATGAACATCACCGCGATGATGAGCGTGAACCCCTGGATCACCGAATAGTCGCGCGATCCGATGGCATCGACGATGGTCTTGCCCACACCCGCCAGTCCAAAGACCGTCTCGGTCAGGACGGCGCCTCCGAGCAACAGGCCGATCTGGAGGCCGATGATGGTGACGACGGGCAGCATCGCGTTGGGCAGGGCGTGCCGTGTCAGCACCAGCCAATCCCGCAGGCCTTTGGCGCGCGCGGTGCGCACGTAGTCGCGACCCATCACGTCCAGCAGGCTTGAGCGCGTGATCCGGGCGATGATCGCCATGGGGATCGTCCCGAGGGCGATGGCGGGCAGGATCAGGTGCCGGATGGTATCGACGAAGGCGTTCCACTGGAACGTCACGAGCGACTCGATCACAAAGAATCCCGACAGGAAGTTGAGTGTCGCGCCAAGTGGACCGGTCGCACCGTGGAACACGCCCCACACGTCCGCCAGCGGCTTCACCACCACTCCTGGGCTCAGCCTCCCGCCGGGCGGCAGCGCGAGGAATGAACCCTTCAACACGACCGAGAACGTGAAGGCGAGCACCAACCCTAGGACAAATACAGGCGTTGAGATCCCGAGGTTGGCGATGATCATGCTGCCGACGTCCGCCTTCGAGTTGCGCCGGTACGCTGAGATCACGCCCAGCGGGACCCCGATCGAGATCGCGAACAGCAGTGCGAAGAAGCTCAGCTCGAAGGTGGTTGGCAGTCGCTGGATGATCAGGTCGGTGACGGGAATGTTGAAACGGAACGAGCTTCCGAGGTCTCCTGTCGCCACCTGTCCCAGGTAGCGCACGAACTGCACCGGTATCGGCTGATCGAGGCCGAAACGGACCCGGCACGCCAGGACCTGCGCTTGGGTGGCACGTTCGCCGAGTGCGTCGACACACGGATTGCCCGGGATGACCCGGGCAAGCAGGAATACGAGAAAGATGATCCCCAGCAGCACCGGAATGCTGAGCAGGATCCGCCGAATGATGTATCGAGACATCGATCAGGCCACGCTCTGGGTGCGTCGTTTGCGTTGACAGAAGGGGCGCCGACCACGACGGCCGGCGCCCCTTCCTGTTTGTACCGAGGTACCCGGGTTCGACCGGTCGCTACGGGGTGCAGGGGGCCGTGTTGGCCAGCCCGCATGGTCCGGCAGGGTTCAGCTTGCCCTGGCCGATTAGGGAGTTCCAGTAATCGAAGGCGCCGGTGCGTCCCTGGTGCAACGGGCTGAGCTGATCCCACTGCGCCGCGAACGACAGGATCACGTCGTCGGCTCCGAAGTCTTGGCCCTGCTGGAACTTCACGCCGTCGCGCAGCGTGCAGGTCCAGACGGTGGCGTCCTTGTTCGGCTCGCACTTGGTTGCGAGGGCTGGAATCGGATCGAGACCCGACTTCCCGCCGTAGGTGTAGAGGGATTCCTTGATCTGCTGGCAGGCCCGAAGCGTCTCGCCGTCCGTCTCGTCTCCACAGTAGATGCTGAGCGGTTCGGCATTCTGCATGTAGACCAGCGTGTCGCGATCTGCCGCATGGAAGGTCCTGAAGTTTTCCAGCAGCGGTGCCGCGAAGCAGACCGCCGGATCCGTCGCCCCGCAGTCGCTCGTGACGTCAGCCTTGAAGGCCGCGCCGGATGCACCGTGCGCGATGACGACTGCGGGAACGTACTTCTTGATGAGGTCGTTGGCCTTGGTGTAGGCGTCGGTGCGGGCGGCATCAGTCGAGGCCTGGTCGCCCTTCTGGACGGCCTTGACGAGATCCGGATACGGCTTGCCGAACTTCGCGCCGGCACCGGGACCGAAGTGATAGTCAAGGAAGTTGCTGGCATCCGGGTAGTCCGCGCCCCAGCCGAGTAGGAACAGCCCGTCGAGCTTGCCCGCGGTGTTGTTGTCCAGGAGGGTCCCGGACTCCTGAAGATCCAGGGTGACCGTGATGCCGAGGCTGGTCTGGAGCTCGTTGGCGATCTCCTGGGCAACCGTGGGCGGGTCGGGATTGTAGCCGCGGACAGCAGCACGGAATGAGATCTTGGTCGTGAAAGTTGCCGGGTCGAGGCCCTGGGCGTTCATGCCCTTGATGAACTGGGCCTTGGCAGCCGCCGCGTCGAAGTCCCAGTACTTCTCGCCCTTGCAGGCGTCAGGGATCGCGCACGGAGTGAAGTAGTCCGCGACCTGGGAGCCGGGCGGGTAGAAGTTGTCGACGAGATTCTGGCGGTCGATCGCCTTGGCGACCGCCTGCCGGACATCCTGGTTGCCCCACGGTGCGTCCTGGTTGTTCATGCCCAGGTAGAGGGTGTTGAGGCCCTCGCGCGGGTAGAACTTCAGGTCGGTGTTGGCCTGGATGGATGCGATGTCGCCCTTGTCGGGGTTGTCAATGCCGTCGACGCTGCCCGCGTTGAGCGCGACGAGGCGGGCCGCGGCCTGATCACTCCACTGGAACTCCAGGTTCGGCGTCTTGGGCTGCGGTCCCCAGTAGGTGGGGTTGGCTGCGAAGTCCATGCGGGTGCCGTGGTCCCAGCTCTTCAGCATGTAGGGACCCGTGCCGTTGGGCGCGGTGCCGAGATCGCCGCCACCGGGCGCGCTGCCCATATGGGCGATGAGGTATCCGGCATCATCGATCGCCAGCGCGGCGAATGCGATCTGCTGCAGGAACTCGCCGTTCGGGTTGCAGAAGTCGAACTCGACGCTCTTGCCATCGGCGGATGCCTTGATCAGCTTGAGATTGCCGTCGTACTGCAGGCCGTTGAAGGAGCCTGGAGCTGTGTCGGTGGCGCAGGTGACGGTGCCGTATGTCGGGTCCGGGTACTGCGTCACGCCCTCGGCGGGCGCGGGGGGCTGTGCGAGTGGTTCCGGATAGGGCGTGCCGGCCGGTGTCGCGACCGGACCGGTCGTTTCGCTCGGCGCGGCGCTCTCGCTCGGCGCGGCGCTCTCGCTCGGCGCGGCGCTCTCGCTCGGCGCGGCGCTCTCGCTGGCTGCCGGGCTCTCGCTCGCGACAGGGGGTGTCGACTCGCTCGCCGCGGGGGTGACCACGGGCGTTTCGACCGCCGGAGCCGTCGGCGTAGCCGCGACG
>JBBRYO010000202.1:0-4799 GCA_038237595.1 Candidatus Limnocylindrales bacterium | reverse complement strand
ATCGGCAAGTCCGCCGAGCGCGGGGAGTCCGCAGCGGCCGGCCGAACTGGAGCGGCATGGCGCCCAGCGACTTACCGGCGCGAACTGAACGCCCGTTCTCTATCAAGGCCGCGATGGTAAACTCGACGCGTGCCCGATTTCAAGGTTGTAGCCGACTTCAAACCGACCGGAGACCAGCCCCAGGCCGTCGAAAAGCTCGCCTCCGGGCTGGCCAAGGGGGTGAAGTACCAGACTTTGCTGGGCGCAACCGGCACTGGGAAGACCGCGACCGCTGCCTGGATGATCGAAAAGATCCAGAAGCCGACGCTCGTGCTGGCCCACAACAAGACGCTGGCGGCCCAGCTGTACTCCGAGTTCCGCGACTTCTTTCCCGATAACGCGGTCGAGTACTTCGTCAGCTATTTCGACTACTACCAGCCCGAGGCGTACCTGCCGCGCAGCGACACCTACATCGAGAAGGACTCGTCGCGCAACGACGAGATCGACAAGCTACGCCACGCCGCGACCCGGGCCCTCTTCGAGCGCAAAGACGTGATCATCGTGGCCAGCGTGAGCTGCATCTATGGCCTCGGCGCGCCGGTCGACTACGGCGCCACCGTCGTCCGCCTGCGCCAGGGCGGCCGCTACCGGCGGGACGGAGTCCTGCGCCAGCTGGTCGACCTCCAGTACCAGCGCAACGACCAGCAGCTGTCGCGCGCCAAATTCCGGGTCCGCGGCGACACCCTCGAGCTCCAGCCGGCGTACGACGACTTCGTCGTTCGCGTGGAGTTCTTCGGTGACGAGATCGAGCGCATCACCGAGCTCGACCCCCTCACCGGCGAGCTCCTTGCGGTGCGCAGGGAGCTCAACGTCTATCCGGCCTCCCACTACGTGACGCCGGCGGACAAGCTGAAGCTGGCGATCGTGAACATCGAGAAGGAGATGGAGGAGCGCGTCGAGGAGCTCAACGTCAAGGGCATGATCCTCGAGGCCGAGCGCCTTCGGCAGCGCACCACCTTCGACCTCGAGATGATGCGCGAACTCGGCTTCTGCTCGGGCATCGAGAACTACTCGCGCCACCTCGCCGGCCGCGAAGCCGGGTCACGCCCGTGGACGCTGCTCGACTACTTCCCGCCGGACTGGCTGCTGGTCGTCGACGAGAGCCACATGACCATCCCGCAGACGGTCGGCATGTACAAGAACGACCGCACGCGCAAGGAGATCCTGGTCGACTTCGGCTTCCGGCTGCCCTCGGCGCTCGACAACCGGCCCCTCAACTTCGAGGAATTCGAGGGCCATCTCGACCAGGTCGTCTTCATGAGCGCGACGCCGGGCGCCTACGAGCTTCAGCGCTCGGAGCAGATCGCCCAGCAGCTGATCCGGCCGACGGGCATCGTGGACCCGACCGTGGAGGTCCGCCCCACCGAGGGCCAGATCGACGACCTCATCGACCGCATCCGGGAGCGCGTCGACCGCAGCGAGCGCGTCCTGGTCACGACGCTCACCAAGAAGATGGCCGAGGACCTCGCCGACTACCTCCATGAGATGGGCGTCAAGGTCAGCTACCTCCACAGCGAGGTCGACACGCTCGAGCGCGTCCAGATCCTGCGCGACCTGCGCCTCGGCATCTACGACGTGCTGGTCGGGATCAACCTGCTGCGCGAGGGCATCGATCTGCCCGAGGTGACGCTCGTCGCCATCCTTGACGCGGACAAGGAGGGCTTCCTGCGCAGCGCGTGGTCGCTCATCCAGGTGTCCGGCCGCGCGGCGCGGAACACCGGTGGCCAGGTCGTGATGTACGCAGACCGCATCACCGACTCGATGCAGGTCGCGATCGAGGAGACGAACCGCAGGCGCGCAATCCAGGAGGCGTACAACGCCCAGCACGGCATCACGCCCCAGACGATCATCAAGGAGATCCGCGACATCAACGACCGCCTGCGGGCCGTGGCCGAGGCGCCGGGCGCGTACGGGTCGGAGCGCGAGCTCACGGATATGTCCAAGGAGCAGATCGCGCTGATGGTCGGCCAGCTGGAGGCCGAGATGCGCTCGGCGGCCAAGCAGCTCGAGTTCGAGCGGGCCGCGGCTCTGCGGGACCAGATCCAGGACATTCGCCTGAGGGTGCTCGAGGAGGATGCCTCGACGACCGTGCTGAAGGCCGCCGAGCGGGCTGCCACGAGGAGCGAGGGAGCAGTCAGCAGAAGCGCGCGCGAGGCCATGGCCAAGCCCTCGGAACGGATCTCGGCGAAGAGCTCGGGTGACCGCCGGGCACGTCGGGCGCTGCAGTCGGGCGAAGCCCACATGGACGTGACCGAGGTCACGGTCCTCCAGGCAGGGGAGGAGCCGCTGACGGGGAATGGGCACGGTCACGACGGCGTCGCGACGCCGGACGAGGGCACCGCGGCCGACTGGCTGCCCGGTATCCGCGACGAGCACGAAGGTGACGATGCCGGCTGGATGGCCCGCTGGCTGGAGAAGCCCACCTGGGATCGTCGCGTCACCCCCAACGTGATCAAGCGCACCGGTCAACGGCCGACCGGGGGTCGCCGCCGCCGGTGACGGACAGTCCGAACGCTTCCTTGGCCGGCATCCCCGAGCGTCGGCGACTCGTCCTGCCCGAGCCCGAGGGCATGGACCCGATCATCGGTGGTGCGGTCGCGCGCCTGACCGAGACTCGCCGGAGGACGTTGGCCGACCTTGAGGGAATGTCCACTGATGACGTCGACGCGCCCGGTGCGGACGATTCGAACAGCATCGGCGCGATCCTGTACCACGTAGCGGCCATCGAGATGGCGTGGCTTGCAGAGGAGATCCTGAGCCTCGACGCGTGGCCGCCCGAGGTGGATCACGTCCTGCCCTTCGATGTCCGTGACGAGGCCGGGCTCCTCTGGCATGTGCGCGGAGAAACACTCGACCAGCACCTCGAACGAATGCGGGTGACGCGGGACCTCCTGGTCCGCGAACTTGCGGCCATGGACGTGGTCGAATTTCGCCGGGTGCGCGTGCTCGCGGACTACGACGTGACGCCGGAATGGGTGGCGTTCCACCTCACCCAGCACGAGGCCGAACATCGATCGGAGCTCGGGCGCCTGCGGGCGGCCGTCAACGCGGCGCGGATCCTGCAGAAGTGACGCCGGCGTCCGCGCCGAGCGTTGCGATCACGCTTCTCGCCCCGCGGGTTGACGGCATGGTGCTGGTGTCTCGACCTCAGGCCAGCCAGCCCGCCGGAATCCCGGCGGCTGTGGTGCCATTGCCGGGCTGGGTCATGCCCGTCGACGACGAGGACCACGTCCTGGCCATCGCTTGTCGCGAGGTCGTGGCACGACTCGGGCTCGCTGCTCCCGTGCTGGAGATCCACTTCAGCGAGGACGCGATGGACCAGACCCCTGTCCTCCTCGTGCTCGATCGGTCGCCTCGTGACGTGGCCGCACCGAGCGGCCTTGCCTGGGTCCCTATCGGTGCTCTCGGACGCGACGCCGTCCCGGTCGACCTCGCGGGCCGTGCCATGACCTGGGTTCGTGAGCTGACGGGCGAGGCCGAGGTTCCCACGTCACGGCAGTCCTGGGCACGACCTGGCTCGAATGCCCGCGTCGCAACCTGGCTGGACACGAAGCTGGCGGAGCTCGGGCGACCTCGGGTCGGGCCGCTGCAGCAAATCAGCTCGTGGGGCATCTCCATGGTGCTTCGCACCGAGACGGCATCGGGCCTGATCTGGGTGAAGTGCGCCATGTCCCCGTTCGAGGCGGAAGTGGGCGTCGCGCGCCTCCTGGCCGAACGCTTCCCAGAAGCCGTTCCGAGGCTCGTTGCCGTCAACGAATCCGAAGGTTGGCTCGTGATGGAGGATCTGGGATCCACCTTCGTCGACGTCGCGGACGAGGTCATGCGGCGCGCCGCTTCGGATCTGCTGGTACGAATCCAGCGCGACCTCGCCGGCGATAGAGAGGCGCTGTTCGGCACCGGCGCGTCGAAGAGTCCCCTCGATCGTCTCGCGAACGATCTCGAGGACGCGTTCTTCGGCGAGCCGCAGGTGGTGGCCTGGGCGCTGTCGTCGGCGCGTCACCGTGAGCTGGTCGAGATCGTTCGCGCGGACGTGGCAGAGATCGCGGAGCTGGGCGTGGCCGATTCGATCGTCCACGGCGACTTCACTCCCTGGAACGTTGCCGTGGCCGACGGCCGACCGGTCATCATCGACTGGGCGGACGCGTCAGTCGGGTTCCCGCTGATCGACCTGGCGACGTGGCTGAACGGTGTCACGGAAGAAGCGACCCGCCAGCGGATCTGGCTTGACTGGGTGGCGGCATGGGCGGAGGTCGTCCCGGCTGAACGGCTCGCATCTTGCTATCGGCAAGTGCTGACGATTGGGGACGCCGATCACCTCGTCGACAACGTGCGCGGCTTGCGAGCAATGGAGCCGGCTGGTCGGCCGGTCATGGTCCACACGGCCACGGATTTCGAGGAGGAGCTGGACCGGGCGGCTCGACTCCGAAAGCAGCCATCGGACACGAGCCGCAATTGATGGACCGCTCAGGCTCCCGCGGAGCGACGCGCGGTGTCCCATTGACCGTAGCCCAGGCTGACCGCGAAGGCCGACGCAGCAACGAGGATCATGAGTTGCCATTCATACGCGCCGCGTCGAGACGATCCGGGCTGTTGTCGGCGCGGTAGGCAACGGCGCTGATCCCTTGTTTAGCACACTTGTTCTAATGCGCCGCACCAAGTAGACTCGACTTCGTGCCCCAGGACGTCATCGTTGTTCGTGGAGCCCGCGAACACAACCTCAAGAACATCACCGTTGAACTGCCGCGCGACCGGCTGGTCGT
>JBBRYO010000201.1:0-4834 GCA_038237595.1 Candidatus Limnocylindrales bacterium | reverse complement strand
GGCCTTCCTCGCACCCTTGGCAATCAGTCGCCTGTGGGGCGTCGGCGAGCGAACCCGGGCCGTGCTCGCCGAATACGGCGTGACCACGATCGGCGATCTGGCCGGTTTGCCCGAAGACCTGCTGCGACGGCGGTTCGGCAGCCAGGGCGTGGTGCTGGCGGCGCGGGCGCGCGGCGTCGACGCTTCGCCCGTGGCCGACGGCGATCCGGCCAAATCGGTCAGCCACGAGCACACCTTCGACGTCGACACGAACGACTGGGAGGTGATCGAACGCACCCTCCTAGGCCTCTCCGACGGCGTGGCCAGGCGGCTGCGAACCGGGGGCGTCAAGGCGGGGACGATCTCCGTCAAGGTGCGTGACTCGGCCTTTGTCACGCTCACGCGCCAACGGACCCTGCCATCGCCGACCGATCAGACGGACACGGTGTGGCGGACGGCGGTGGCCCTGGCGCGAGCCGAGGTCCGGGCGATCCGCGTGCGCCTGCTCGGTGTGGCCGCTACCCACCTCACCGAGCGCGAGCAGCTTGCGCTGTTCGGGACCGACGACGAGCGGCGGCGCAAAGCCACCGAGGCCACGGACCGCATTCGCAAGCGCTACGGCTCGAGTGCCATCACGCGCGCTCGGCTGCTCGACGGCGGCGTGGCAGAGCCGTTCGAGCGCGATCCGATGACAGCCCCCGAGGCGAAACGCATCGGCCGCGAAATCCGGGAGGACGACGCGACGCGGGAGTAGCGAGCCGTTCTCCGACGTGGGTTGCGCGCTGTGACACGCAAGCTGTCACACCGGGATCCGATCGTTCGCTTCGTTGAAGGCGCCCATTGACACCGAACATCTGTTCGGTTACGGTTGAGCTAATCGAACGGATGTTCTCTCGTCGGCACAAGTGCCCCGCCCGCAGGAGACCGTCGAGTCGGAAGGAGTCCGAAATGGCGATGGTGAATGTGATCCCGACCGAGGTCAGTGTCGCGTGCGACCTGTTCACGGGCAGGCCGCGATCGGTCCACGTGGGTGCAAATGACTTTGCTGTCATCGCGATCGAACGGATCCGAGAGGAATCAGCGGCGTATCCCCTGGAGCAGGGCCCGCGCACGGTCTTCGTGGTGCGGACCTCGGACAACAAGCTGCGCCTGACGTTCAGGCACCGGGACCGGCGCTGGCTGGTGGACGGGCTCGATCCGGATCCGGAGGCCCTCGCCACCGCCGCCTGAGCGACTTCGGGGCGGCTTTGGCGCCGGCCTGACGTGCGACAATCGAACGAATGGGCGACGGTGCGGTACGGTACGCCGACTTCACGCTGGCTGGTTTCTCCGACGCACTTGCCTCGGACGCGCCGGTGCCAGGCGGGGGCAGCGCGTCTGCAGTGGCCGCATCTCTCGCGGCGAGCCTTCTCGTCATGGTCGCGCGGCTGTCGATCGGCCGGCCCAAATACGCGGCCTACGCTGCCACGCACGAGCGGGCCATTGCCGCGGGAGAAGCGGCGCGGCACCGCTTTCTGGACCTTGCCGATGAAGACGCCGCGGCCTATGCCACCTTCGGTGCGGCGCGGAAGCTTCCCAAGGACACGCCGGAACGGGACGGGGTCCGCGCGGGCGCCGTTCGAGTGGCGGCGCGTGCCGCCGCGGAGGTGCCGCTCGAGGTCGTTCGGAACTGCCACTCGCTCGTCCAGCTGATCGAGTCGCTCACGGGGCGCAGCAACGTCAACGCAGCGAGTGACCTGGACGTGGCCGCACTGCTCGCGCAGGCGGCCGCCCGCGGCGCCGGGGCCAACGTGATCATCAACCTGCCGGCGGTGGAGGATCCGCGGTACGCCGGAACGCTCCTGACGGACCTCGAGGGAAGGCTGCACGCGATCGAGTTGATCGTCGCCGGCGTGCACGCACGGGTGCGTTCGGGACATCTGGGAGAGGCGGAGGCGCCGTGACGGCACCGACTCTCCCGATAACCGTCGCGATGGATGGAGAGGCCGCGACCGACTGGACCGCGCGCATCCTTCACGGCGGACCCATTGCCGCAGCCATTCGGAGCTCGGTGACGTCCGAGGTGCGCGAGCTCCGTGAGCGCCACGGCACGGTGCCGGGGATCGCGGTTCTTCTGATCGGGGACGATCCCGCATCCCAGGTCTACGCGCGGCGGATCCTGCGCAGCGCCGAATCGGTCGAACTGCCCGGCCGGGTGGTCGACCTGCCGGCTTCGACGCCCACCAGCGTCGCGGTGCGAGAGCTCCAGCGCCTGAACGACGATCCGTCGGTCGGCGGGATCATCGTGCAGATGCCACTGCCCCAGGGCATTCCCCTCGACGCGATCATTTCGTCGATTGACCCGGGCAAGGACATCGACGGGATCCACGCGCTGAATGCCGGGAACTTGGCACTCGGGTATCCCGCGTTCGTTCCCTCCTGCGCGGAGGCCGCGGTGGAGATCCCCAAGCGATACGGCTACGCCCTCGAAGGGTTGCGGGCAGTGGTGATCGGCCGCTCGAACGTGGTCGGCAAGCCGGCCCACGTGCTGCTCATTCGGGAGCACGCCACGGTCACGGTCTGCCACCGCCGAACACGCGACCTTCCGGGGGAGGTGCGCCGTGCTGACCTGGTCCTGGTCGCCGCGGGTTCGCCGGGACTCGTCACCGGAGACATGCTGAAGCCCGGGGCCGTCGTGATCGACTGCGGCATCAACGTCGTCGCAGGCGAGATCGTGGGTGACGTCGATCGGGCCTCGGCCGAGCGTGTCGCCGGTGCCATGACCCCGGTGCCGGGCGGCGTGGGCCCCGTCACGAACGCCGTCCTCCTCGAGCACCAGGTTCGGGCCGTGCGCGCCCAGCTCGACGCAGGAAGCGGCATGCCTGCAGAACCCGGCTCGACCGCCTCCATCGGATCCGCCGCGGTCGGCTGACCGCCGCCCGAGCCAGCAGCGTGCCCCCGTCGATGCCGAGCAGCCTGGAGATCGCCCAGAACGCGCACCTGCGTCCCATCGCCGAGGTCGCCACGGAGCTCGGCATCCTGCCGGAAGAGCTCGAGTCGTACGGGCCCTACAAGGCCAAGGTCAAGCTGGACATCCTCGAGCGCCTGGCGGACCGGCCGAGCGGCCGCGAGATCATCGTGACGGCGATCACGCCGACCCCGCTCGGCGAAGGCAAGACCACCACCACTATCGGCCTGGCACAGGCGCTCAACCGGATCGGCGTCCGCGCGGCGGCAACAATCCGTCAGCCCTCGCTCGGCCCGGTGTTCGGAATCAAGGGAGGCGGGGCAGGGGGCGGCTACAGCCAGGTCGTGCCCATGGAGGACATCAACCTCCACTTCACCGGTGACCTGCACGCGGTCGCCGCTGCGCACAACCTCGGCGCGGCGTTCCTTGACAACCAGCTGATCCGCGGCAATCCCCAGGGGATGGACGCCGCCACCATCCACTGGCCACGCGTGCTCGACGTCAACGATCGGACGCTTCGCAGAGTGCTCATCGGCCTGGGCGAGACGCGCGACGTCCGCGAGACGGAATTCCATATCACCGCCGCCTCGGAGATCATGGCCATCCTCGCGCTCGCGAGCGACCTCCAGGACCTCAGGGCGCGCATCGGGCGCGTGATCGTCGCGGAGGGCTTCAAGGGCGAGCCGGTCACCCTGGAGGACCTCCGCGTCGCCGGGGCGATGACGGTCGTCATGCGCGATGCGATCAAGCCCAACCTGGCACAGACGCTCGAGGGCGGGCCCGCATTCGTGCATGCAGGCCCCTTCGCCAATATCGCGCACGGCAACTCGTCGGTGGTCGCCGACCGCGTGGCGCTCAAGCTCGTCGACGCGGTCTGCACCGAGGCGGGCTTCGGCGCGGACATGGGCTTCCAGAAGTTCGTCGACATCAAGTGCCGGATCAGCGGCCTGCGACCCAGCGCCGCGGTGATCGTCGCGACCGTCCGTGCCCTGAAGATGCACGGCGGCGCCGCGGACGTCTCGGCCGGCAGGCCGATGGACCAGCGGCTGCTCCAGGAGGATCCCGAGGGGGTGCGGCGGGGATGCGCCAACCTCGCACAGCACGTGGCGATCGTGCGCGAGTACGGCGTCCCCTCGGTCGTGGCCATCAACGCCTTTCCTGAGGACCACCCCTCCGAGATCGACGTCATCCGCGAAGAGGCTCTCGCCGCCGGAGCTCGTGCCGCCGTCGTGTCGCGGCATTTCGCGGAGGGCGGGGCGGGCGCCGAGGAGCTGGCACGCGCCGTCTGGGCGGCCGCCGTCGACGGTGCGCCGGAGTTCCGCTTTCTCACCGACGACGACGCCACGCTTCTCGAGCGCATCGAGAGCATCGCCATGCGCGTCTACGGCGCCGACGGGATCGCGCTCTCCGGCGAGGCCGGCAAGGCGCTCCAGACCGTCGAGCGCCTCGGCTACGGCACGCTGCCGGTGTGCATGGCCAAGACGCAATCGTCGCTCAGCCATGATCCCGCGCTCAAGGGGCGCCCCACCGGGTTCCTCATCCCGATCCGCGACGCGCGTCTCTTTGCAGGTGCGGGCTTCGTGACCGCCTACTGCGGCGACATGCGCACGATGCCGGGCCTGCCTGCGCATCCCAACGGCGAGAGCGTGGACATCGACGCGGACGGGAAGATCGTCGGCCTCTTCTGAAATCTCATCTGTTCCGTGGGGGTCGCGACTCTCCTGGTCATTTCACCCCTCCGGGCGCCCATGGCTGTTGCCACCAGCGTCATCCAGCCCTTCACGATTCGCTACCAGACGACGGATCGAGGCGCGATCGAGCTGATCGGCAACACGTCGGTCACGTGTCGGCTCTCGAACCCCACGTCCGCAGCTCCGGGTACTTACGAACCCCGTTGCTCCGGTGACG
>JBBRYO010000200.1:0-4913 GCA_038237595.1 Candidatus Limnocylindrales bacterium | reverse complement strand
GCCAACCACCCGCTTCTCCTCGCCTCGATCGCTCCGATCGGGCGAGGGTCAGGACCCCGCCGGACGATGCCGACCCCGCGCCGAGGTGGGTCACTTTTCGACCGGCGCAGATGGGTCAGTATTCAGGCGTTGCCCACAGCCACAAGACGCGCCCACGCGCTCGCCGTCATCGGCATGACAGCGGCACCTCTTGTTCGGCTTGTTGTAGCTGCAGTCGCTCCCCAGCTCGCCCCGTTGGAGACAAAAAACCGAGACAAAGTTTTCGCTGCTATTGTCTACGGGACTCGAAAAGTGACTGTTTTCCAGGCTTTTCGCAGCGCGCCCGACAGGATTCGAACCTGTGACCTTCGGTTCCGTAGACCGATGGACCCGCACCTGCGAGGCTGCCTGAGCGCCCGCGCATCCGATTTGTACCTAACGCCAACCCGTAGTGCCACGGCTCCCAGGTCCCTCGGCCTCTAGCTCTACGCCGGACATGGTGGAGTGTGTCGGTGTCACCTACGGGTGGACGCGGCCTAGGCCCCCGCGAGCTCGCGTATGGATCCGTCACGGAATCGCGCCACACGTCTCTACGCCCCACGGGTCTAGAGGCGTGCGCCCAAGCTGCGGTGGTACGGCTTCAGCCGCCTGAATTTCCGAGAGCTGAACTAGTCAGGCTGCGGGCTGATCTATCGCGATGCCGCTCCTGGCCTGAAATCCCAGGCTGCACCGAGATCGACGGGGGCCACGGGGGTAGACGCATCATCGCGTCGACGAGCCATGCTCGCAGCCCCTCTACGCCGTGTCTTGGCCTCGGGCCTTTGCGCCGATGGCCGCCAGCGCGACGACCGTTGCGGCAGCGGGTGCTCCGTCCTTCGATTTCTGGATGACCTGGGACCCCAGGTCCTCGGCGCGTCCAAGCTGCCTTGCTTCCCAAGAGCGGGTCTCGGCCTCGATCCCGAGCAGCTCGTGGAACTCCTGAACCCCGAGCGCGAGGTCGTTGCCGGAGTGGATGACTGCCAGTGACTTGGTGCGACTCCAGAGCATCCTCTTGTTGGCCGCGCCAACTGCCGCATCCATTCGAGTCAGCAGTTGCATGGTGTGCGTGGAGATGAGTTCCAGTCTGTCTTTTCGGTCAGCTTCGAGGCCTTGCCGTCGAGCGTTCAATGCAGCCGGAGACTCGTCCATCGCCTTATCGAGTGCCAGAACGTCGAAGGACGCCTGTAGGCGGAAGCAGTCCGCCAAGACCGCGAGCCACTTCTGGACCTCCGGCCTGGCCTCTTCGGAGGCAGTGGCGAGTCCACCGACTCGCTTCTTGCTTTCCAGCTTCTTGGCGATTGCTTCCAGTTGAAGCAGCGCGTAGCCCTGGACATCCGCGAGTTTTCCAGATGCGTTCTGTACCTCGGACCACGAGTCGGAGGTGACCCGCCCCTCCTGGTCTCGCATGGTTTGTGCGCGCCCGATTTGAGACCGAGCCCCGCGCATGTCCTTTAGGACAGTGTCATCAACCTTTCCAAGGACGTCATCGGCCTTCGCGTCGATCCTGGCCAGATAGTTGGTGATCTCGGCCATGGTCTGCTGTCCAGCAACTTGCGCCATGAGGCCCGCCACGCCGGAAAGCGCCGCCGGGTTGGTGAGGAGCGACCCAACGCCTTGCTCGGTCTGGAGCCAGTTCTTCATCCTGCCGGGCACGCCCACCATGACCCAACTGACACCGGCTGTCTTGGTCTCCGTCAGTCCGTGCTCCTTGATGAGTCGTGCAGACTCCGGGGTCAGCTTGAGCCAGCAGGCGGAGTTCGCCGCGATTTCAGAGGCTGCCTGCGCGATGTCAGACCCAATGGCAAGCAGTGACCGAAGGCGACGGAGATCGAACTTCTTCGAGACATCCCACAGCCCCTCGGCGCGAAGGAACGTCTCGACAGCCTGCGGCTCGCCGATGACCGCGAGGCCGTCCCCGTCGCTGATGAGCTGAATCTCGTTGTCCATGTTGCTTCCCGATCCGCAGGTCGTCGCTGAGGCCTCGGTCCTGACGGCGCGCCAACGCTGCTCTTCACCGCGTCTATCGGCAACGAGGACCGGAGCTATAGAGCCGCTCGCCCAGGGCGATGCGCTCGAGAGGCGCACGCGCAGTCTTGAGAGGCCTGCTACTTCCTTTCCATGCATCGCGGGCGCCGCGGGGCGCCGTGACGTCTAAGACCGGTGGTGGCCGGCTAAAGCAACCTGGCGCGCCCTCAAAGGACCAGTCCCGGAGATAGCTGAAGGCGCACTCGTGAAGGACTTCCACAAGCTGTTCGGCACGGTGCGCGAGCACCCCGAGTTCGTTCTCGGCACGATCTTCGGCCTCCCTCAAGCTGGGGTCAGAGCTGGTCGAGTCAGTGCCTTATGGAGGCCAACACGACACAGGGTGACTCGACGGCGACGGCAGCAGCCGGCGGCGGCAGCGCGGATAGCTCAATCGCGGACCAGCTCCGCGCGCTCGGTGTGAAGGGCGTCCTCGTGCAGATGGCCGAGCGCGGCCAGCTCCTCGCCCTGAAGTGCGAAATGCCGCAGTGCTACCACCACAGGGGACGCGGCGCATTCGATCGGGTCACAACGCCGCGCACCAAGTGGGCGCCCTCGCCCGACCACTACCCGATCCTTAAGTCGGTCGGCGGGCACCTCGTCCCCGAGAACGTTCGACTGTCCCATACCTGGTGCAACAACCGGGACTATGGATGGCGGACACAGATCCGGACGCTGCTCGCGAAAGGCAAGTCCCTCGCCGAGATCGCCGAGACCTTGAACCGCAAGAGTGTTCCCCCGGCCCACGGTACGAACCGCTGGACGGCCGCCATGGTGCGCAAGGCCTACGTGTCCTAAGCCGGCCGCAGAACAGCAGAGCGCCCGACCCTCCAAAGCTCCAACAATCCGCCGATGACGGCAGCCGTGCTGGCCGGACGGTCGGATAGCTTGGGCGAGGGCGCGGCCGCCACCCACGTGGCCCCAGGACGAAGGGACGGGTAGGGACGCAGCGTGGGGTAGTGAACGTGGCTCGGGCACTAGTAGCCGGGCAGCGCGGGCGGGCGTGGCGGCGCGCTCTGCGGATACCCCAGCTTGCCTGGCGAGGTCAACGACAATCGGCGGTTGGCGGTATGGGGACGCGTTTGGGGACGGCCTCAGCGTCGTGGAGCGGGTCTGAGCCGGTGCAGGCTGCAACACCATCGGCAACCCCACCGGGCCTGCCCTGTCCGAGCCGGAGCCGCTCTGCAAGCGAATCTCCGGCCCTCTCAGCGGAGGGGGTGGGATTCGAACCCACGGTACGCCTTACGACGCACAACGGTTTTCGAGACCGCGGCGCTAGGCTGCGCGGGCAGCGGGCCGAAGAGTTTGTACCTAACGCCAACTCCTAGTGCCAGGGCCTCTAGGCATGCTGCGGTCTAGCCACGACCTCGGCGGAATCATGCTCGAATGGCAGCGGCCGGGTTGCCACTATCACGCTGCCTTGTGGGCAGGTCGGGCCGACTACTCCGGCGTGATCGTGATGGCGTTCCGGTGCTGCTCGAGGTGCGCACCGAGAGCAGCCTGGAGGAAGCGCATCAGCGGCAGCACCACCTCTCTCAGGGTGGTCACGAAATCCGTGAACTCACGAACCCAGCTGTCGGGCGGTGCGTCGAACACGAGGTTGGTGGCGATCTGGTCTGCGAAGTCCGCGCGCACATCGATGAAGCGGTCGCCCGACACGATCAAGCCCTCCTCGTCGGAGAGCTTGCCGAGCGCCTTCGGCATGTGCTTGCGGTCCAACTCTGGGTAGTGCGAGCTGAGATCACGCATGGCCGCCAGCCTGCGCTTGAACCCACTGTCAGACGCCTCCGGCTCGGTGGCCCTCAGCGCGGCTCGGTAGTCGGTAACGACCTCCTCGGGCAGAGCCTTCAAGAACCATTCGATGCTGGCCTCGTTCTGCGTGTCGCGCAGGAACTTCGTCGCCTCCCAGACGGCGCTAACCAACGCCCTTGCGTCATACAGGTTCTCGTGGGGCTCGGCGCCCGACTCCATGCCCGCGATCAGCCGCTGGTTCGTGAACGCGAGGTCATTCCAGATCAGCGCGAGCGTCGCCGCCCAGCGAGACTCCACGTCGTCGGGATCGAACAGGTCACCCATTCGAAAAGTCACGCGCTTGGCCATCGGAGCACGGTAGCGCCGCTGGCTCCGGGACCGAGAGCCGGCGACTGGGGCATATCCGCTTTAGCCCGCAGGGTCGGTGTGGCTGGACATCGCGTCACCCTGAGCGCGACACTTGGCGTCAGCCCTAGCGTGAAAGGGGACCTTCGAGCCGCCCTTCTGGCAGCGCTACGGGTCTTGTCGCCACGCTTCGTTAGCGCGGCGAAGCGCCTCGTCCTCCTCCCGAGCTTGCGCCCCACAATTCGCCTCCCGATCCGCGACACCCCCAAGAGCCGGACTAACGGGGGTTGGCAAGGCGGCGCCCGCCAGGCCGCATCAGATCCGCTCGCCCGCCTGGCTGTAGCGTCCTCCGCATGCCCGATTCCGAGCCCTTCACCATCACCGTGGGCTCCGTGAGGTTCGAATGCAGCCACGGTCAGTTCAAGACCGCGCTCGACGAGCTGGACTTCGCCGCGGGCTTGGTCTCCGCCGCTGATGCCATGCGCTCGCCGGCCGACTGGGCCGGACCGGCCGAGGTGGCCATCGGCAGCCATGTAGTCACTCAGGGTGGAGTCGCGGATGCCCTGCCCACCGAGAGCGACGGGCTGTCACTGACCATCCGTTCCGGATTCGGCCTGACCGAGGGGCTGATGCCGCTGGCCCGACCCCCTGAGATCGGTCCGGCTCGTGTGAGAGTTCTTTCCGCCCACGATGATGGGCAAGGAGGAACACAAGGTGAAGGCAAAGCGCCACACGCCCAACCAGGTCATCAGGAAGTTGCGGCAGGCCGAGCTGAT
>JBBRYO010000199.1:0-4927 GCA_038237595.1 Candidatus Limnocylindrales bacterium | reverse complement strand
GCGTCGCCCGCTCCTCCGTTACGCCCAACCATCGACGATGACCTCCACGCTTCCGGCCAGCTCCCGCAAGTGCCCCGGCTCCCGCCCCAGGGCGGCGGCGCACCAAAGACCGAGCGGCCGGAGTCACTCCACCCGGAATAATCCATCAACCATCACGTCACCGACCCTGACCGGGTCGCGGACCCAGATAAGGCCGGGCATCCACGGAGCGCAGCGCCAGACCACCCACCACAACCACTCACCGCCGCCCTTGACGCGGGCTCGAGTTCAGATAAGGGGCACTCGGTGCGCCGGCAATGCCGGAGTGGTGCTGTCAGGCGGAAGCGGCGCTACGGTCCCGCCAATGACGGATCGCGACGAGCAGAACATGCTGGAGGAGCTCAATCGGGCCAACGAAAAGGTTGCCTCTTCGGGCGAGCCGTATTGGGCCGGGACGGAACTCCACGGTTTGGCGAACTCCTTGACGACCGAGTTCGGCGTCGCTTAGGGCCTCTACTGGATCTGGTCGGAACTCACTGACCGGGTACGAACTCAAGCCCGACGAGCGGCCGAAAGCTGTGGCCGCAATGCGACGGGCCGCCGAAGAGTGGCTGCTACTCGCAGCGGATAGCGCGTCTCGCGACGCCTATCTCGAACGATGGCTGTTCGAAGAGCTGGCACTCAGCCGCACGATCGGCAAGGAGTTCTAGCCCGGCGCCTAGCACCGCTGCCGCTTTGACGCATTCGTGAGAGCGTGCCGTAACGCCGCCTGCTCCTCGAGTTGCAGGCCTTCCTTGAGTCGTGGTTTCGCTACCTGAAGGAACGGGTGATCTGGCGCAACGAGTTCGAGACGATCGACCAGGCGCGCGGCGATCGGCGCCTACTCGACCACTACCACGACCGGCCCCACTTGGCCATCGACTACCGCACGCCCAGGGAGGTGAGGCAGACCTGGGTGGATGCCCGGGAAGAGTTCGATGGGCTACAGAAACAGGCGGCCTGACGTGTCAAACGCGGGGCGGGAGCGGTCCACTTGATCCCCGAATCTACCGATGAGCGATGAATTCACGCGACGGGCTGGGTCTTACCGACATGAGCGATAGAAAAGTAGTTCTCAAAATGGTCATGTCCCTCGACGGGTTTGCCACCAGCCCCGACGGGACCCATGAATGGATGTTCGAGTGGTTCGGCGACGACTCGGGTGAGTGGAACCGCCGCGCGCTCGAGGAGGCCGGCGTTCACGCGATGGGCCGCCGCAGCTACGAGATCATGGGCCCGCACTGGGCCGCGTCCGACGGGCCGATCGCCATTGCGATGAACGAGAAGCCGAAGGCTGTCTTCTCCCGCACCCTGGAGAAGGCGGAATGGGGACCGGTCGAGATCTTCGGCGGGGATCTGGGCGCGGAGATCGCGGAGCTGAAGGCTCGGGACGACGAAGGGACGGTTCTGGTCCACGGCGGCCCCGACTTCGCCACGTCGCTGACGCGCCTGGGCCTCGTCGACGAATACCAGCTGACGACGGTCCCGATTGCGATCGGCGCGGGGCGCAGCCCGTTCGCCGAGCTGGGAGAGCACCTGAAGCTGGACGTCGTCGAAGAGGAACGCTTCCAGAGCGGAGCCCTCGCGCAGATCCTGGTGCCGAAGCGATGAGCGACCGCCCAAACTGATCCGAGCCGGCACTGCATTGACGTAGAACGCCCGTGTTGCATGCAGGCGAGAGCGGCAGACGACGGGCAGGTTGCGACCCCGCAGGGCAGAATCCGGGTACCGGTCAAACTCGACCTTCCAGGCCCAGACAGGACCCCAGCCTGCCAGGCAGCGGACGTCGCTATTGAGCCGTGTCTGGGAACAGCAGCTCGCCCCAATCCGGTGGCCAAGGCGACCCTGACGCAACCATAGCCATCGCTTTCCTCAGGGCCTCGCGTACGAACCCCTCGAGCTCATCCGTGAACTCGCCAGCCGAGGCACGTTGCCCGTCGGAGCCGTGCAGCCTCGCTTCATCGAGCCGACCGTTGTGAACGATGCGGTTCCGTATCTGGTACGCGTTGCGCATGAACGCGAAGATCTGCCGACGCTGTCGGTCGGTGCCGTCGATGAAGGTGGCGGCGCGAGCGGCGAACGGATACTGGCCGCTGACGTCGTCGAGGAACAGGGACTCCGCGGCTATTACGAGATCGACGATTTCGTCGTCCGCGCGACTCCTTCCCGCGGCATCCGCAAAGCGGCGCGCCGCGACGTCGATCACCTCGCTCGACGACCGAGAACTCGTGAGTCGTCGATAGAGCGCCGCAAGATCGAAGGCGTCGTCCGCAGTGAGGAGGTAGGGGTCGCCACGCATTCGGCGGCCCGACTCGGGCCGATGGCGGCTTGCGGGCCAGAGGCTGCCTGGCTCCGACTTCACCATCACAATGGCTCGCAGCCCGACGCGACCTGGCTTGAGGAGCCGCAGGGTGAGCAGCGCCTCCTCGACGACACGAATTGCCTGCTGTTGGGCTGCAACCGTCTCGTTGACCTGCTCGGATGTGCCGCCGCCGCGGACAACCGGCGATGTGTACGACGACCGGACCGCGAACACCGGCGCAACGACCACCGTGGGCGGGATACCTGCCACACCCCAGGGGGTGTATCCAAACTCGGTGACCGTCTCGGCCCCAAGCATCAGCGCCGCGGCGATTTCATCCGACGTGAGCTCGTCGATTTCGACTCCGTGTGTCACTTGGATGGGTGATCCGACAACGACCAGGTCGGCCAGCGGCGCGAGGACGAACATAGTCTCGCTCTCGCGTCGAAGGTGCGCGAGCCAAGCGTCCACGGTCTCCTCGACCATCTCGGGAGATGGATCGAGGCCGCCCGATTGCTCGATTAGTCTGGCCACGAGCGCGTCGGTGATCGTCTCTGGCTGACATGCCCCGCCGCCCATTCCGGCACCGCCCACCGTCTCATTGCCCAACCTCGCCCCAATGATCGCGTCGCCTTCGAGGGCCTCGACAAGCTCGCGGTACTCCGCGATCCCGTCCGCGCGTATTTGAGCCAGTTCCCGCCAAGCGCAGACCGCGATCGGACCTGAGACCTCCGGCGTTAGGCGAAACGTCTTGAAGTTGCCGACCCGAACGGGCGAGCGTGCGTGCTCGGTGTCCTCAACCCACCTTTGAAATCCCTCGAACTCCCCGTCGCCAGCGGCGGGACATCGATCCCGCAATACCGCGAGTGAACGAGCAACGAATGCCTTCGCGGCGACTGTGATCCGATCGGTAGACGCCATCTGGAGCGGTGGGGAGAGGATCCCGTCCCGAACGGGCGGCGCCCCACCGCGCGTAGCTTAGACCGGCTCCCGGGCGGGGCCCGGCCGTCGACCAATCGGACCCCCGTGGCGCGGGCGGCCGCCCCGGACCAGTGGAACGCCCCATCGCTCGTCGGCTGCTGCTTCGAGGCACGACGGGCACTCGCGGTCGATCGCGTGCTGCCGCTGCTCTTGTCGGAGAGGGGCACCCCGGTCCTTACGCGTTGGCCCTGTCGGTCGGTGGATGCTCGGGCTCGTCTACGAGCCCGAGGAGGGGTCATGTCCGAGTTGCAGCTCGATCGTGCGGGCCGGCGCCGTTCGCCGGCGACGATGCCGGGATTCCTGGCGGGTCGCGCGCCGGGCAACACGGGATTGCGCTACCCAGCTGACCCGCCGAAGGTCGAGGAGATCGTCGCCGTCATGCGCGCCGCCGGCGATGGCGCGCACGGCCGCCGACTCCGCGGGCTGATCGTGATCCTCTGGCGCGCCGGCCTACGAGTCCAGGAAGCGCTTGCGCTCACCGAGGCCGACCTCGATCCGCGACGAGGCTCGCTGCTCGTCCGCCGCGGCAAGGGCGGACGCCGACGCGAGGTTGGCATGGACGACTGGGGGTGGCAGGAGCTTGAGCCCTGGCTCGAGCGCCGCCTCGAACTCCCCATCGGCCCGCTGTTCTGCGTCATCACCGGTGCGACAGGCGGTCGACTCTGGGCAACCGCGGCCGCCCGCGCGCAACTCCGACGCACCGCCGCCGCGGCCGGCGTGCGTCGGCGCTTCGCACCACACCAGCTCCGCCACGCCCACGCCGTCGAGATGGCGCGCGAAGGCGTCCCGCTGATCGTCATCCAACGCCAGCTCGGACACAGCAACCTCGGCATCACCTCGGTCTACCTGCAAGGCATCGACAACGCCGAGATCATCGACACCGTCCACGCCCGACGCGCACCGATGATCCCCGTCAGCGCATCACTCCGCCTCTGAAGCCCAAGACCAAGAACATCTGCTCATCGCGCGAAGCGGCACTCGCTGGTCATAGCGGGCATGGTCGGTGCAGCCGAAGCGGCGCTACCGCGTGCCGCCCGAAGCCGCGCGTACAGATTGTGCGAGGCTCGGACGCTGTGGATCTCGCTGCTACCGCGGAGCACTCCGCTTCCCTTACGTTGCTCGGGCTGGCCGGCCTGCACGGGGCATGGGCATCGGGATCGTCATGGCCCGCAGATGATCGTGCTGAGCTTGCAGATCTGATGGCCGGCCGCGCCGGTGGATCAGTCCCGTCATTGCCCGCATGTGTGCTCGTCGCGACGCTTCTCACGTGCGCGTCGGCATTCGTCGCGGGTCGGCCTCGCCGGCTGCCGCGCCTCCGGCGCCTTGGCGCGGCCGGTGTGGCTGCCGCGCTGGGCATCCGGGGGACCTGCGGAGTGGCGGGCCGTACAGATCTCGTTTCCCCCGGCAGCACCTCGACGCGCTTCCGACGGCTTGATCGCCAGTATTACTCGCCGTTGTGTCTGTTGCTGGCTGCCGCAGCGGTCTCGTGTCAAGGCCGGTCGAATTGTGGACCACTCGCGCCGGTCGAAAAGTGGACCGCTTCTTGATCCTGTTTGGGGACGCCGGGCCGGCGTCAGCCGGTCCCGGGCTCGGTCGGGAGGGCATGAGAGTGCCGTTTGGGGTCCT
>JBBRYO010000198.1:0-4944 GCA_038237595.1 Candidatus Limnocylindrales bacterium | reverse complement strand
GGCCGGCGCACTCTGATCGGGGGCGGCGACCGCAAATTCGGAATGTCACGCGCGACCTGGCCGGCTGCTGACGGACTGATCGGTGCACCGATCACTCAGGAGTGACCCTGGAACCGGCGATCGCGTGACGCTCGGGGCCAAATCGATCGGTGGACCGATCATTTCGGGGTTCCGGGTGACAACGAGGTGTACATGACACCCGTTGTCGGGCTGACGTTCGACAATGAACGCCGAAGGGAGCCCATGACATGCGGCTCGCAAACGTCAGCCACCTGATCGACTACATGTACTGGGTCGACCATCGACTCCTGACCGCCGCCGCGCGTATGAGGGACGAACAGTTCACCGCGCACACCGACGTGACGCCGCGCGACCTTCGAGCCACGCTCGTGCACGAGCTCGACGTCGAATGGAGCTGGCGCCTCAGCCTCCAGGGGCGCACCTTTGCAGAGCTCGAAGCGGAGGGTGACCTCCGTCCGGAGAACTACCCGAGCCTCAAAGCTGTCCGCGACCACTGGAAGCGCGACGAGGCCGCGATGCGCAAATGGCTCGCGTCAATGACGGACGAACAGGTCGCGGCGGAGGTCACACCAAGCCTCTCGGATACTGCCTTGCCGCTGTGGCAATACCTGGTGCACATCGTGTTCCACGCCGCGCAGCAAGCAGGCGGACGCCGCGACGTTGCTGACGCTCGCCGGTCATTCGCCGGGCGAGCTTGGCTACCTGGAATGGGTCTGGACCACTCGCTGAGGTCGACCAGCGGATCAGGGGTAGAGGCCGCGCAGTGATGTAGCTGAGGCGACGCGATCGACGGCCAGCAGGTAGGCCGCCATGCGCATATTCACCTGTTCCTTCTGGGACATTGCCAGGACCTCGTCGAAGGAGCGGACCATGATCTCCTTGAGCTTCTCGTTGACGACGTCCTCGCTCCAGTGGTCGCGGTTGAGGTCCTGCACCCACTCGAAGTAGCTGACCGTCACGCCGCCGGCATTGCAGAGGATGTCGGGGATCATGAAGACGCCGTTCGCGGCCAGGATCTCGTCCGCCTGGGGCGTCGTCGGTCCGTTGGCGGCCTCCGCCACCACTGTCGCTTTGATCCTGCCCGCGTTTGCCGCCGTGATCTGGTTCTCGAGGGCCGCCGGGATCAGGATGTCGCAGTCGACCTCGAGCAGCTGCTGGTTGCTGATATCTCGCGAGCCAGGGAAGCCGGCAACGGTTCCGTGTTCAGCCTTCCAGGCGATGACCCGCGGGATGTCCAGGCCATCCGGCACGTGGATGCCACCGGATGAATCGCTGACTGCGACGACCTTCGAGCCCCGCTGCGAGATCAACGTCGCGGCAACCGAGCCGGCGTTGCCGAACCCCTGGATCGCGATACGCGCGAGCTTGAGGTCTATGCCCAGGTGGTGGGCAGCCTCCGCGATGCAGAAGACAGCCCCGCGCGCCGTCGCTTCGTTGCGACCTTCTGAGCCGCCCAGTGAGATCGGCTTGCCGGTGACAACACCCGGGACCGTGTACCCGACGTGCATCGAGTACGTGTCCATCATCCAGGCCATCGTCTGGGCATTGGTGTTGACGTCCGGAGCCGGAATGTCGCGCTCGGGTCCAATCAGGACTTCGATCTCCGTGGTGTAGCGCCGCGTCAGGCTCTCGAGCTCACGGCGGGAGAGCTTCTTGGGATCGACGATGACGCCGCCCTTGCCGCCACCGTACGGGATCCCCACGACCGCGCACTTCCAGGTCATCCACATGGCCAGCGCCCTGACCTCGTCGAGCGACACGTCCTGGTGGTACCGGATGCCCCCCTTGGAAGGCCCGCGACCGAGGTTGTGCTGGACCCGGTAGCCCGTATAGACCTGCACCGATCCGTCATCCATCTTCACCGGGAAGTGGACGATCAGCTCGCGGCGCGGCTCGCGCAGCACGCGACGAAGGCCGGGGTCAAGGTTCAGTCGTTCGGCGGCCAGGTCGAACTGGTGCTGGGCCACCTGCCAGGGATTGATGGCAGGGGCGGCTCGTTCGGTAGTCATCGGGTTCGCGATCCTCAAAGGGCGAGCGCCGGGCTTCGGAAATTGGTCGGCGGGCTGGCTCGCGAAGGCGTCAAGCGGCGGGAAGTGTACACCGAGCCGCGCTGGCAGAGGCCACCCGAACGACCCAGAACCGTTACCAATTCGTCACCTTGACGGCATACGTCGGGCGGCGCTCAGGTGGATCAGCTACGGGCGACCAGGACGGCCGCCCCGAAGGCACCCGGACCGATGTGCGGCGCCACGGAAGAGCCCACGAGGTTGACGCTGACGTTCTCGATCGGGAGCCCTGCCGCCCGTGCCAAATCAGCGGCGAACTCCTGGATCTGCGGAGCCTGCGTGTGGATCACCGCGATGCGCTCGACCGGCCCGGCGGTCAGCAGCTCCAGCAACCTGGCGCGTGCCTTGCCCGTGGTCCGCGGCTTGTCCACCGTTTCGACGACGCCGTCAGCAATCGTGATGATCGGCTTGACCGACAGGACCGAGCCGATAGCCGCCTGAGGCGCGCTGATGCGTCCGCCGCGGCGCAGGTACTCGAGCGTATCGACCACGAAGTAGATCCGGACATCTTCCATGCGCATCGCAACGAGCGCGACGATCTCCTCGGCGCTTGAACCTGCCGCCGACGCCTCCGCGGCCAGCAGATCCAGCAGGAGCAGCGACGCCGTTGCCGTGTCGCTGTCGATGACATGAACCGGGGCCTCGGGCATGGCGTCACGCGCGATCCGTGCCGCGGTGTACGTGCCAGAGAGCTTTCCGCCGACGGTGATGCACACCACGCCATCCGCACCGCCATCGAGGAGCGACCGAAACGCCTGCTGGAATGCGGCGGGGCTGCACGCCGCGGTGGTCGGAAATGGTGCCCCGGGCGCCAGGAGTCGGCGGTAGAAATCGTCGATGCGGAGCTCACTCCCTGCCTTGAACGACTCCTCGCCGAAGCTCACGATCAGCGGCACGATCGTGATGCCCGCGGCGTCAGCTTGCTCCTGCGTCAGATCCGAGGCCGAGTCCGTGACGATCGCGACACGCGACATGGGCACCTCCCTCGCGGCCGATCATACGGCCGGGGCGGTTCCAGGAATCCGGGGAGTGTCAGCCTTACACCTTGCGTCTGGACTGACCGTCCGAGGCAGATTCGGCGGTCCGATCGGCAGGACTTTCTCGAGCCAGTGGTCCACGTCGGGTGCGGACGTCAGCCGCACGGTGCGCAGATGCGGGTCACTGGGGGTGCCCGGACCAGGCGGTAGGCCGGACATGGCTTTCCCGCCCCCCCACATCCGGAGGAAGACGCAGGACAGGTCGACAAGGTCGCCGCCAAAGATCCGGTCGAGACCACCGTGGTAGACCCGCAAAACGCGGCAGGGCGCCGCACTGGGTGCTACCCGACCCGTTCGAAGGCCATCGCGACCGAGCCACCGCCACCGAGACAGAGCGTCGCGAGGCCGTAACGACCGGCGCGCCGATCGAGCTCGTGCAGAAGCGTCGCCACGATGCGGGCGCCGCTGGCGCCGATGGGGTGGCCCAGCGCGATGGCGCCGCCGTTCACGTTCACTTTCGACCAATCGAAGCCGAGCTCGCGCCCGTCGGCCAGGGTCTGGGCGGCGAAGGCCTCGTTGATCTCGATCAGGTCGAAGGCCTCGATGGGCATCTCGATGCGGGCCAGCAACTTCTGGACGCCCTTGACCGGCGCGAGGAACAGCCACTTCGGCTCGACTTCGGCCTGGCTGTAGCCAATGATGCGGGCAAGTGGCTTCAGGCCGAGTCGCTCCACGACGCGCTCGCTTACGACCACGGTGGCCGCGGCGCCGTCCGTGATCCCCGGCGAATTCCCGGCCGTGACGGTTCCGTCAGGGAGCGATTCGCCTCCGTCCGTCGGCACGTCGAAGGCCGGCCGCAGCCGCGCGAGTGCCTCCATGCTCGTGTCGCGGCGCGGTCCGTCGTCGACCGTGAGCAACTTGTCCTCGCGGCCGACGCGCACCGAAACGGGCACGATCTCCGCGTCGAAGCGGCCCGCGTCGATGGCCGCGATAGCCTTCTGGTGGCTCTCCAACGCGAAGCGGTCCTGGTCCTCGCGGCTGACGCTATCGTGGATCGCGACCCGCTCGGCGTGGGTGCCCATATGGCAGTTCTCGAAGGCGCACCAGAGGCCGTCGTGGACCGCCGAGTCGACCAGCTCCGCGTTGCCGAGCCGGTAGCCGAAGCGGGCCTTCGGGATCAGGTACGGCGCCTGGTTCATGCTCTCCATGCCGCCGGCAACCACGATCTCCGCGTCGCCGGCCTTGATGGCAGCCGCGCCGAGCATGATCGCCTTCATTCCTGAGCCACAGACCCGGTTGATGGTGGTGGCACTCGTGGAGTCGGGGAGGCCGCCCTTCAGCGCCGCCTGTCGTGCGGGAGCCTGGCCCACCCCGGCCTGGAGCACCTGGCCCATGAAGACATCGTCGATCGCGTCGGTCGGGACGCCGGCACGTTCTACGGCGGCTCCGATGGCGAGCCCGCCGAGCGTGGTTGCGGGCACGTCCGCGAGCGATCCGCCAAACCTGCCGATCGGTGTGCGCATTGCGGAGACGAGGTAGACGCCGCCGTTGCGGGCGTTGGGAGAGCTGGAATCCATGGTCCGAATCTACACCGGGCGTTTCGCGGGGCCGCTCAGAGGATCTTCGAGAGGAAGGCCTTCGTGCGCTCGTGGGTGGGGTTCGTGAAGAAGTGCTCCGGCGGCCCGTCTTCGATGATCAGGCCTTCATCGAGCATCACCACGCGGTCGGCGACCTCGCGGGCGAAGCCCATCTCGTGGCTCACCACGATCATGGTCATGCCCTCGCGCGCCAGCTCCTTCATGACATCCAGCACCTCCCCGATCATCTCCGGGTCAAGGGCGCTGGTCGGCTCGTCGAAGAGCAGGAGAGCCGGCTTCATG
>JBBRYO010000197.1:0-5053 GCA_038237595.1 Candidatus Limnocylindrales bacterium | reverse complement strand
GGACCTGGAACCCGGCGAAACCCAGACCATCTCTGGCCAGCTGCCCGCGGGCAACCTCGTCACCTTCTGCTCACTGCCCGGACACGAGAGCCTGGGCACCAAAGGCATCCTCGTGGTCGAAGGCCCCTGAGTCACGCCGGCCTTAGACAATCAATGGACAAAGAGCACGAGAAGGAGTTCAAGAAGAAATGGCTCGAATCCTGCGCTCGATCGGGATAACGCCCGGGCTGGGTGCCCCTCCACCTATGGTCAGGGTCATGTAGTCAGGGTCATGAAAGTCCCGCCCGTCCGCTCGAGGCGCTGTCGGGGTCGATCGAGGGCGCCCTGCCCGCCGACGGACCGGCTGAGCCTGCGCGCCCGCGCACGTGGATCACCCGATCGCTGGAGCGCCTGGACCGCGTCAGCCCGAAGGCCGTGCTGGTCGTGGGCATCCCCATCGTCGGCCTCTTCATGCTGCTCACCGCGATGAACGTGGGTGGGCAGGTGATCCTCTGGGAGAACGCCCACTGGACGGCCGCCGCGATCGTCGCCACCCTCGTCTCGGCGAGCTCCGTCCGCCGTTCGAGCGGACTCGAACAGCGCGTGCGCCTGTTGATCGCCGCAGGCGTCGCCTTCTGGCTGATCGGGCAGCTCGCCTGGAATCTCGAGACCCTCACCGGTGACCTGCCGTTCCCGGGACCGGCGGACCTGCCCTGGCTCCTGACGGCGGCACCGGCGATTCTTGCCCTCGTCCTCGTCGTCCGCGGACGCATCTCCAGGGCCGAGGAGAGCGCCGTCTACCTCGACGCCGCGGCCATCTTCCTGGCGATCACCGCCCTGATTCTCCAGGCCTTCGGGATCAGTTCGCCACGGCGGCTCCCTTGGTCGCCGCCGTCTCCATCGCGTACCCGATGGTCCACATCGCCACTGCCGGCGCCGGCCTGATCGCGCTTCTGACGGTGCGCATGGAAGCGCGGCTCGGGGGCGGCTACCTGGTCCTCGGCTCGTTCGCGCTGCTCGGCTTTGCGTGGGTGGAGTGGCTCCGGGGCGCCCCGGCCACGTTTCCCGCGGCCGGCAGCTTCATGAACTTCGCCTTCTCGATCGCGATCATCGGCATCGGCGTCGGCGGGGCCACCTGGCGGATGCGCGCGGCGAAGAGTGCACGCTCTCGACAGGCGGCGACGATCGCCCAGGTGACGATGCCGCTGGTGGCGCTGATCGTGAGCGCGTCGCTCATCGTGACGCGACATCTCGTCGACCCGCGAATCAGCGTCGTGGACGTGATCGCCATGACCGTCATCGTGCTCGCAGGCATCCGCCAGACCGTCCTCGTGCACGAGCGCGGCCGCCTGCTCGACGTGGCCCGGCACGCGCGCACCGAGCTCGAGCTCGCGATCCTGCGACAGGAGGTCACGGACTCCCGGTATCGCGTCCTCGTGGAGCACGTCCCGGCCGGCGTCTACATCGACGTCGAGGATCCCGAGGCCACCGACGGCGGCCGGCTCGACTACATGAGCCCGCAGTTCGGTTCGATCCTCGGCTACTCGCCGGAGGAATTCAAGGCGGATCCGGAACTGTGGGCCAGCCTGATGCACCCGGAGGATCATGAGGTCGCGCTGGCCGCCTACGTCGACCACTGGAATTCCGGCCTCCCGCTCCGCGCCGACTACCGCATGGTCGCCCGTGACGGCCGGATCGTGTGGATCCATGACGAGGCCTTTGCCATGACCGACGCGGAAGGCCGGCGAGTTTCCCAGGGCCTGGTCGTCGACAACACCGACCAGAAGCGCCTCGAGGCGCAGCTGCTGCACGATGCCCTGCACGATCCACTCACCGGGCTGGCGAACCGCGTGCTCTTCCGCGACCACTTGGAGCGAGCCCTGATCCGTGCCGCCGCTCGAGCGTGGCGCTGCTCTTCCTCGACGTCGATGATTTCAAGGTGGTCAACGACTCACTGGGGCACCGCGCGGGCGATCGCCTACTCGTCGAGGTCGCGCGGCGAATCGGGGCCACCACTCGCGCCGAAGATGTGGCTGCCCGCCAGGGAGGCGACGAGTTCACGGTCCTCATCGAGCGTGTCCAGTCGGTGGCGGAGGCCACCGCGGCAGCCGAGCGCCTCGCCGCGCACCTGCGCGAACCGATCGATGTCGAGGGCCGCTCGATGGTCATCGGGGTGAGCATCGGCATCGCCCTTGCCAACGGCCCAGAGACGGTCGCCGACGACTTGCTCGCGCACGCCGATGCCGCGATGTATGCCGCCAAGGCGCTCGGCAAGGCACGCCATGCCGTGTTCGACCCCTCCATGCGGGTCCGCGCCCGGAGCCGCCTCGAGACGGAGGCTGAGCTGCGCACGGCCATCGACCAGCAGGAGTTCGAGCTTCACTACCAGCCCATCGTCGACCTGCCCACGCAGCAGATCGTCGGGTTCGAGGCGCTCGTCCGCTGGCGCCACCCGACGCGGGGCCTGGTGCCGCCGAGCGACTTCATTCCGCTCTCCGAGGCCACAGGCCTGATCGTGCCGCTCGGACGGCTCGTCACCTCGGAGGTGTGCCGCCAGCTGAGGGAGCGGCGGGACGCGGCGCCCGGCCGCGAGCACCTGACCATGAGCGTGAACGTCTCGTCCCGGCAGGCACTCGAGCCCGGTTTCATCGGCGAGATCCGCGACGTGCTCGCGAGGACACGGCTCGAGCCGTCGGCGCTCATCATCGAGATCACCGAGTCGCTCATGCTCCGCGAATCGACCACCAGCGACAGCTCGCTCCGCCAGCTGCGCGACATGGGCGTCCACGTCGTCATCGACGATTTCGGCACAGGCTTCTCGGCCCTGGAGTACTTCAAGCGCTTCAACATCCAGGGGCTGAAGATCGATCGCTCGTTCGTGTCCGGCCTCGGGCGCTCCAGGGAGGACACCGCAATCGTTACGGCGACGCTGGCCTTCGCATCCGCGCTCGACCTGCAGGTCACGGCCGAGGGTGTCGAGGCGCCCGACCAACTGGCGCGGCTGCTCGCGCTCGGCTGCCAGCAGGCCCAGGGTTACCTCTTCTCGCCGCCGATGCGCGCCGAGGCGATCCCGGCACTGCTGGCACGTTCCCTGCTGATGCCCCTGGCGCGTCAGGTGCCGGCGGCCTGACGGCCAAGCCGCCTCCGGGCGGGTCAGACAGGAATGGTGCTTGCGGCCGCGGCATTCCGCGCCGCGGCGGATCCGTCGGGTTCCTCGGGTGCGGGGGCTCCCAGCTGGAGGTACGCCTCGATCGCCGAACGCAGCCCGACGTCCCTGCCCGCGGTTTCCGAGAGGATCCACTTCTCCTCGAGGACGTCGCAGTACGCCTGGAGCGGGTCGCGGTCGGGCCCGATCAGCGGTTTCAGCTCAGCGAGCGTGGGCTCGAGGACGTCAGCGAGCCAGCGCTGCGCGGCGACCTGCTCGGTGATAGAGCGTCGCTCGAAGTACTCGAGCCAGGCGGAGTATTCGCGGAGGTCGTTGAGCAGCAGCCGCGCCTGGCCCTCGAGCGCGATCAGGCCGGTCAGCCGCTCGAGCCGCCGGGCGTGGAAGTTCCGGTTCGTGACGGCGACCTTCATGCGGACGCTGCCGCCGAGAGACGTCGGCTCGAGCTCGATCTCGTCGACAAAGAACCCCAGGTCGTTGAGGCGGCGCACGCGGGCCCGGATCGCCTGGCGGTCATTGGCCATGAGCTCCGGGGTCGCCGTGAGCTCCTCCCACAGCGCGCAGTAGCGGGCCTGGACGCCCTCGGCCGAGACGATCGCCTCGTCGAGGTCCTCCGGGCGCTCCTGCACCATGGCCAGGTCGGCCAGACCGTACGCCACGTTCTCGACCAGGATCTCGAGGTCGAGCGCGCGCTGGCCGTCGGACAGCGTGCCGTGGACCTCGCTCGTCTCCGCGTCCACGAGGTACGCCTGGATCTTGTCGCGGCCCCGCCGGAACAGGGTGTTGGCCAGCGAGCAGTCGCCCCAGAAGACGCCGCCGCGGTGCAGGTCCACGAGCAGCGAGGCCATGGCGTCGAGCAACCGGTCGCGGAAGGGACCCGGCCCGGCGGGCAGGCGCGTCAGCAGGCGGCGGTACTGGAGGGAATGCTCGAGGTACTCGGTCACGAGGATGGCGGTTTCGCGATCCCCCGCCTCGGCGATCCCGAGCGCCCGAACCGCGGGCAGGCCACGCCCGTCGAGTCGCCGCAGCACGTCGTACTCGCTGCGCCCGACCCCGAGCGGCAGCTCCTTGAGCGCCACCAGCCCGAGCTCGGTCGTCAGGAAGCGGACGACGTGGCGCGACGGGCCGACGGGCAGGTCGCGGAAGGGGAGGGACTCGGACGGCCACTCCTCCAGGGGCCGTTCCCACGGCATATCGAGCAGGTCAGTAGTGGGACGGCGCAGGCGGAGGCGGGGAAACGACATCGCAAGGCGGACGCAGAGGGGCGGGCCCTCAGGCGGTCGTCGAATCCTCCGCAGCAGCGACCGGCTGCCTGCTGAACAGGCCGACCGGGCAGGAGACGCCCGTGGAGTGGTCCGGGCAGTAGCCGTTCGGGTTCTTGGCGAGGTATTGCTGGTGGTAGCTGTCGGCGTAGTAGAAGGGCCCCGCGTCGGCGATCTCGGTCGTGATCGTCCCGAAGCCCGAAGCCGTCAGGCGCTTCTGGTATGCATCCCTCGACGCCTCCGCGGCGGCCTTCTGCTCCGGGTCGGCGGTGAAGATGGCCGAGCGGTAACTGGTGCCGGTGTCGTTGCCCTGGCGCATCCCCTGCGTCGGGTCGTGGTTCTCCCAGAAGGTGCGCAGCAGGTCTTCGTAGCTGATCTTGCTCGGGTCGTAGGCGACAAGCACGGTCTCCGCGTGCCCGGTTCGGCCGGAGCAGACCTCCTCGTAGGTCGGGGTGGGGGTGTTGCCACCGGCGTAGCCGACGGAGGTCGAGACGACGCCCGGCAGCTGCCAGAAGTCCTTCTCGGCGCCCCAGAAGCAGCCCATCGCGAACTCGGCGGTGTGGGTGCCATCGGGCCACGGCGCGCTCAGGCGAGCGCCGTTGACATGGTGACGATCGGGGATGGCCATCGGTGCTGGGCGACCGGGCAG
>JBBRYO010000196.1:0-5055 GCA_038237595.1 Candidatus Limnocylindrales bacterium | reverse complement strand
CGCTACGACACCAACGAGGCGCGGCTCGACGCGCTGCCGGGCTTCGTCGCCGACTACAACGAGCGACGCGGACACGGATCCCTAGAAGGCCGGACCCCGATGTCGGTCCTGGTCAACAACGTGTCCGTGAATCACATCTAGGGCCGACGCGCCGCGTCCTGGGCGCACTCCGTCTGGACGGCCGTAGCGGCCTCGGCGAGCGCGTGGCGGGCAGCCTCGAGCCGGTCCAGCGCCGCGAATGCCGCCGATGCCACCGATCCCTGAACCGCCGCACGAAGGTCGGCAGCGAGCGCGCGCGAAGCGCGGCGCGCCAGCACCCCGGCGTGCCCGCCCAGGACGCGTGCGAGCAGGTAGCCTGCGACCGCACCGATTGCGATGAGCGCGAGAGGGATCGGGATCGCGCCGAGTGCCGGGACCTGGACCGTGTCGACCGGGGGCCGAGCGAGAACCCAGATGGCCGTCCAGACGATGCCGGCGACGAGCGCCGCGGTGGCGGCGGTCTGCAGCAAACCGATGAACAGCCACACGCGACTCGAGGGCAGGAAGTCGCGATCGACCTGCCGCGAGACGACGTCGTCCACGAGCCGGACCATGGCTTCGCTCACCGTGGTGGAATTGGCCGCTTCCGCGAGCATCGGCCTGGTTGCCGCGGGTGCCTCGGGGAGCGCATCGGTCACTGCACGTCGCATGGCCTCGGCGGCAGGCACGACTGAGCCGCGCTCGCGCCAGCGCGACAGGTAGCTCACCGGATCCGCCACCTGCCCCGGTCGGCCCACCGCCGACTCGATGACGCCGCGGGCGACGCCGAACGGCCCACCGCCGCGCGTCCTGGCCCGGGAGCGCACGGCCCTCGCCATCTGCTGCTCGACGCCCGGGAGATCGAGCAGGCGCAGGAGCTCGCCGCCCGCGGCTTCGGCTGCGCGCACCCGCGCGGCAGGCGCGACGAAGGCGGGTGTAGCAGGCCCAGGTTTGGCCCGAGGCGCACCACGCCCTTCTGAGGCCGCCGTTCTGCCAACCCCTGCCGCCTGCGCCAGCGCGGTCACGGCATCCGCGGTGGATGCCTCGAGTCGGCTCCGGACGACGCGCTTTGCGTCCACCTCGGAGCCGAGCCATTCGCGGAACTCGGCTGTGCCCCCGATCGATCCGTCCGCGGGGGGCAGCGCGGACGTCATGACCACCCGGGGACGCGGAACGGTGGTGTCGCCGGGCAGCCACCTGGCCACATCCGCCGCCAGGTCGCCGCGAAGCGGTCCCATATCGGCGGAGGCAAGCCGATCCGTCTTGTTGATCACCAGCACCTGCCGGTCAAGGCGCGGCAGCCAGCGGCGGAGGTACTGGTCGTGCAGGACGGCATCGTGATACTTCTCCGGGTCCGTCACCCAGGCCACGGCGTCCACTTTCGGCAGGAGCGCCTCGGCGCGTTTGCGATGCGAAGGCTCGATGGAATCGATGTCCGGCAAGTCGAGGATCGCGACGTCCGACATCTGCGGCCCGGTGTGCGTCCGGACCTCGCGGACCTCCATCCAGGAGAGCAACGCGTCGAGCGGTTCGCTGCTCTCGGCGGGAATCCACGCCACTGGCTCGGCGGTGGTCGGCCGGTGTGCCGAGGCGGCACTCACGGACGTTCCGGCGAGCGCGTTCAAGAGGCTGGACTTGCCAACCCCCGTCCCGCCGACGAGCGCGAGCACGTAGACGTTTGCAGGGAAGCCGAGCCGCCTTGCCGCGGACGCCCGAACAGCGCGTGCTTGGTCCGTCGGGATGCCGAGGACGTCCGCCGCCTCGATGGCCCGGTCAAGGGTTTCGAGACATCCTTCGAGTGTCACCTCGACGCGTCGCCGGTCTCCGCGTGCTGCCACGGCTCGGCGCGGACCTCTGCGGAAATGATGCGCAGATCATGAGCAAGCTCCCGCAGCCCGGTCGTGTCCGCCAGGAGTGACGTGAACCGCGCGCGTTCCTCGGCGAACGTCTCTGCGAGCGCAGCGTCGAGACGGGCACCGGCGCGTTGGATCATCTCGACCATCGCCGCCTCGCCGAAGAGGGCCGAGAGCAGCTTCTGGTTGAGGAACGCGGTGGCGGCCGCGACGCCCACCTCGGCTCCCGTGAGGCCACCGGTGTGAGCGAACGTTGCGACCATCACGGCGACACCCACGGCGTTGACACCGGTTGATGCTCCGCGGGCGAGCGTACGCTTTGGCGCTCCCGTCGCACGGACGTCCGTCGCGATCGAGGCCAGCCAGGCGTTGAGCCGCTCCTCCAGTCGTGCGTCGAATCCGGACGACTCCGACCACAGTTCGCCGCGCGCCGCGAGCTTCTCGGCGATGAGGGGGTTCTCGGACCAGGACATCGCGGTCCGCCGGCTCGCGTCCGAGGCATGCTGGCGGGCGAGGGAGAGGATGTCGGAGGTCGTCGCTTCGCGAACCTGCGCGATCGGCGCGGCCGGCGTGCCGTGAATCAGTTGCGCGACCAGGCCGCGGGCGCGCCCGATCCCGCTCGCGAACAACCTCGTGATCTGGTCCGCTCCCACGAAGGCCTGCCAGTTCCGCAGCGTTTCCTGGCGCAGGAAGGTTCCGCGACGAAGCTGCTGGCGGATGTCGCGCAGGCTGTTGTCAAATGCCGCGTCAGCGGATCGGCGGAGCGCGTCCGAGTCGATGGCCTCGTGATCCAGGTCATCGGCGACGGATTCCGCCAGAGGCGGCAGTCCTGCGACCGCGCCCGCCAGTGCGCGGGTTGCGAGCGCACGGCGCGCCGCCCGGTCGCGCCGGAGTGCCTCCACCCGCGCAAGCAGCGGCGCGATTGCCCGCGGGTCGACGCCATCGATGGCCGGATCGAGCGCGCCCTCGGCAACCCCGATCAGCTCCGCGGAGCCGGTCTCCAGCCGGACCCCACGAGACGCGAGAAGGCGCGTTAGATCGTCGATGACCTCGCGACGCGAACCTTCGTCTGGCGGCAGGCGATTCACGACGACCAGGAGCGGCAGGCCGCGGTCCCGAACTCGGCCGAGAACGTCCCACGGCACCTGGTCCGCGTAGCGGGTGGCGGTCGTCACGAAGATCCCCAGATCCGCGGCCTCAGCGAGCCGGTCCGCGAGGATCCGGTTGCCGTGCTCGATCGAGTCGACGTCCGGCGCGTCCACCAGGGCGAGGCCGGAAGCGACGGCTGGATCCTCGACCACGCGTACGTCGGCGGCACGAACCCCACGAAAGGTGCCGTCGGCGAAAAGGGCGGCGCGGTCGTCCGGATGGAGCAGCACCACGACATCCCGCGTGGTCGGTCGCAGGACCCCGACCTGGCTGGCCGCGCGGCCGGCAAGCGCATTGAACAGGCTCGACTTGCCGGCTCCAGTGGGCCCGAGAAGGACGACGACGAGCGGCGCGTCAATGTCGCGGGCACGCGGCGCGATGTACGTCTCGAGGTGGTCACGTAGCTGGCGCGCGCGTGTCGCGGCGGCGGTCGTCCTCGCGGGAGTGGCCAGACGGCGCTCCGCTAGCTCACTGAATCGCTCGACGAGCGCGAGCAGGACGTCGGGGTTGGGATCCGGGATCACGACGACCAAGCATGGCGGAAGGTAGGGTCGGGCGCACTCCCGCCCATGCTGCGGCTCTGTCGGGTTGCTTGCAAGCTCTCCCGCTGAGCCGGTGGAGCGGGCTGCGAAGCACCCAGAAGGTCCGGACCACCACCCGAGGTGGGGCCCGGACGGCCTGCTCGTGGAACGCGGTCAGGCTGCATCCGCAAGCGACGCGTCGCACTCCCGGGACCGCGGACGAGGGCCGGATCGACCGCGCCGGCGAGGTCCTCCGATGCCCGCGAATCCGGCAAGCCTAGAACGCGATCGTGGACGTGACCCTCGCGCATTCGGGGCCCACCTCGCCGTCGGAGCAGCGGTAGGGCGCGGCGAGCGCCAGCGGCCAGGCCCGGAACGCCCGATCAACGTGGTTGTCACGATGTGGCGATCGGTTGTCGCGATGCTGCAATGCCATCGTCACAGGCCCGTCATCGTCCCGCCCGACGATGGCAGAACGTTTCTAGACGCACAGACCGTGCGCGAGACGACTCGGACTCGGCTCACCACGGACCGCCGATCGCGCAGTCCCTGCCGGGCACGAAACAAGCATCTCGTTCGAGATGCTTCGCGGCGATCTCAGGACCGCGCACAACGGACGGCATCGTCCAGACAGGAGTTCAGCCCATGTACGTCAAGAAGCCCGCCAGGCGGTGGCTGCTCGCGGCCACCACCCTGGTCATGGCTGTCGCTCCGGCGTTGGTCGGGATCCAGGCGCTCGCCGGCTCGAGTCCAACGCAATCAGCCACGCTCCCGCGCGTCGACGTGGCCGACTCGAAACGGCCGGCCACCGTGTCGCGTCCCGCGGCAGCGGTCGACGCGACGGCCACGTCGTCAGCAACGGGCCTGGGACGACGGTCTGCCCTCCTGCCGAGTAAGAACCTCGTCCTTGAGAGCGCCCTCCGGGTCGACCTCAGCAAGGAGACCGTTCGCCTGCCGCTCTATCCAGGCAAAGCTGATGGTCAGACAGTCTGGTACGTCCTGCTCGATGCATCGGACGCCGGTCTGGCCCATGACCTGGGCGTGAATTACGCACCGAAGCTCGCCAACCTTGGAATCGGCTGCCCCGAATGCATCCAGACCGTGACGCTCGAAGCGCCGACACCCCAGCACAACCCCTTCGGGCCGGCGGTCGTCGACTTCAAAGGCGCGCCCGACTTCAGCCCGACCCGCGTCGCGACCCCGGGTCCGACCGGGTTCCCCCTGGCCGCGTTCGCACCCGGTGCGGTCGCCGGCCCAGGCTACAGCCCGTTCATCAAGATTGCGGGATCAAATGTGGTCTACAGCGCCCCGATCGTGGCGACCGGAGAGGCTCCCTTCGACGTCGTCCACCACACGAATACCGGGGACCGCGTCCTGGGCATCCACATCGCGCCGCCGTCGCCGGCCGGCCAGTTCCTCGAATCCTGGGTCGACATCCTCTTCATCAAGGGCTTCGACGCCGGTGAGAAGATCGTCTACATCAGCACCGACGCGGGTCAGCCTCTGACCGCCGT
>JBBRYO010000195.1:0-5065 GCA_038237595.1 Candidatus Limnocylindrales bacterium | reverse complement strand
GAGGCGGAGGGTGCCCGATTCGCGGGTCGATCGGTTGAAGGTCTCGAGTACGAGGCCTACGAGGCCATGGCGCTGCCGGTGCTCGGCCAGATTGCCGAGGAGATCGCCGAGCGATTCGGGGTGACGCGGCTGGCGATCCTGCATCGCACCGGGAGCGTGCCGCTCGGCGATGCCAGCGTAATCATCGCGGCCGCCGCGGCTCACCGGGGAGCGGCGTTCGATGCCTGTCGCTACGCCATCGAGGAGCTCAAGGCGCGAGCTCCGATCTGGAAGTCGGAGCGCTTCTCCGACGGTGCCGTCTGGGTGGGCGCTCCCGCGCGGCAGGGTCCGCCGGAACCGGCACCAGGCAAGACGGAGGAGCGATGAGGATCTACATCTCGGTCGACATGGAAGGAATGGCGGGCATCAGTGCCTACCGGCCGACGGATCGCGACGACCAGGACTACCCGGCGGCGGTGCGGCTCATGGAAGGGGAGACGAACGCCGCGATCGAAGGTGCCTTCGACGGTGGGGCGACCGAGGTGGTGGTCAACGACAGCCATGGCTCGATGCACAACCTCTCGCCCGAGGCGATCGATCGACGGGCGCGGCTGGTCCAGGGGCGCAAGCCGTTCAGCATGGTCGCGGCGGCAGCAGACGGGCACTTCGACGTGGCGCTCTTCGTCGGCTATCACGCGCGGGCCGGCCACCCGCGCGGAACCCTCGCTCACACGCAGAGCGGCAGCCCGACGCTGACGACTCTCAACGGCCGACCAACTGGCGAGTACGGGCTCAACGCGATGTACCTCGGTGGGCTCGGGGTCCCGCTGGGGATGGTGTCCGGGGACGATGCCCTTGCCGAGGAGGTCGCCGAGAGGCTGCCCTGGGCCGAGCGAGTCGTCGTCAAGCGGGCGATCAGCCGGCAGTCGGCGGACTCAGTCCATCCGGAGGCTGCGCGAGAGCTCGTTCGCGCGGGGGCGAAACGGGCCGTGGAGCGCACCGCTGCCGGCGGGGTCGCGGTGCCGCGGATCCTGCGCCTGGATCCGCCGATCGTCGTTGGCGTGGAGTTTCGGCTCCCGGGCATGGCCGACTTCGCCGCCGTGATGCCGGGTTTCACCCGAGACGGCGATCGCGGCGTGCGCTACGAGGCGGCGGACCCGATCGAGGCGTACCGGGCGTTCGTTTCGGCAGTGCGGATGGCCACGCAGAGCGGCGACGACTGACGGTTCGCCAAGTGTCCCTCGCTGCGACGGCCGATGAATGATGACCAGGTCCCGACCGATGCCTTCCTTGCGGGCCTCTCCCCCGGGATCCGCAAGCAGGCGGAAAAGCTGCGCGCGATCGTGAAGCGCGCGGAGCCCGATGCCGTGGAGCGGGTGCGCCTGGGTTGGGGCCTGATCGGCTACGACGTCCCGGTCGGGCGACGTTTGGTCTACTTCGCGTGGGTCTGGCCGGAGCCAGAACACGTTCACATCGGATTCCAGGCGGGCACGCTCATCGCAGACGCCGACCGGCGCATGCGCGGCGCGCATCTCAAGCTCAAGAAGGTGCGCTACCTGACCTTCGAGCCGGGCGACCCCATCCCCACCCGCGAGCTCATCGAACTCACGCGCGAGGCTGCCCAGATTTCGGCGATGCCCCGCCAGGCGCGGCTGGCGCTGGCGCTCGACCGGGAGCTCGATCGCGACTCGGGTCCGCCGCGCTGACGCCAGACCCCGGGTCCGGCGCCTCGTTTCCGGGTGACTCCGACGCCATACCCGCGCCCTGCGCCTGGTTTCGCCCTGCGCTGAGGCCCTTTCGCCCTGCGCCGAGGTCCTTTCGCCCTGCGCCGAGGTCCTTTCGCCCTGCGCCGAGGTCGTCGCCTGCGCCTACCCCGCCGGAAGATGCCGAAGATCGCGTTTAGGCCGGCCGGCCGGCCGGCTCCGTCTCGACCTGAGCGAGGCCCGCTCTGCGTCAATGAAGACGGGATGGGTGCGTTGCGGCAGCGCAACCATTCCGGGCTCGCGGCGGTCACTTTGCCTTGTCTCGACGGGGAAGCCCGGTATCCTCAATGCGACAGTGGCGCCCCAGAAGCGCCCGTTGCAACGCGACCTCCTTCGCGACCTCCTTGAGGGCTGCCCCCGAGCTTGCCTGAATTTGCCAACGTGAGCGTCCACCCGTGAGCAACGACCGGATCATCCTGGTCGGCATCATCTGGAGCCTGGCCTTGCTGGGCCTGCTCGTGCTGCGCGAGTTTCTCAAGGCGGGACGCTGGCACGGCTCAGCAAGGGTGCTCAAGACGCTCAACGTCCTCGTGGCGGTCATGATCGTGGCGTTCTCACTGGCGGCGGTCGCGCGGCTCGCGTCGCTCACGGGCGGTCCCGGCGCCTCGCCGAGCCCGAGCGGCCTGGTCACCTTCGCGACTCCGACGCAGGCACCAACACCCGGCGCCACGCTACCTCCGTCTCCGACCGGGACGCCCTTCGTTGAAACGTTCGCACCGACGCCCACGCTCGACCTGGGAACGCCCATGCCGACCCAGACGCCCACGATCGCCACGCCGCCGCCGACCCTCGCGCCGACCCCCTCGCCTGTGCCGACGCCACTGGCAACGCCGGTTCCGACGCCCGTGCCGACGCCGGCTCCGACGCCGCGGACGGGCGGCCAGGTCCTGGTCGGTAGGAACTTCACCGAGTACGAAGTCAAGGGCGCTCGCGAAGTTGGCCGCGACCCGTCGTGTACCCGGGACCCGGCCGAGCTGCCGGCATCCTTGATCAGCTCGTAATCGGCCGAGCAGCCCGACGGCTACTCGCCCGAGGTGACGATCAGAGGTCTCCCAGGCTGACGATTCGCTTCGTCTCGGCAGAGGCGTAGGCCGCCAGGATCACCTTCAGCACCCTGATGCCGTCGACCTCGGTGTTGAGCGGCCGACGACCCTCGTGCAGGCAGTCGATGAAGTCGACGACCCCCAGCGCGATGGTGTGCGGCTTGGCTTCGGGGAATTGCTCGACGCTGACCTCGCCGCCGCGCGGCTTGACGTTGAGGGTGCTGCCGTCGCTCCACATCGTGCCGCCATCGCCGACGAGCGAGAACTTCTCGGTCGAGCCCGGCGGGTCGTAGGCCCAGCTCGTGACGATGGCACCCACGGAACCGTCGTCGAAGCGCACCAGGACCTGGGCCGAGTCCTCGCCCTCGAGAAAGGCCAGGCGATGGTTGCTCAGCATCGATGCCACCTCGACCGGCTCGCCCCCGACCAGGTGGAGCAGCAGGTACGTCGGATGGTAGCCCGTGTCGATGAGCTCGCCACCGCCGCTCGTGGCGCGCTCGCGCCGCCAACCGATGGTCTCCGGGTGCATGTTGTTGTAGAAGCTGTCGGTCGTCCGCGCCTCGTACACCTTGCCGAGCGCGCCCTGCCGGATCAGCTCCCGGGCACGCGCGACCGCAGGCAGGAAGAGCTGGTTGTGGGCGCACATCAGCGTGATGCCGCTGGCCGCCACGGCCTTGCTGACGTCCGCGGCCTCGGCCATCGTCAGGCAGAGCGGCTTCTCGCAGAGGACGTGCTTGCCGGCGGCAGCCGCCGCCAGGATCGCGTCCCGGTGGAGGTGGTGCGGCAGGCAGATGTCCACCGCGTCGACCAGCCCCGAATCGATGAGCTCCTGGTAGCTCGTGAAGACCTTGGCGCCGCCCACGCGTTCGGCACCGTGGCGAGCGTGATCGAGGTCGATGTCCGCGATCGCGGTGACCTGCGCCTTCTCCCCCGCAAGCAGGTAGCCGTCGATGTGCGAGTTCGCAATCCCGCCGCCGCCGATGATGCCGACCCTGATGCGTTCGCCCTCAGCCATGCGCCTCGCCCAGTTCGACCCGTTCGCCGGTCGCCGCGGACCGATTGGCCGCCTCCATGAGCGTGGTGAGCTCGACCGCGAGCTCGATGTTCTCGGTGGCTTCGGTGCCCTGCTCGATATGAGTGACCCACTGATCGAACGGCGGTGGGGCATTGGCCGGCACGGGCAGCTCGGTCCAGGGTTCGTCTCTGGCGCCCCTTGGTCCGAGGCGGGTCAACAAGCGCGCCTCGGGCGTGCCGTAGAACAGGCTGCCCTCGGTGCCATGCACCTCGATCGAGAATGGCGAATGCGGGTTGACGAACCCGGCCTCGACAACGCCGACCGATCCGTTCGAATACCCGAGGAGCGCCACCGCGTTGTCGTCGACCGCGCGCCCGGTCAGGTGGCCATATGTCACCGAGACGGTGTCGGGCATGCCCCCGAGGAAGGTTCGCGTCAGGTACATGGGATGGCAGCCCAGGTCGATGAGGGCGCCGCCGCCAGCTTCGTCGGGATTGAAGAACTGCTCGGGCAGCCACGGCTGCTGCCCGAGCGCCCCATCGTGCGACAGCCGCGTTCTCGCGAGCGTCACTTCGCCGAGCTGGCCCGTCGCAAGCACATCACGGATCGCGAGCGCGTAGCCGTCCGAGAGGCGGGGCAGAGACACGGTGAGCTTGACCCCCGCCGCCTTGACGGCATCCAGGATGTCGCGGCACTCGGCCGTGGTGAGTGCGAGCACCTTCTCGGTGAAGATGTGCTTGCCGGCCTTGGCCGCCGCGACCATCACGTTGCGGTGGGCGTTCGTCGGGGTCGTGACCACGACCGCGTCCACGTCGGTGGCCTCAAGGAGCGCCGCAAGGTCGGCCTCGTACCGCACGCCGCGCGACTCGGCCTCGCGTCGACCCCGCTCGGGGTCCTCGTCCCAGACGGCGGTGACCTGCGTCGACGGGTTCGCCTCGGCCTGTCGCGCGTAGTCCTTGGCATGGACGTGCCAGAAGCTCAGGATCGCAACACGAAGCACGTCGTGAGAGTACCAAATGAACGGCTCGCGACTATGATTGGGCCTCGATCCGCTGCTCCCTCGCATGGCCGTTTGCGATACGGGAGGATCCGCCCACGAGCACGCTTCCGGCACACAGAATTGCCATGGTCGCAGGCGTCGCGATCACCCGGGAACAGCTGGATCAGCGCGTGTCCGAGGTGCAGCGCGGGCCGCGGGGACGGCACGTGCCCCCCGATGGCGGCGGTGAGTCGATGCAGTTCCGCCGATGGCTGGTCCAGGAGCT
>JBBRYO010000194.1:0-5238 GCA_038237595.1 Candidatus Limnocylindrales bacterium | reverse complement strand
CCCTTGTCCGGGATCGGCGTCGGCAGGACGACGTCGAACGCGCTGATGCGGTCGGAGGCGACCAGCAGCAGCCGGTCGCCGTCGAGCGCGTAGAGGTCGCGCACCTTGCCGGAGCGCAGAAAGCCTGTTTCGAGTGTCTCAGCGGGCACTGACCACCTCCGGCTTTGATCGTTCCAGGCGCTCAAGCCGCGCCAGGATGGTTTGGACGTGCACCAGGTAGGCACGTTCATCGAAGCATTCCGCGATGCGCTCTCGGGAGAGGGCCGCACGCACGTCCGGGTCCGCCTCGACCAGGTCGCGGAACGGCCGTCGCTCGTCGGCCGCGCGCAGGGCATTTCGTTGCACGATTGCGTATGCGTCCTCGCGCGATCGTTTTCCGTCCTCCACCAGCGCCGTCAAGAGGCGGCTGCTGGCATGCAGCCCCAGGCCGCGCTCGATGTTCTCGAGCATGCGTTCCGGCCGGACGAGGAGACCATCCACGAGCGAACTGAAGCGGACGAGCATGTAGTGCAGGAGCGTCGTGGCACCGGGCAGTGCGACGCGCTCCACAGAGGAGTGGCTGATGTCGCGTTCGTGCCACAGCGCCTGGTTCTCGAGGCCGGCCAACGAGTAGCCGCGCAGCAGGCGGGCGAGGCCAACCAGCCGTTCCGCGAGGATGGGATTGCGCTTGTGGGGCATTGCGCTCGAGCCCTTCTGACCTGGCCGGAATGGCTCCTGGAGCTCGGCGATCTCGGTGTGCTGGAGGTTGCGCACTTCGTTTGCGAAGCGCTCGACCGACCCGCCGGTGATCGCGATGGCGGAGAGGAATGCGGCGTGCCGGTCGCGCTGCACGATCTGGGTGCTGACCGGGTCGGGCTCCAGCCGCAGCGCCGCCAGTGCCTCCGCCTCGATCTCTGGTCCGAGCTGCGAGTAGGTGCCGACCGGGCCGGAGATCTTTCCGGTCGAGATGGCGTCGGTGGCGGCCAGCAGGCGTGCCCGGTCGCGATCGAGCTCGAACGCCCAGCCGGCGAGCTTGAGGCCGAACGTGATCGGCTCGGCGTGCACCGAGTGCGTGCGGCCCATCATCAGCGTCGCTGCGTGCTCGCGCGCGCGACGCGACAGCAGGGCGATGAGCTCCTCGAGTGCGGCCAGGATCGCCCGGCCGGCGGCCCGGCACTGGAGCGCGAGCGCGGTGTCGACCACGTCGCTGCTCGTCAGCCGGAAGTGCAGCCAGCGCCCCTCGACGCCGACTGTCTCGGCGACCTGGCTGACGAAGGCGATGACGTCGTGGTCGGTGGTCTCCTCGAGCTCGGCGATGCGCGCGACGTCGACCCGGCCGCGGGACCGGATTGCAGTAGCAGCGGCCTCCGGCACGACTCCGCGAGCCGCGAGCGCGTCCATGACGGCAAGCTCGACTTCGAGCATCGCCTCAAAACGCGCGTGGTCGCTCCAGATCGACTCCATCTGCGGCAGGGTGTAGCGCGGGATCACGGCGCGACCCCGGCGGGCACCCGGGCAGGCCGCCCGATGTCGAGGCGCAGCTGCATGCCGGGGAAGGTGACGCGATCAACGGCCTCGTACGCTGCCGCCGCGGCCGACTCGAGGTCCGGCCCATCCCCGACGACGGATAGCACCCGGCCGCCGGCCGTCTGGATGCCGCCATCCGGCGAGGTGGCCACGCCGCCGCAGAAGGCCAGCGCGCCCATGGCCTTCGCGTCCGGGATCCCGTTGATCTGCCCGCCGAGCTCGGGCAGGCCCGGATAGCCGGGCGCGGCCAGCACGACCGCCACCGCAACCCCCGGTCGGACCGGCAGCAGGGTCGAGTCGATGCGGAGCTCGGTTGCCACCTCGGCCAGGCGATCCTCGGCTGCCGCCGCCAGCAATGCGCCCAGCGGCACGTCCAGTCGCGGCAGGACCGCCTGGGTCTCCGGGTCGCCAAACCGGACGTTGAACTCGAGCAGTTTCGGTCCCTCGGCCGTGAGCATGAGCCCGGCAAAGAGCGCGCCGCGGAAGGGAGAGCCGCGGCGAGCAAGCTCGGCCAGGACCGGCCTGTGGAAGGCGTCGGTCAGACGGGCGACGTCTGCATCGTCGAGATCCTCGGCCGGCGAGTAGGCGCCCATGCCACCCGTATTGGGCCCGCGGTCGTCAGCGAAGATCCGCTTGTGGTCGCGAGCGGCCGGTAGCGCGAGTGCGTGCGTTGCGTCGCAGATCGCGATGACGCTGGCCTCGCGCCCCTCGAGCGCGCGCTCGATCACCACGCGGCGCCCGGCATCGCCGAAGACGCCGTCGATCATCGCTGCCCGGATGGACGCCTCGGCCTCCCGGAGCGTGGCGCAGACGGTGACGCCCTTGCCTGCTGCGAGGCCGTCGGCCTTGACCACGACGGGGCTTCCGAATGCGCGCGCCACCAGGATCGCCTCGGCCGGGTCATCACAGGCGACACCCTCGGCCAGTGGCAGCCCAGCGCCAGCGGCCACCTCACGGCAGAACGCTTTGCTGCCCTCCAGTGCCGCCGCGGCGCGCGAAGGACCGAAGACCGCGATGCCCGCGGCCCTGAGCTCATCGGCCATGCCGGCAACCAGCGGGGCTTCGGGGCCGATCACCACCAGGTCGACATGCTCGTCCAGCGCCAGGCGGGTGAGCCCCGCGACATCGGAAATCGCGACGTGAGGAACGATCTCCGCGACGTCGGTCATGCCCGGGTTGCCGGGTGCCACCAGCACCCGCTCCACCCCCTGCTCGCCGGCCAGCCGCCACGCGATGGCGTGCTCGCGACCGCCCGATCCAACCACCAGCACGGTGCGCGGCACCGTCATGGCCGTACGCCGCCGGGAAGCGAAAGGCCCATTTCCCGGCCGTTCGGGATCGCCTCGCTGCGGAGGATCGTCTGGGTGCGTTCCGCTCCGACCGAGACCAGCGTTATGGGGACGCCCGCAAGGGCTTCGATGCGGTCGATGTACGAGACCGCCTCGCGCGGGAGGTCCTCCATGCGCCGGACGGGGTCGAGGTCCGCCTCCCAGCCGGGCAGCGTCTCGTACACGGGCTCGGCGCGCTCCAGCTCGTCGAAGGCCAGCGGCCAGCGCATCGGACGGCCGTCGACACGGTAGCCGGTACAGAGCTGAATCTCCGGGAGGCCGGAGAGGATGTCGATCTTGTTGAGCATGATGCTGCTCACGCTGTTCACCGCGACCGAATAGCGCAGGGGCGCGGCGTCGAACCAGCCGCATCGGCGCCGGCGCCCCGTGGTCGTGCCGAACTCGCGGCCCTTCTCGAGCAGATGCTTGCCGATGCCGTCGTCGAGCTCGGTCGGGAAGGGGCCCGAGCCGACGCGGGTGGAATAGGCCTTGAGGACTCCGATCACCTGGTCGATCTGGAGCGGTCCGACACCGCCGCCGGTGCATGCCCCGCCCGCGACCGGGTTGCTGCTCGTGACGTAGGGGTATGTGCCGTGGTCGAGGTCGAGGAGCGTGCCCTGCGCACCTTCGAGAAGCACGTGCTGACCCTCCGCGAGGGCGTCCTGGATCAGGAGGGTCGTGTCCGTGATGTAGTCGCGAAGCCGCACGCCCCACTCGACGGCCTCCGCCACCAGGTCGTCCAGTGCGAACGGCGGCAGGCCGTACGTCTCCTGGAGGACTGCATTCCGGTCCGGCAGCACGCGGCTCAGCTTGACCCGAAGCCCGTGCGGATCGAGGAGGTCCCCCATCCGCACGCCGATCCGCCAGGCACGATCGGCGTAGGCGGGACCGATTCCGCGCCGTGTCGTGCCGATCTCCTCGCCGGCGAGCCTTGCCTCCGCCGCCCCATCAAGCGCGACGTGATACGGCATTATCACGTGCGCCGCGCGGCTGACCCGGACGCGCGACGGATTCACGCCGCGATCCGCGAGCATCGCCATCTCGTCGAGCAGCGTGCGCGGGTTGACCACGACCCCGTTGCCGATCACCGGCGTGATGTGGGGGTGGAGCACGCCGCTCGGGACAAGGTGGAGCTTGAAGATCTCGTCGCCGATGACGACAGTGTGCCCGGCATTGTCGCCGCCCTGGTAGCGCACGACGATCGAGACCGACTCGGCCAGCAGGTCGGTGGTCTTGCCCTTGCCCTCATCGCCCCACTGGAGGCCGACGACCACGGTCGCGGGCATCAGGCACGCACCCCTGCACTTGCCCCTGAACGTGCAATGGCCCCAGTCCGCTGCGGGCTGGGACCTGGATAGATTGACCCCGTCGGCTCCCCGGTGGGGAGTAAAGCACGCATCTGGTCGCGTGCCGGCCTCACAGGACCGGCGACGCCGCCTCTGGCGATCGGCTCCTCCTCTGGCGATGGCGGGCACTCCCCGCGTCGTCAGTGAGAGGCAACTATAGCAGCCGCCGACCGCCGCGAATCACGTCTGCGGTCCGGGTCCGCCCAGCTCCTGGCCGCCATCGGGCCGCACCCACGCTCGACCGCCCGGTCGTGCGGGCGCACGCGGGCTCGTCAGGGCGAGGAGCCCCAATCGGACAGGAACACCCCTGGTTGATCGGCAACGACCCGATGGACGTGCGTGCCGTTGGCTCGCATCGCGAACAGGTCGCTGCAGCAGACGTCGGGGTGCTTGACGTCGGCAACGAACACGATCTTCCTGCCATCAGGAGAATACGTTGCGAAACCGCCCTGGTGGCCCTTCGGGAAGTGCGTAAGCTGCGTCCGGTGACTCCCGTCGGCACGCATGCGCCAGATCTGGCTGCGAGGCAGGCAACAGTTGCTCGTGTAGATGATGTGGGCGCCATCCGGCGACCAGTCGGGGTAGAAGCCCTCGAAGAGAGGTGAGGTCAGTCGATGCTGGTGGCTGCCATCCCTATCCATGACCCAGATCGCGGAGACCAGACCGCCCTTGTTGGTGTCAAAGGCAATCTGCTTTCCATCGGGCGAGAACGTGGGATCCCCACTGTTCCAGACCGGATTCGTCAACCGCCTGGAGCCAGTCCCATCTGACTTCATGACATAAACCGAGCATGGCTGGCCCGACCGGCACGCGCCGAACGTGATCCAATGACCGTCAGGGGAAAACCTCGGGTTCAGGTGATCAACTCCGGCTTGGAATGTCAATTGCCGACGATGACTGCCATCGTTGCGCATGATGTAGATTTGCCACTCTCCGGACTGATCGCCGGAGAAAGCGATCTGCCTCCCATTCGGCGACCAGGCGGGAGCTGACGAGTGTCCCGTCGAATCGAAGGTGATCTGCGTCGGGTGCGAGCTGTCCGGTCGAACCGTGAAGAT
>JBBRYO010000193.1:0-5240 GCA_038237595.1 Candidatus Limnocylindrales bacterium | reverse complement strand
GCTTGCGTGGTTACAACGATGCGATGTGGTACTTCCCGCGCGAAGGGGCCACGATCGTGCTGCTCAGCAACCAGGGTGCCTGGTCACCGGATGCGACCATCCGGCACCTGTCAACGGCGCTGTTCAACCGGATCGGAGCGGAGGCCCCGCAGTACGACCCGTCGCGGAACACAGCGATCCACGACTCGCAGACGCTCTACTGCTGAAAACCGAAAGGCGGGGTCCACGTGGGGCCGCCCTTCGGCAGTTCGCTCCAGGTTTGTCGATCTCGGTTCCAGCCGGACGAGGACCAGTTGTCGTTCGACCAGCTGTTGCCGAACCAGGAGTTGCCGGACCACGAGTTGCCGGTCCAGTCGTTGCCCAGCTGTTGTCGGACCAGCTGTTGCCGGGCGCCTCCTCTGAGGGCAAGCTGCGAGCAGTTCCACCCACCTCACGTAGGAGGAAGTGCTGGTCGTTGCCTTTCGACAACAAAGCCCGCAATTCGCTGTGGGTGGAGGGCGGCCCAGAGGGCCCTGATGCCCTCGACGTAGCTGCCACCGGCGATCGCACGGCGCAGTGGCACCTCGCGCTCGATCTCGGCGGGGCCGGTCAGGATGCTGCCCTTCTCCAACAGCACCTGGATCGCGGCAGGCTCGAGGGGGCGCGCAAAGTAGAAGCCCTGTGCGGCCGCTGGATCGCGAACGGCGCAGGCACGCCACACCGGGACCCTAGAGGTACGAGAGGCTGTTCGGCAGTGACCCAATCGGGCTATGCCCCCGAGTGGCGATACCCCAGTTCGGCCAGAACCTCGCGCGCCACGCCGGCCTCGTCCCAGGGGACCGCGCCGTCAGGCATCTCCATCGTCTTCTCGTGGCCCTTGCCGGTGAGCAGAACCACGTCGCCTGGGCCGGCGGCCCCCAGGGCACGCGCGATCGCCTCGCGGCGATCCGCGATGAGGAGCAGGTCCTGCCCGCGGCGCCGCCCGCGCGATTCGGCCCCCGCCGCGATCTCGTCGAGGATCGCCATTCGGTCCTCGCCCCGCGGATCCTCGTCGGTGATCACGATGAGACGGCACCGCTCGGCCGCCACGCGGCCCATATCGGGCCGCTTCTGCGTGTCCCGATCGCCGGCCGACCCGAACACGACGATCAGGCCGCCGCCACCTGCGGCCGCAAAGGGCGCCAGGTTGTCGAGCACCTTGGCAAGCGACTCGGCGGTGTGCGCGAAGTCGACCACGACGCGGAACGGCTGCCCTGCCTCCACCCGCTGCATGCGACCCGGCACGCCCTCCACGGCGGCAAGTCCGGCGCGCATCTTCTCGGGATCGAGGTCCAGCGCCTCCCCTGCCGCGACGGCCGCGAGCGCGTTGTGGACGTTGAAGCGGCCGGCCAGTCGGAGCGTCACGTCGGCACGCCAGCGCGGCGTGGTGATGCCCACTCGCATCCCGGCTGCGTCCTCGCGCACCGTGCTTGGCCGGACATCGGCCGTCGGGTCGGCGCCGTACGTGATCACCGTCGCACCGGCATCGCGCGCAGCTCGTCCGTAGTCCACGGAAATCGGGTCGTCGAGGTTGAGGACGGCGTGCTTGCCCCAGCTCTTGTCGGGGTTGCCCGCGCTCGGGCCGACCCACTCGAACAGCCGCCGCTTGGCGGCGCGGTACGCCTCGAGGTTGCCGTGGAACTCGAGGTGCTCGCTCGTGACGTTGGTCAGGACCGCCACGTCGTAGGCGATCTCCGCGACGCGGTCGGCTGCCAGTCCGTGTGACGTCGACTCGACCACGACGAACCGATCGCCGGCGGCCAGCATGGCCGCGAGGTGCGCCTGGAGCTCGGGCGACTCCGGCGTGGTCGTGCGAGCCGCGTTTCCCAGGCTCTGCCCGCCGGCGACGACGTCGATCGTGCCGATCATGCCGGTCGGGTAGCCGCACGCCTCGAGCATGCCGCGCACCAGGTACGACGTCGTGGTCTTGCCGTCCGTGCCGGTGACGCCGACCACGCCGAGGTTGGTGCTGGGGAAGTCGTGCACCCATGCCGCCGCGAGGGCGAGTGCCGGGCGCACGCCTCGCACCAGGAGCTGCGGCACCGCCACGCCGGCCACCGCCCGCTCCCCCACCAGCGCGACGGCCCCGGCCGCGACGGCCGCCGGCGCAAACTCGTGGCCGTCCACGTGGCGACCCGGGACCGCCACGAATAACGAGCCCGGCGCCACACTGCGCGAATCCATCGTCACGCCGCGGACGCTCATATCGGCCGGAGAGGCGGCGCCGGCGGAGAGCACCGATCGCAGCCGTCCGCGGGCCTCGAGCAGCCCGATCAGGGCCCCGAGCGGATGGGGCGTCGGCCTGGTCACGCGCCGTCGGCGGGGATGGACGCGGTCCCTTCGCGCGCCGCATACCGACGCCGAGCCAGCCGGACGTAGAGTCGTCGCCCGTGCACGATCCCGTCGCGCAGCAATGGCAGGGTGACGAGGTCGAACGCGCCGATGTAGTTCGCCTCACGCCCACCGAACCCGGTCTTGAACTGCTCGATGCCGGCGTGGGCGAGGCCCCACATGTCGTAGACGGCCGCCCCGTCTTCCGCGGCGCGGCGGATCGCCTCCCACTTGAGCAGATAGTTGGCGCGCGACTCCGCGCCGGAGGGGGTCATGCCCCCGTATGGCTCGACGACGCGCCGGCCGCATCGCAGCACGAACAGAGTGGCAACCGCCTCCCCGCCGGGCAGCCGCGCGAACAGCAGCTGCGCGGCGCCTGACGGCTGGAAGGCGTCCCACACCTCCCGATATGAATCGAGCGTGCGCGGGATGAAGCCGGTGCGGCGCGCGGTGTCGACGAAGATCTCGTAGAAGGTTTCGAGGTCGTCGCGGCCTCCATTCGTGATCACCACGCCTGAGCGCCGCGCCTTCTGGACGTACTGCCGCCACTTGGAGCGCAGCTCGCCCCAGAGCTCCTCCTCCGGCCTCCCCAGCGGCACCTCGCGCGTGCGCTTCGGCTGGACGTCGTCCGCGGCGCGCCAGCCGGCGCCGGCGAAGAGGGCGCGCCCCTCGTCGGTTTCGAGCGGCGGGTCGACCGTGACGTGGGTAAGCCGCAGCCGCTTCGCGGTCCGCCGGAGTGCGGCACCGAACGCTGCAATGCTGGCCTCGTCCCAGGTCGTGGCGACCGGGCCACGTGGCGCATAGCCGAGCGCGAACGGTCCGAGCCCCACGCGCCGCACCAGCACCTGTGCTCCGATCGGGCCCGAGCCGCCGTCGGCCACCACGCGGAGCGCGCTCCAGTCGTTGGCGGCCTTGACGCGCGCCCACGGGGAGAGCTGCGTGTGGAAGCCGAGCGGGGAAGCCGCCACGAACGCGTCCCAGGCCGCGTCGTCACGACGCAGCTTCTCGACTGTCGCCACCTCGGCCACGGGTGCCGCTCCCTCCGCGACCGTCGTCACGGCGCCCGCTCGCGCGGGCGGAGGCGCGCCGGCAGGGCAGCAACGTCGCGACCCAGCCAGGCGACGCGGTCCATCCACGGTCGCAGCACGATGCGCCGGGCCGGCTCTCGGGCCGTCCAGACTGCGCCGAAGCCGCGCTTGTGCTCGTAGAGGCCGTACGTCGGCTCGGCTGACCCCGGTGGCTCGCGGTGACCCGGCAGGTCCACGCCTCCGAGATCGATCCACGGCGCGCCCGCCGCCAGCGCATCGCGGATGATCGTCCAGCGCACGAGGTGCATGGTGCCCGGATAGGTGTGGCGCAGGTCAACCCTGTCGGCCGAGTGGGCCGTCGAGTACGTGCCGCCCTGGAGGTAGACCAGCAGCCCGCCCACGAGGTCATCCTCGTGCTCGGCAACGTAGAGGCGCGCCTGGCCGGCGCGGATGAGCAGGCCGGTGAAGGCCATGCTGCCGAACTCGGCACCGAGATGGAAGCCAAGCTCGCGGCCGCGTTCCCCGAGCAGCGCCGCGAATTCGCCCAGCCGATCGCCTCCCTCGTCGATACGCACCCGGATGCCTGCCTTCTCGGCCGCGTTGACGCGCTGCCGCGTCGTCTTGCCGAGGGTGGCGAACAGCTCGGCCTCGGTACAACCCGCCGGCAACGCGAGGCGCATCACGTGGATCGATGGCTGTGCGTCGTCGGTGACCGCGAACCCGGCACGCTCCATGGCCGCCTCGTACGAAGCCGACCGGTCGATCTCCGGGTCGACGAAGAGGTCCGTCGCACGATCGTCTCGCAGCATCGCAGCCAGGGCAGCCGAGCGGGCGACGATCGCCTCGGGCGCGTCGCCGGCGTGGATGGGGCCTTTCCGGCACGCTGCGGAAAGGCCGCGAAGGCCGCGCTGGCGGCGCGCGATGAGGAGCGCGGCGCGGCCGTCGGTGAAGGTCACGAAGGTGGGACGCGCGCCCTGGGCGTGGCGGTGCGCTGCCCAGCACGTTCCCTGCATCACGTTGCCTCCCGGCGCCGCGACCGTATCGCGGTCCCAGCCGTCAGGTGCGGTCTCGCTGACCGACGCGACGCGGACCGGACTCGAACCGCTCACTCCGCGCCGATGGCCGCCGTGCCGCTCAACCGACGGTGCGCGAGCGTGCTCAAATGCGGGGTGCTCAAGCGTGAGGTGCTCGACGGTGGGGCAACGCCGAACGGAGCAACCCGAGGACCCGGGTCATCTCGGGAATGCGCATCAATCGACTGTACAGCAGGTAGATGACGACCGCGACCGCCGCCGCGATCGCCATTTCGAAGGCGAGGACGAAGCGACCCGGACTGAGGCCCACGCTCTCCTCGAGGGCGCGCACCGTCACGATCACCCCCAGCGCCGAGAGAAGCGAGCCGGCGCTGAAGATCAGCGTGCCCGAGACGATGGAGCGGATATCGATGGCGCGCGTCCTGCGCCACAGGATGGTCGAGAGGATCACGGTGTCGGTCCAGCCGCCGAGGGCGATGCCGAGCGCCAGGCCGGCCAGCCCCATCGAGCCGACCGTCACCAGCGACACGACGACGTTGACGACCACAGACAGCACTGCCACCGCGACCGGCGTGCGCGTGTCGCGATCGCTGTAGAAGGCGCGCGCCAGGACGACGTTCAGGCAGTTGGCGGGCAGTCCCAGCAGAAAGAAGAGCAGCGCGTTGGAGGTCAGGGCGAGCGCCTGCTCGTCGAAGCCGCCGCCGAACAGCAGCTCGACCGTCTCGCGCCGCAGCACGATGCCGACCGCCGTGATCCAGATCGTCACGTACAGGAGGAGCCGCAGCGACTGCTGGACCAGCGAACCGAACTCGCGGATCTGCCCGGCCGC
>JBBRYO010000192.1:0-5251 GCA_038237595.1 Candidatus Limnocylindrales bacterium | reverse complement strand
CGAGCGGCGTCAGCTTCGCCCCAGGATGTGCCACGAGAGCCTCCCATTCGATGTGAGCTGGATACCCACACCGAGCCTTGGGAGGCTCTCGTTTGTCAACAACCTATTCGTGAATCACAGCTAGAAGATGGAGTCTGCGTAAGCCCGGATCCACCGACGCTCCGGCACTCGGGTAGCTTGGGCCCGTAATCACCGTGTCGGCGGGCTGATGGCGCGGTCCCGACGGTCGAGCACCGCAGCTGGTGGGGTGGGGCGATCACGGACGGATTGGGTGTGGTCGGATGGAGGGCAGCGAAGGCGATCGGGGGCAGGCTGCCGCCGCCTCCAGCTCCGTGCTCGCCCGGCTGATCGCTCTCTCGCGGTTGGCCACCACGCAGGCCCGTCGACACGTTATTCACGATCGCGACCAGCGTAGTCCGCCTTCCTGGGTATCACCCGTTTGACGATGGTGGCTATCAACGTCCGGCTCTTCCAGCGCGCGTCCGCCCAACGGGACGAACCCGTGCCGAGATCGTCCACGAGCGTTCCAAATTCGCGCCGCACATCCACGTACCGGTCAGCGAGCATCGCAATTTGCACGCGACCGTCGGAAAAGCGCGCCCAGACGCGCCTGCGAGGGAAGTAGAAGGTGATGATGAGCCCGATGATCAGAAATCCGAACGCCAGCCAGATGAAACCCTGCCCGGGATCTTTCTTGACGACCATGCCCGTCCACGCCTCCGCACGATCCCACACAATCGTGTAACCGGACGTTTCGGACGGGTTGGTCCCGCCCCCCATCGTGACCGGAACGACGAAGCGAATATCTGGAGTACCGTCGGGAGCGGCGGGGCCCAGCCCTTCGAGCGCCAGCTGTGAGACCCCGTCCTGGCGCTTGTCCAGCACGATCAGGAGCCCCACATCAGAGCCTGGCATGGTGAGGTATCCCTGCGGCCGGCCGAGCAGCGCGCCAGCCAGAATCACCGGGCCGTTCCAGGTGAGCCGTCCAGCCGAATCGAAGATCCGGAGCACGACGCTTGGCCCGAACGTGTTCTGGTGGAACACGAAACCTCCGGCCTCCAGTGGATCATTGACGCGGATGGTCTTGCGCGCGATGAGTTGGCCATCCTGGAACACCTCGATATCCGTGCTGAAATCTGCGAATGCGCCGTTCGGCAGCTGCGGGGCGGAGAAGTGGACGTTCTTGACCAGGAGGTTGTGCGCTGTGCCTACCGGCTGTACCGGTGCCACCTGGCCATCGCCGACGAAGACCACGGTCTCGTAGCCCAGGGTGACCGTCACGGCGCCCCCGATCAGGAACAGGATCAGCCCGAGATGGGTGAGCAGCGTGGCCAGCTTCATGTACTGGTTGCGGTCGCCGTAGACATGCACCGTGCCGTCGACCTCGGGACCCAATTGGCGCACCTTGAAGTGCTTCGAACTCAGTGCCATCGCGACGTTGTCTGGCGCGACGGTCGCCTCGGATAGCTCCGTGCGATTCGGAAGGCCAGCAGCAAAGAATTCGGGCGGCTGGATCACCGAGATCCTGCTGACGTCGTGCCACATCTTCGGAAGGCGGTTCAGGGTGCAGCAGACGATGCTGATGACAAGAAGCGTGAGGAGAAACACGAACCAGGGAGCACTGAAGATCCTGAAAAAGCCCAGGCTGTTGAACAGTTCAACCATGGACGGACCCATGTGGATTCCGAAGGGAGCGATCCCGTCCCAGCGACGGTGCATGTCCGCGATCTCGGCCGCGTAGGCGACAGGATCGTGCAGGGTCGACGATGGGACCTGGCGCACGAGCGACCCGATGACACCGGTGATGACCAGCAGCGTGATCTGCAGGATCGCGAAACGGACGTTGGTCAGGGTGCGCCAAGTGGCCTCGCCCGCGCGTGAGAGCAAATTGACTAACGGTCCAAGCAGTCGCGCGTCGGTGAGCCTCGTCAGCGTGTCGAGCGCGCCGGGTTGCGGCCTCCGGCTGACTTCGCTCATTGGCTCACGTCGATGATCATCGTCAGTCCGCCACCGCCCTGCTCCTCCACGTTGTCATTGGTGGTGTGGTGGTTGATATGGCAGTGAAGGAGCCATTTTCCCGGTTCGCGGGCCGTCCAGATGACGTCATATCGCTCGCCTGGTCCGACATCGACCGTGTCTTTCGTCAAAATTGCCCCAGCGGGCGCCGGGCTTCCGTCCGTCGCGACGATCTCGAACGGACCCCCGTGGATGTGCATCGGATGGATGAACACGGTATTGCTACCGATGAAGCGAAAACGGATCCGGTCGCCCACCTTCGCCTGGATCACGTCAGTCGAAGGGTAGGCCTTGCCATTGATGGTGAAGAAGTTGGGCATTCCCCCTTCCATGGGCATGGCCGGGTAGGTGTAGCCGTCCCGCTCGAGCCATTCCTGGAGTTGGATGACGACGTCCTGGGTAACAATCGGCTCCGCCGAAGGATCCGACGGGGTGACGATCAACGCTCCGTACAGGCCCAGCGCCTGTTCGCGATCCGCATGGTCGTGGGAGTGGTAGAAGAAGGTGCCCGCTTGCGTGACCGTGAACTCGTAGGCGTATGAGCCTCCCGGTTCAATCGGGGCCTGCGTGATTCCTGCGGGTCCGTCAAAGGCATTCGGCACGATGAGGCCATGCCAATGGACGCTCGTGGACACGGGCAGGTGGTTGGTCACGTTGATGCGCACGCGGTCGCCCTGGGCCAGGCTTATTCGCGGACCTGGTACCTGCCGGTTGAACGCATATGCAGCCACCTGCTCGTAGGGCAGGATGTTCCAGTTGATAACCGACGCGTCGAGATCGAAGACCTTCACGCCGTTCTCGATCCGTGGTTGAAGCGGCTGATCGCCACGGGCGTCGGCGGGAGCGCGGTATGCCACCTGCGTCAGATCGACTGCGGACATGTCGCGCATTGCTTCGGGCGGCATGTCGCGCGCCATCACCATGCCCGGCGGCATGACCACGCCGCGAACGTCCCGAGCCGACACGCCGAGATTCGCCGATTCGGCCGAGTACGCCGCGGTCAAGAGCAGGCTCATGACCGAGAGGATCGCCCACGCGGTCTTCTGCGCCCCGGTCGGGCGGAACGCCGGTTCCGGGTCCCGCGGCATCGTCATGCCGCCATGGTTCATGCCAGCCATCGGGCGCGCCGGCATAGGCTTCGTCTCGCTGGGCTTGCCGACCTCTGCGGGCTTGGCCGGGGAATTGGCAGATCGCGGCGCGGATTCCGCCGGTCCCGCCCAGCGCTCGCGCTCCGACTCGATCGAGTGACCGCCCATGCCAAGTGCGCGGACGGTGCCCATGCCGTGCTTGAGGCCCTTCTGGACCAGCCAAGTGTTGACGGGGTATCCCACCGCGAGGCCAACGGCCACGGCCACCGACATGGCACCCCAGAACACGGGCTGCGTGGGATCCATGGCGCGCATGTCCCGGCCCATCATCAGGATCACCATGGTCGGGAACATGCCGGCCATCATGAAGTTCATCGAGAGCCATTCCGGAAGGACGGTCTGTCGCACTGCCTGGCGGTATGAACCACCCATGATGTCCTTCATGAAGAGCGCCTGGAAGATCAGCAGGCCGAACGCGAAGCCGGCTGCGTACTCGACCAGGAGGTCGATGCCCATCGGCAGTCCCAGCAACGCCGTGACGGCTGCGGCGACGATGATGCCCGTCGCATCCCCCGCCACGCAGTGGATCGTGGAGCCCAGCGCCTGCTTCCACAGCGGTGTGATGAAGCGCTCATGCGTGCCTGCCACGGGTTCCTTGCACGCCAGCACGTACAGCCCGAGACCAAGCGGGCCGAGGTACACCGTCACGAGGACCCAGCCCAGCTTCATGACCTTCATCTCGGGGTTGTGGCGGACCGCATCCCACGCCACATAGGCCACCGAGAGGGCAGTCAAGGCAAACCAACCGAGCACGATGAGGTCGATCCACGCGAACGGCCCGAAGGGCCCCAGCCGGATGTCAGTCATGCGTTTCCTCGGCCCGAAAACATGCGCGCTTGTGTCTCTGCTCCATCATGCATGTCTAAAGACCCGCCGAGTTACGGGGCTTCGATGGCAGCGACGCGGCGTTCCATCTCCGCGCGCGAGAGTGGCCCGAAGAAGCGATCGCGGATGAGTCCCTGCCGGTCGATGAAGTAGTGCGTCGGGAGTCCGAAGACGCCGTATCGCTGCATGATGGCTGCGGTCGTATCCAGGCCGATCTGATACGTCAGGCCGTATTGGGTGACGTAGGCGCGCACCACGCCCGCCGGCTCCTGCACGTCGATCGCGAGCAGCACCAATCCATCTGCCGCGTGGGCCTGCGCGACAGCCTCGAGGTCCGGGGTCTCCGACTGGCATGGCGGGCACCACGTCGCCCAGAAGTTGACCCACAGGGGGTGGCCCGCCAGCGAACTCAAGGAGATCGGCCGGCCGTCGAGGTCGGTAAGCTGCACGTCTCGCCCGTCCTGCTGGCCGGTGAAATCAGGCGCGCGTTGGCCAATGGCAACCCCCTGGGTCTCCGCGCCGATGCGATAGAAGGAGGTTCCGAGCCCGGTCGACGCCGACGCCGCGGGAGGCTCGATCGGTCGTGTCACGCCGTATGCGATGGCAATGCCCACTATGGTGATGCCGATGATCGTGAGCACCTCCGCGCGTGCCGGGAAGCGAGTCCACCGAGCCCAGCGGCTGGCGTCAGGATCAGTCGCTCCTCGCGCTACGGCCGGCTCGGGTCCGCCGCTTTCGCGCGGCACGTTGGAGTCGGGCTCTGACGCGACAGGGTCAGCCACTGATCGTGATTTGCGTCTTCATTCCGGCGGCATAGTGGCCGCTGACGTGACAGCCGCCGACCAGGATCCCGGCCGAGGAAAGAAACATGCTCAACGTCTTTGTGGCCCCAGGCGCCACCGAGATTCCGTCAGGCTCATCCATGGCCATCCCGCCCTGTGACATCTCTTTTTCATGCTGTGCCTGCGCAGCCTCATCGCCAATGAAGAACTCATGCTCCGCCGTCCCGGTATTGGTCACGACGAAGTCGACCTGACCGGCTCGAACCGCGATCTGGGCGGGCTCGATGCGCAACGCATCAACGAGAGTGACGTTCACGACCTGGCCACCCGACCCGGCGTCGGATCCGCTCGTGGGCTGGCCTGCCATCGGGGAGGGCGATGCCCCAGCCCCGCTACCTCCTGCGCAGGCGACGACTGTCATGACGAGAGCCAGCGCGGTCAGCCAAACAACGGAGGGTCGCTTCAAGTGCATGTTGCAGT
>JBBRYO010000191.1:0-5299 GCA_038237595.1 Candidatus Limnocylindrales bacterium | reverse complement strand
TCGGACGGTGTGGCCATCGACTGGGAGGCGATCGCCCGGCTGGACACGGTCGTGCTGTTCATGGCCGGCTCCGAGGCCGTGACGGTCGCCGATCGCCTGCGCTCGGCCGGACGCGCTGGGTCGACGGGCGCCGCGCTGATCGTCGACGCGAGCCTCCCGACGCAGTTCGTCTGGACCGGCGACCTGGCCACGCTCATCGCGACACCGCTGGACCTGCCGTATCAACGGCCGTGCCTGCTGGTCTTGGGTGACGTGGTCGGGCTGGCGCAGGAGCTCGCGTGGTTCGAGCCCGATGCAGCCGAGGTCCGGTTGCCGTATCGCGAGCCGAACTGGAAGCTGGACCCCGCCTGATCGGGCGGAAAGAAGCGGGGTTGGCTGCTTTTCCTTCAGGCGCCGGATCGCACACCCATATGTCCACCCGCGGCGCGTTGTCAAGGAGTCCACCGCCGTGACGTCTCTCGCGAGTCCCGATTTCGGCCATATGTCCACCCGGAGAACGTATGGCTCGTATTCGGGCACGAATCGGGCCCATTAGGACCTCGCCACATTCAAGGGTCTTGATAGCGCCACGCAGGTGGACATATGGCTGGTTTACCCGTCGCGGCCGCAGCCGCTCCCCTTGCTGCCTGGTCACACTCGCTTGGGCAGGGCCGGGATCTCGCGGCCTTCGAAGGCGGCGAAGCGCTCCATGAGCTCGGCCGGGATCCGAGTGACGCGCTCGCGCTTGAGGTCATACATGACCTGGACTGTTTCGCCGTCAGCGACCAGTCGCGCCGGCGCGATCTCGGATCCTTCCGCGACGACCCGGTACTCGAGCCCGAACGATGAGCGGCTCGTCCACGCGACGCGGCACTCGGTGACGATCGGCTCCCCGAAGAAGGCAGGCACGCGGTACTGGAGACTCGCCTCGGCGATGAGGAAGGTGTAGCGATCGGCGCCCTCGCCGGTCCCGAAGGGCGTGCCCATCAGCGCCTGGTAATAGCCCGCCCGCGCCGCCTCGAAGTAGCTCAGGTACGTGGCGTTGTTGATGTGGCCGAGCGCGTCCGTGTCCACGAAGCGCACCTCGATCGGGTGGCGGTAATGGAACTCGCCGTCGGCCGGCTGCGTGCGCGGGCTCATCGGGCGATGATGCCAGAGTGACGCTGCGCCTCCGCAACACTCTGACGCGCACCGTCGAGCCGGTGGTGCCGCTCGAACCTGCCGCGACCGGCCACCTGGCACGCATCCGGATCTACACCTGCGGCCCGACGGTGTACCGCTATGCCCACGTCGGCAACCTGCGCAGCTTCATGCTCGCCGACCTGATCCGGCGCGTCCTGCTCTACCACGGCTCGGAGGTTCTCCAGGTCAAGAACATCACCGACGTCGGCCACATGCGAGACGCGCCGCGATCAGGGCGGGGACCGCCTGCTCATCGCCGCCGAGATGGAAGGCAAGACCACCCGCGAGATCGCCGACTACTACGAGGCGGCCTTCCACGCCGACGAGGCGGCCGTCAACATCCTGCCGGCCCACCGCTTTCCCCGCGCCACCGACCACGTCCCCTCGATGGTGGCGTTGGCCGAGAAGCTCGTGGACCTTGGGTTCGCCTACGCGACACTGGACGGCACCGTTTACTACGACGTCGGCGCCTTTCCCGGCTACAGCCACCTGAGCGGCAACACGCTCGACGAGCTGCGCGAGGGCCACCGCGTCGAGGTCGAGCAGGACAAGCGCGATCCCGCCGACTTTGCGCTGTGGAAGCACGCGCGCGAGGGCCGCATGCTCAGGTGGCCCACGGCCCGCTGGGCCGACGGGTTCCCGGGCTGGCACCTCGAATGCTCGGCGATGTCGATGACGTACCTCGGCAACCAGTTCGAGATCCACACCGGCGGGGTGGACAACATCTTTCCGCACCACGAGGACGAGATCGCCCAGTCGGCGGCCGTGACGGGGTTCGTGCCGGCGGCGACCTGGGTCCACGGCGCGCACCTGTTGATGAAGGGTCGCAAGATGGCCAAGTCGGCCGGAAACTTCCAGCGCGTGACCGAGCTCGCGGACGAGGGCATCGACCCCCTCGCGTTTCGCTACCTGGCGCTCACCTCGCGCTATCGGCACACGCTCGACTACTCGGACGAGTCTCTGCGCGCGGCGGCGTCGGCGCTCGGCTCGCTCCGGTCACGGCTCCGGGCGCTGGGGCCGCCGCCGTCCTCGGGTCCTTGGGCTGCGCCGCAGGTGCTCGAGGCACGACCCGCCGGCGATCGACCCGATGGCGAGGCGAACCACCCCGCCGGACACGGCTCGGCCGGGCTGCCGGACTACCCGATCCGGGACCGTGCCCATTCGCCGGAGGTGCCCCTGAGCTCGGCCGGGCACGCGCTGCACGAGCGCTTCGTGGCGGCTCTCGACGATGACCTCGACCTGCCGGTCGCGCTCGCCGCGGTCCGCGAAACGCTCCGCGCGGACCTGCCGGCCGACGAGAAGCGTTGGCTCGTCCTGGACGCGGACGCCGTGCTTGGCCTCGACCTGCACCGCGCCTGGCAGCCGAACGAAGAGGCCGAAGCCCTGCCGGCCGAGGTCGTTCGCCTGCTCACGGAGCGCGCCGCCGCGCGAGAGGCGAGGGACTACGACGTCGCCGACGAGCTCCGTGCCCGCCTGCTGGAGATGGGCGTAGAGCCGGTCGACCGCGCCGACGGCACGCTGGAGTGGCGCCGGATCTGATCGATCAGATCGTGCGGTTCCCGAGCCGCTCCACGGAAACCCGGACGTCGCCCGGATCGGCCCGGTACGAGTCGGTAGGAGCAGCTGCGTGACGAGCGCGCCGACGAAGAGAATGGCGGGCCGGCGGAGCCGTGGAAGCCGTAGTAGCTGTAGGAGCGTGTCTACCCCAGGTGGATTTCGTGTGCCGGTTCGTGGCGGACAGGGTCATCTTCTCCGGAGCTGTACGTCAAGCAGATATTCGACAGATGTAACCCCAGTCGTCATGCCGACCGATAGCGCGGGCATCGCGGGGCTGTTCGGGACCGTGGTCTAATCGCCCGCATGGCCGACCGCAAGCGCAACCGGCAGACCGGCAAGGGCGCCGGACCGAGGAGCTTCTCGGATCGATTCCGCGTCCTGTCGGATGCGATCACGGAGGTCGTCGGCACGCCCTGGACGCTGATGCTGGCGGTGGGGCTGATCGTCGTCTGGGCGCTCACCGGCCCGATCTTCGGCTTCAGCGATACCTGGCAGCTGGTCATCAACACGACCACCACGATCATCACGTTCCTGATGGTCTTCGTCATCCAGACCAGCCAGAACCGCGAGTCCAAGGCGATCCAGCTCAAGCTCGACGAGCTGATCCTGGCCAATGACCGCGCACGCAACCAGGTCATCCTCGCGGACAAGGACACCGAGAAGGAGCTTGCAGACCTGGAGAAGGACTTCGACAAGGTGGCCGCCAAGGTGCCGGAGGCCCCGCAGGGCAAGCCGAATACGCCAGCCCGGAGCTCCAAGACACACGCGAGCCCGAAACGGGCCCCACGTCGATCGACGCAGACCGGAACGGGGAGAGGCTCGTCCTAGCACCACGTCGCGCTCTGACCGCGGCTGGCTGACCCCACCCGCTTCGGGACCCCGAGCGAACCTATCAGCGGCCTGGACCGGCGCGAAGCCACCGGCGGCCGAGACCCGCGCGTACCCATCAGCGGCGGGCAATTCGACCACCGACACCCCCAGGCACTTCCCTGACACCCGCCGGTGTGCGCGGCCAGATTTGGGTTGCGCGGTTCGAGCCCCGTCGTACTCCGGCCGTCTCGGCTTCAACCGCGGGCGAGTGGCGAGGCCGGGTAGCGCGAACCCTCGGTACGGCCTTCAGCGCGCGGGAGCCGGTGCCTCGGCGTCTTCGACCGGGATCGGAGAGGCCGCACCTTCGTGGAGCCGGCTCCGCGCGGGGCCCGGCGCCACGCGGAAGCCGGTCGTGTTCGAGATGATGTCGACGCGGCCGTCCTCGAAGGCGATGGTGAGCGAGCCACGGCCCGCCCGCACGTTCGACAGCCGCAGCGAGGGGAGCCAGTCGGGCAGCGCGGGATTAACGAAGATCTGTGAGCCGTCCGGGCCCGAGCGTGCTTCGATCCCTGCCAGGATGGCCACCAAGCGGAGGACCGCACCGGCCGCCCAGGCCTGCGGCACGTTCGCGCCGAGATATTGGACGGGGAAGCTGCCATGCTCGCGCGCCAGGCCCGCGAAGAGCTCCGGCAGGCGGTTGACCTGGAAGCGTTCCGCCGCATCGAACGTTCCCCGCGCAACCTTGGCCGCTTCGCGATCGAAGCCGTAGCCGCGGAACCCGTCGGCGATGATCGCGTTGTCGTGCGGCCAGACCGACCCGGTGTGATAGCTGAACGGGTTGTATCCGGGGTGGTCCGACGAGAGAGTGCGGATGCCCCAGCCCGACCACATGTCCGGCGCCAGCAGGCGCTCGACCACGCGCGGCGCCCGATCGGCCGGCACGATGCCCGACCAGAGCATGTGCCCCGCGTTGGAGGCCACCGTCCGGATCGGCTTCTTGTCTCCGTCAAGACCGAGGTAGTACGTCCCCTCGTCATCCCACCACAGGCGGTCGTTGACGAGCTCGAAGAGGCGCCTGGCCTCGCTGCGCAGGCGTTCGGCGTCTGCCTCGCGGCCGAGCAACTCGTACATGCCTGCCATCCGGACCTTGGCGTCGTAGGCGTATCCCTGGAGCTCGCACAGTGCGATCGGCAGCGGAGCGATCGTTCCGTCAGCGTGCTGCACGGCGTCCTCGGCGTCCTTCCAGCCCTGGTTGTAGTAGCCGTGGCGCGAGCGGGTCTTGTATTCCTGGAGGAGGTCGTCGTCGCGGTCGCCCCAGCGGTCGATCCAGGTCATGGCGGCCTCAGCGTTTGGCAGGTAGCGACGGAGCACGTCCAGGTCGCCGAGCCAGTCGAAGAGGTGCGCCAAGACGATGATGAAGAGGCTGGTGGCGTCGTGGGTGCCGTAGTACGGCTGGTAGGGCAGGATCCCGAGCTGCGCCAGCTCCCCGTGGCGTACCTCGTGAGGGATCTTGCCGGGCTCCATGTCGCGTTCCGGGTCGTCGCCGTTGGCCTGCAGCTGTGAGAGGCGCCGCAGTGCGCCTGACGCGAACTCGGGGAAGCCCGAGATGCCCTGCATCGAGACCACCAGGGCGTCGCGCCCGAAGAGCGTCACGAACCACGGGACGCCCGCCGCCGGGATGAAGACGCCGCGCTCCACGGCCGCATCTTCGAGTCGCAACGCCTCGAGGTCGCGCACGGCCTGGTCCCAGGCACGCACCACGTTGGTGTTC
>JBBRYO010000190.1:0-5316 GCA_038237595.1 Candidatus Limnocylindrales bacterium | reverse complement strand
CTCGTCGGCATCGTGGTCTACGGTCCCCATGCGGTCCTCCTATCCTCGCGGACTTGATTGGCGCCGGTCACGCTCGCAACGCGAGCGGACGAGGCGGGAGGACCGCCACCTCAACTTCTACGGACTACGGGACAACCTCCGCGTCGTTCGATCTCGTGTACTCGAATGGGGGTGATCCATCACGTGCCGGAGACGCAGCGTGCGATCGACGAGTTCCACCGCGTGCTGCGGCCGGGTGGGACGGCGATCGTGATGGTGTACCACCGCGGTTCCTTCAACTTCTACGTCTCGATCATGGCCGTCCGACGCCTGCTCGCGTCGCTCCTGCTCGTGCCCGGCGCGGACCGGGCCATCGCCCGCGTGACCGGCGAGGGGCTCGAGGTCCTCGACGGGCATCGCAAGCTGTTGCGTCAACACGGAATCCGGTACCTCGCGGACCCGGCGCTCTTTGTCCCACAACACCGATGGGCCTGGCAACCCGCTGTCCAAGGCCTATACAGCCGAGGGGATGCGGCGCACGTTCTCGGCCTTCCTGGAGGTGGAAACCCTAGTCCGGTTCCTGAACCTCCGCGCCTATCCGCTGGGCGAGCGGCTGGAGCGGCGTGCGTGGGTGCAAGGACTCGGTCGCCGGCTCGGCTGGCACCTCTGGATCCGCGCAAGACGCGCGTGAAGCACGCGACACCGCCGGTGCCTATCGGCGGGCGGCGATCGCGTGCTCAATCGCGGCCTCGAATGCGTCGGCCATGGCACGATGATCGAAGCGCTGGACGTCCTGGCGGGCCTGGTCGCCGAGGCGTGTGGCCAGCGCCGGGTCCTCGACGAGCCTGCGGATAGCCACCGCCAGCGACCACGCGTCGCGCTCGGGGACGACGAAGCCGTTGCGGCCGTCCTCGACGAGCCCGCCGGCTGCCGCCCCGACCGCATCGGTGGTCACCACCGGCACGCCCGCGTGCATGGCCTCGTTGACCACAAGGCCCCACGGCTCGCGATCCAGCTCCGTGGTGATCGAGGGCAGCACGAGGCACCGCGAGCGTGCGAGCTCCGCGGGCAGCCGCTCCTGGGGGACATATCCGCAGAGTTCCACGCGCGCGTCCTCCGCCGCGCGGCGCGAGACTTCCGGCTCGAGCGTGCCGTTGCCGATGAGTCGCAGCTTCGCGGGCAGCTCCGGCAGCGCCGCAAAGGCGCCCAGGAGGTGCGCAAGTCCCTTGCGCTCCTCGAACTGGCCGACGAAGAGCACCTCCGCCGACCCGTTGCGCGAGGGCCGTACGGACGTGAACGGCTCTGGTTCCACGGCCTGGCCGGCCACGTAGACCTTGCTCGGGTCGACCCCCGCCGTGTCGACGACGAAGCGCTTGACGTGCTCGCCGTAGGCGACGATCGCCCCCGACGATCGGTAGATCTGCTCAGTTAGCGGTGGTGTCAGGCGGTGGAACGTGGTCCGCGGGTGGTGCCACATGCCGGTCCAGAGCACGAAGGGCACGTCTCGTGCCCGACTGGCGAGGTAGACGACGGGCAGCATGAGCTTCCCGTTGAGCGACTTCACCACTGCGTCATAGCGGCGCGGGCTGAGCTCGAGGGCGAGGCCAGGCATGACGGCCTCCCCCGCAACCCGGTAGCGGCGCAGCTCGACCCTCCGAAACTCGCCGGCCTCTACGAGCGGGATCTTGCGATTCCAGTAGCGCTCCCGCTCGTCGGCGAAGAAGTAGAAGTCCACCTCCATCCGCTGTGCAAGCTCTTCGTAGAGGCGCCGACGGTAGTGGGTGGCGAAGTAGTCGATGAAGGCTATGCGGCGCCGCACGGTCAGCAGGATGTCACAGCGGTTAGCCTCCGGCGGGCCCAAAGGAGCCATCGTGTGCGGGATCGTCGGACAAGCTAGGAGTGACGGCCAGCCGGCCGCGCGGCCGTTGCTCGAGCGCATGTGCGCCGCGCTCGAGCACCGCGGGCCGGACTCGCGCGGCCTTCACGTCGACGACGGCGTGGGCCTCGGCATCCAGCGCCTGCGGGTGATCGACCTGGCAACCGGGGACCAACCGATCTTCAACGAGGACGGATCCGTCGCGGTCGTCCTGAACGGCGAGATCTACAACTACCGCGAGCTACGGGAGCGCCTCGAACGCGCTGGCCATCACTTCAGCACCCACAGCGACACGGAGGTGATCGCCCACCTCTACGAGGACGAGGGTCAGGAGCTCGTACATCAGCTCCACGGGATGTTCGGGCTGGCGATCTGGGACGCACGCCGGCGCCGCCTGCTGCTCGCGCGCGACCGGGTGGGCAAGAAGCCGCTCTACTACGCCCAACGCAGGGGAGAGCTCTCCTTCGCCTCCGAGCTCCCGGCGCTCTTGCAGGACGACCGGATCTCGCGTGACGTCGACCATCAGGCCCTGGACGCCTTCCTGGCCTACCGCTGGGTGCCCTCGCCCATGAGCGCGTTCCGCTCAATCCGCAAGCTGCCGCCAGGCTGCACGCTCCTCTTCGAGGACGGCCGCGCGACGGTCTCGCGCTATTGGCGGTTGGACTTCGCGCACAAGCGCCGCGTCGATGATCCCCGCGAGATCGATGCGGAACTGCGCGAACACATCCGCGCCGCCACCGCACGGCGCCTCATCTCGGACGTGCCGCTGGGGGCGTTCCTCTCCGGTGGCATCGACTCGTCGGCGGTGGTGGCCGCCATGGCGGAGGCCTCGTCCGGACCAGTCAAGACCTTTTCGATCGGATTCGAGAACGAGGCCTTCAACGAGCTTCCGATGGCGCGCCTCGTGGCGAAGCGGTTCGCCACCGAGCATCACGAACTGATCGTGGAGCCGCGCGCGCTCGAAATCATCCCGCGGATCGTGCGCCATTACGGCGAGCCGTTCGCGGACGACTCGGCGATCCCGTCGTTCTACGTCGCGGAGATGGCGAGGCGCCACGTGACGGTCGCGCTAAACGGCGACGGAGGAGACGAAAGCTTTGCCGGGTACAGCCGCTACGTCGCCAACCTGGCCTCCTCGCGGCTGGAGCGGATCCCGCGCCCGCTGCGGCGCGGGATCGCCGCGGCGGGCCTACGCGTGCCTCCGAGCGGCAGGATCGACTCCTGGCGCAGCCGCGTGCGCCGGATGTCCGAGACCCTGGCCATGGAGGGCGCCGATCGCTACGTCGCCTACATGACCGAGCTCAACGGGCTTCGGCGCGACCGGCTCTATACGGACGAGTACCAGGATCTGATAGGCGAATCCCTCGCGTCCGAAGTCATGGCCGAACCGTGGCGCGCGTCGCGCGCGGACTCGGTGATCGACGTGATGCTCGACGTGGATGTACAGACCTACCTTCCCGACGATCTGCTGGCGAAGATGGACGTCGCGACCATGGCCTCCTCCCTCGAGGCGCGCTCGCCGCTGCTGGATCACGAGCTGATGGAGTTCGCGGCGTCGCTCCCGGCCCACCTCAAGGTCCAGGGACGCGAGAAGAAGGTCGTCTTGCGCCGAGCGCTCCGCGGCTGGGTGCCGGACGAGGTCCTCGACGCGCCCAAGCGCGGCTTCAGGCTGCCCATTGGCGCGTGGTTCCGCGGTGAGCTGCGGGACTTCTCGCGCGACGTCCTGCTCGACTCGCGTGCGCTGGGACGCGGCTACTTCCGCGAGCCCTATGTTCGTGAGCTGCTAGACAACCACGCGGCCGGCGTCCAGGACCACTCCCAGGGCATCTGGACGCTGCTCATGTTCGAGCTCTGGCACCAGGAGTTCGTGGACCGTTCTTCCCCGCCCTCCTTGGTCTAGTGACGTCGCTACCGATCGCCCCCCAGTGAGCGGGATACGCTGCCTCCGTCGCGATGCGGATCGGATATCTGGCCAGCCACTACCCCGCGGTCTCCCACACCTTCGTCCTCCGCGAGGTTGAAGCGCTACGCCGCCTCGGCGTCGAGGTAGAGACCTTCTCCATCCATCGGGCGCCTGCGTCCGAGTTGCTCTCGGAGGCCGACCGCGGGGCGGCAGCTACCACCTTTGCTGTCCTTCCCCTGCGGTTCGCCGACCTCGTCGGCGCCCATGTTGCGGCCTTCGCCCGGCGACCTGCCCGTTACCTCCGGACGCTCGTGCGCGCATTGAGGCTCGCGAGCCCGGGGCTGCGCGGGCGACTGTGGGGGTTGTTCTACTTCGCTGAGGCGGTGACGGTGTGGCGGGAGGCCGAGCGCAGGCAGGTGCGACACCTACACGCCCAGTTCGCTGATGCGGCGACGGACGTCGCCCTTCTCGTCGCCAGCTTCGGCGGCAAGGGGTGGGGTTGGAGCATGGCCATCCACGGTCCCGTCGAGTTCTATGACGTGCGCCTCAACCGGCTGGCGGAGAAAATGCGGCGAGCGCGTTTCACGCAGGCGATTAGCCATTTCGGTCGCAGCCAGTTGATGACGATCGCGGACGAGGATCGCTGGGACCGAATCCACGTGGTGCGCTGCGGAATAGATCCTGTAGCGTTCTCATCCGACGGGCCGCGGCAGGGAGGCGGTCTACCGCACCTGCTGTGCGTCGGGCGGCTCGTCCATCTCAAGGGCCAGTCGCTGCTCATCGAGGCGCTCGCCGAGCTCCGGCAGCGGGGAGCGGACGCGCGGCTGACGCTCGTCGGCGACGGACCGAAGCGCCCCCAGCTCGAGCAGCTTGGGCGCCGGTTGGGCGTCGCCGACCGCGTGCACTTCGCCGGCGCCATCGGCCAGGACGCGATCCGCGACGTCTATCGCTCGGCCGACCTCTTCTGTCTGCCGTCGCTTGCCGAGGGGCTGCCCGTGGTCCTGATGGAGGCGATGGCGTTCGAGCTGCCTGTGGTGAGCACACGAATCATGGGGATTCCCGAGCTTGTGGAGGAGGGACGCACGGGCCTGCTCGTTACACCCGGCCGACTCGACGAGCTGACCGACGCGCTCGAGCGGCTGATCGCCGATCCCGACCTGGGGGCACGGCTCGGTCGCGCCGGGCGAGAGAAAGTGCTGGAAGAGTTCGACGTCGACCGCTCGGCCCGCCAGCTGCGCGAGATTTTTGCCAGCGCGCTCTCATAGAAGGCACTGCACGAGTTGGGCGACTTCCGAGGCGTCGCGCCGGCCGACTTATGCGACAGCCGCACGCGGCAGGAGCATTCCCGCCGAGTGCTCCCATCACGCGGAAGGGGCACTCCGGCGCTCAGCCGGCGTGTCGGGTCGCCCGCATGCGGCTAGTGACCTGAGTCGTTGATCCGCTGGCAGTAGGAGGCGAGGCTGTCGAGGATTTGGTCGGCGGTCTTGTGCCAGACGAATGGTCTGGGGTCGTCGTTCCAGTTGGTGATCCAGGTGCGGATGGAGGCGACGAGGTCTCG
>JBBRYO010000189.1:0-5328 GCA_038237595.1 Candidatus Limnocylindrales bacterium | reverse complement strand
GGTTCCCGTGCGCCGGTTGGTGAGCATCCTGGCGACCGGGTGCGGCCGGTAGCCCATCGATTGTGCGATCTCCAGGATGCGCACCGCCGTCGCCGGCTTGAGGCGCTCCGGCTTGTTGAATGCGAAGGAAACGGAAGTCTTCGAAACGCCGGCCGCCGCAGCGACCTCAGCGCTGGTCGTCCGCCGACTCCCTTTTGCCACGCTCCGCCTTTCGCTTCGTCCCGCGACATGTATCATGAGCAAACCGGTTTAGCAAACGGATCGGGCCCAACGTTAACAGCCTCCCGCCCCGGTCGTCAACGCCCCTTGACTCCGAGGCCGCCGGCAAGGTGTCGAGAAAAGCGTTGGCTCCAGACACACGAGCCCGACACGCGGCCAGCTCGCGCAACGTCACCCTCGACGTGCGTGGGTGAAGTTATTCTGGGTCGCCGTACCCGGCGGGTAACTCAGCCGCGCGAGCCAACGGTCCTCGCGCGTGTGCCGCGTCAAGCTCTGCCAAGTGAGAGAACGCCGAACTCAGGGTGCCGCCGAATTCGCTAAGCCAAGCTGGCGGTCTTGTTGCTGGAAACTGGAGCCAGACCGTGTCGGTTCCCGCTTGACCTCCATGCTGATGCGACAAACCTGAGCGAAATGGACGCTCCATCAGCACTGCCTTCGGCACGACCCAAGCGCTTGCCGCGAACGGTGACAAGCCCAGGAGCAGCGCAACGTCGTATCGTTGATCCCGGATCTGTTGAAACGTGTATCCACCACCTGCCCAAAGGGTCGAGAACTTGATCTCGACGCGATGGCCGTTGATGACTCGATCTGCTTCGCTGTCCCCCGTCCTGACGACGTCGAGACCCTTTGCTGCGGCCCATCCCGCCACAAGCTGCTCGCCGATCTTGCCGACCTGACGAGATGGCCTCGTTTTGATCCACGCGAACGGACTGCCCGCCCACGGATCCTCCGCTGGATTTACATAGTCCGTCATGAGAGTAGCGGCGATCGTGGCCAGAAGCACAACATCGGGATCGGTCATCGGCTGCGGTGTTCCAGCGATCATCGTCACAGGCCGAAGCCGAGCATGGCTTGGCTGCCGTCGCTAGTGCGCGTCGGCTCGAAGCCTTCGTAGACCACGTCGGGCAGATGTGCGAATCTGGCTGCCATCACGGAACAAGCCTCAGGATTGTCGTCGACCATAAGAAAGCGCCTACCGAGCGCTGCCGCAGCGGCGCCGGCTGTGCCACTGCCTGCAAAAAAGTCCGCCACAATCCCGTTCTTAGGGGATGACCCCTCAACAATCCGCTGAAGAATGCCGAGTGGCTTCTGGTTAGGATATCCAGTTCGCTCCTTGCCATTCGTAGGTACGATGGTGTGCCACCAAGTGTCCGTTGGAAGCTTCCCACGTGCTGCTTTCTCAGGACCGACAAGGCCAGGCGCCATATACGGAATGCGCTCAACGGCTTCTGCGTCGAAGAAATAGCTGTCTTGGTTCTTGGCATAGAGCAAAATATTGTCGTGCTTCGGCGGCCACTTCTTGCTGGTCCTAGCGCCGTAATCGTATGCCCAAATCACTTCATTCAAGAAGTTCTCGCGGCCAAAGATTCCATCCAGCAATACCTTGCAGTAGTGGACCTCGCGATAGTCAATGTGGAAGTAGAGACACCCTGAATCCTTCAAGACGCGACACATCTCAACCAGGCGCGGTTCTAGGAAATCCAGATAGTCATCGTGAATGTCAATGTAGCTACGCGCGCTGAGCTTCACTGTTCGATATCGCTTTCCCTGAAAGCCCATGCGGTCGCCATTCGCCTCGTCGTGAACCGTCCGCAGGCGGCGCATGGTCTGTCGCTTACCAGTGTTGAAAGGCGGGTCTACATAGATCAGGTCAACCGACGACGACGGCAGAGAGGCCATCACTGGCAGGTTGTCACTTAGGAGGACCCTACCTCGAGCGCCGCGTAAGACGTCGTTTGTCATCTCCGTCAGCCTAGCAGTCTTCGGAGACTACCTTCAGAACTGGTGACGCTTTGCCTACGCCGCGCGGGAAACGGGGCTTGCGAGACTGGCGTCGCGTAATCGTGCCGGCGATCCCAGCCTTCGTGATCAGCCACGCGTGTCGGTCCTCACCTCAACTCGTCGTGACAACAACGGTCGTCGGCATGCCCACGATCGACAATGAGCGAGCGGGCTCTCGCAGTTCTGTCAGTGGTCCCTTCTCCGAGCCACCTTTCGCTTCGTCCCGACATGTATCATGAGCAAACCGGTTTAGCAAACGGATTGACCTGACGTTAACAGGCTCCCGCTCGAGACGTCAACGGTCGTCCGAGACCGGCCTTGGCGATCGATTCGCATCACGCTGACGCGCGAGGTGGACGCCCATGACTGCGCGGATCGCTCTCTCCCTGATCCTGCACAACCACCAACCGGTGGGCAACTTCGGCTGGGTCATCGAGGACGTCTGGACGCGCTCGTACGCGCCCTTCATCGAGGCCCTCGAGACGCATCCCGGGGTGCGCGTTGGGCTGCACTACACGGGTCCGCTCCTCGAATGGATGGAATCCGAGCATCCCGACGCGATCGAGCGTCTTGCCGCCCTCACGGCCCGCGGCCAGGTGGAGATGCTCGGCGGAGGCCTGACCGAGCCAATCCTGGCGTCGCTGCCCCTCGCCGATCGCCAGGCGCAGCTGGTCCAGATGGGCGACGCCGTCCAGCGGATGTTCGGGGTGCGGCCGCGCGGGGCCTGGCTCGCGGAGCGCGTCTGGGAGCCGTCGCTCGCGTCCGACCTCGTCGACGGCGGCTACGACTACACGGTGCTCGACGACAACCACCTGCGCGCGGCACGCGTGCCCGAGGACGAGATGTGGAGCACGTACTCCACCGACGACCAGGGTCGACGGCTCACGATCTTCGGCACCGAGCAGGGGCTCCGCTACCGGATCCCGTGGAAGCCGGTCCGCGACCTGGTGCGCTACCTGCGGGCGCACGCCACCGAGGCCGGCGAGCGCGTCGGGGTCATGGGCGACGACGGCGAGAAGTTCGGCGCGTGGCCAGGCACCTACGACTACTGCTGGGGCCGCAAGGGCTGGATCGAGGAGCTGTGCCTGGCGCTCGCGGCCAACAGCGACTGGCTGAGCACGGTGCGGCCGTCGGACTGGATGGACGGGCACGCACCGGCCGGACGGATCTACGTGCCAACCAGCTCGTACGTGGAGATGACCGAATGGGCGCTCCCGCCCGACGAGGCGCCGGTCTTCCACGAGCTGCTTGAGGAGGCACGCGGCCAACGCTCGCCTGCCGCGCGCTTCCTCTTCGGCGCGATGTGGCGCGGCTTTCAGGCACGCTACCGGGAGGTCAACGACCTGCACAAGCAGATGCTGCGGACGTCGGCGGCCGTTGCCGCCATGCCGCCGGGCCCGCTGCGCGACCGGGCCCAGGCGCACGTGCTCCGCGGCCAGTCGAACGACGCGTACTGGCACGGGCTGTTCGGCGGCGTCTATCTCGTGCACCTGCGCCTGGCGACGCTCTCGCACCTGATCGCGGCCGAGGACCTGGCTGACGGTGGCACGCCGGTGACGCGCATGGCCGATCTCGACCTGGACGGGGTCGACGAGGTGCTGCTCGGTGCGCCGGGCCAGCTGCTGGCCATCGACGTCGCGGAGGGCGCGGGAATCGGGTCGTGGGACCTGCGCGCCAGCCGTGCCGCGCTCGCGTCCGTGCTGCGTCGCCGCCCCGAGGCATATCACCGCGTGCTGCGGGAGCACTTCGCACGGCAGGACGCGACGGCGGCGCGCAAGGCGGCCGGCATCCTCTCGCCCCACGAGACCGTGGTCCTGAAGGACAAGGGCCTCCGCGAGCTCCTCGTCTACGACCGCCACGAGCTGCGTGGCGGCCTGGTGGAGCTCCGGGAGACGGACGCGGCCACGAGGATCGGCCCGGCCGAGCTCGCCCGGGTGCGTGACGAGGAGATCGGCGACTTCGTGCAGGGCCCGTTCGAGGTGGTCGAGCTGGAAGACGGGCGCGCCGTGGTCCGGCGGAAGGGCCACATTCGTTCCAGCGACACCGCGGTGCCGTTCACCGTCACCAAGACGTTCGTGCTATCCGGCGACCGGCTGCGACCCGAGCTTGCCGTCGAGGTCTCGCTGGTCAACCGCGGCCGGGCGCGCCTCGGGTTCGAGCTGGACCTGTCGTTCGCCTGGAACCTGGCGGGCGGCGGGCACAACCCGGCGGCCTGGTACGCATGGTCGGAGGGAGGCGTCGAGACGACGTCGCCGCACGATGTTCCGGGGGATCTCGCGGAGTCCGCCGGGCTGGGCTTCGGCAACCGCCAGGTGGGCGTCGACGTGACGGCCGAGCTCAACCAGCCCGGGCGCATCACCTGGTTCCCCGTCGAGACCGTCTCCAACTCGGAAGCCGGCTTCGAGCGCGTGTACCAGGGCAGCAGCCTGCACCTCCGCTGGCCGATCCGACTCTCGCCGGCCGGCGAGGCGGTGCGCTCGGTTCGCTTCCGCGTGACGCAGTCGCGCGACCTGTCCGCGGAGGAGGCACGACCGTCGGGGAGCACCGGCTCTACTGCGGCGCCGCCATCCAGCGGGCCCAGCCGAAGGCAGGCGCGAAGCCAAGGCGCTCGTACATTGCTCGCGCGCCGGGATTGACGTCCTCGACCGAGAGCCAGACCAGCCGGTTGCCCATGGCCATTCCGGCCCGCGTCGCCACTGTCGTGATCAGCGTTCCGAGACCCTGTCGACGCCTGCCCTCCACCACCCCGATGCCGTAGAGCCCGGCCACGCCATCGCCCTGCGACAGGCGCGCCACCGCGACCGGCTCGTCGCCGCTGCGCACGATGTAGGCGCGCAGGTGGCCGCCCTCGAGCGCGTGCGCGAGCGACTCGACGCGCTCGCGGGACTCCCGCTCCGGGAGGCCGAAGACCTGCCGCTCGATTCGCTCGTGGTCGGCGGCGCTCCCGGGTTGGACAGACTGGATGCGCAGGCTCGGATCGAGGTGCGGCACGACCGAGGCCCGCCCGACCCACAGCACGGTTTCTCGCCCCATCTGTTGCCAGCCGAGCTTCGTGAGCTCGGTGCCGAGTCCCAGCGGGCGATCGAGGCGATCGGCCAGGAGCAGGGACGGCCAGTCGCCCCGGGCGCGCATGCGGAGCACGGCGAGGTCGAGCGACGCACGCCAGCTCTCGGGCGCCCAACGCGGCAACGCCGCGTAGTTGAGCGCGGGACCCTTGCCGCCGGCATGGACCATCAGCGCGCCGAGCTCCGGTGCGTCCGTCACCGTGGCGCCCGAGTGCCCCGGCAGCGAGGCCAGCTGGCGCTCGATCCGCTCGAGCTCGTCGTG
>JBBRYO010000188.1:0-5445 GCA_038237595.1 Candidatus Limnocylindrales bacterium | reverse complement strand
CTCCTGGATACGGGCCGTCTCGGAGGACGGCACCACGATGCAGTGGTCAGCCACCTCGCGCAGCCGGCCGCCCGAGCCCCCGCTGAAGCCCCACGTCACCGCGCCCCTCGCCTTCGCCGCCTCGACCCCGCGCCAGACGCTTTCGGCCTTGCCCGACGTGCTGATCGCGACGACCACGTCCCCGGGATTGCACAAGGCGGTGGCCTGGCGCGCGAAGACGTCGGCGTAGCCGTAGTCGTTGGCGATGGCCGTAAGCGCCGACGTGTCGACCGTCAGCGCAATCGCCGGCAGCGGCCCCCTGTCCGACGCGAAATGGCCGGTCAGCTCCGCCGCGAAGTGCTGCGCATCGGCGGCACTGCCCCCGTTGCCGAAGACCACCAGCTTGTGCCCGGTACCCAAGGCGTCGCACAGTGCCGCGGCAAACTCCTCGACTGCCGGCAGCAGCTCTGCGCGCGTGCGCCGCGCCACCGCGAGGTGCTCGTCGACCATCGCGGCGATCCGGTCCAGACGTCCTCCCATCACCGGAGTCTATCGAGGCGACCCCTTCGGCGTCAGCCTCCGCTGCGTGCCCCGACGCACGGCGGAAGGATCTCGAAGCTGCCCCAGGCCAGCAGGTCGAATCCGGCCGTCACCCCGAGGCCATAGACTCCCGGGCCACCTACGCCGGCGAGGGTGTCGGCAAATCCCAGCGCTCCCCTCGGAACGGGCTGAGTCACCGACCAGATGACAGAGTGGCGAACGCCGTTGATGCTGTAGAAGGTAAAGGTCAGCTTCTCGCGGTTGGTCGGCTCGCCGAACAGGGCTGCGAAGGCGAGGTTTCCGGCATGAACGTAGTAGACCTGACCCCTGTTGAAGAACACATCTCCGCGCAACGTCCCAAAGAGAATCGTGTGGGGATCCTGGTCTCCGGTCGGGAGGTGGTAGGGAGGTCCCGGGGAGGCTGACGGCTCTGGAACGAAGGTCGGCGTCCGCGGCAAAGGGGTCGGCGAAGGCGAGGGCGAAACCGCCGCTGGCGACGGCGAGACCGCCGCTGAGGACGGCGTCGCGACAGTCGGCTCGTTGCTCGGTGACGCAGGCACAAGGCTCGGTGAAGCCCCAGTCGCTCCCTGCAATGCCCCTGGCGGCGAACCCGACGCTGACACGAGGATCGATCCCGGAGGAGTCGCGGGCGGTACCTCGCTGGTACATCCGGCCACCAGCGCGAAGGTGACCAGCAGTCCAAGAACAGTCATTCGCACTGACATCGCTCTTCCTCCCGGCATGAGACGCACCACCGCCTCGCCCGGTGACGTCGGCAAGCCTTCCCGCGTTACCGGCAAGTTCGTTCTTGACATTCGACATCGGGCGGCCCTATGCTCCGCCGCCTGCGCGAAGGCCGCGCGCGTTCACAAACAGGAGTCATCAAGCCAGATGTCTAACGTCCGCCTCGTCAGCACCGCAGCTAACCGGCTGCGGATGGGTGCGCCTCTCGGCGCCCCGGACGCGGGAGATCTGTGCCCTTCGTAGGTTGATCAGGGCGGCAATGCCGCCGGATCGCCAAGCCGGAGGGCCAGATCGGGCCCCCCGGCTTTTTTTCATGCCTCGCGTCGTGCGAGAGAGATGGAAGAGCCGCCCACCCCGCGTTCTCCATACCGGGGGCCTGAGTCGTCGGCAGCCAGCCTTTCTCAACCAGGAGCACGACCAATGGCGATCACACTCGAACCCCGGGCCCCCGAGCGCGCTCCGGCAGCCGTTGCCGCCAGCGAGCCCGCGGCCCCGGCGCGCCGTCCCGGTCGTGAGCCCGGCGCGGTGCCGGCCCTCCTGGTCGACCACGTCACCAAGCGGTTCGTGGTCGGCCGCAAGAAGAAGGCCGTCCTCGCGGTCAACGACGTCTCACTGCGCATCGAGCGTGGCGAGGTATACGGAGTCCTCGGGGCAAACGGCGGAGGCAAGTCCACCCTCATCCGGCTGTTCAGCACGCTGCTGACGCTCGATACCGGTCACGTCGAGGTCTTCGGCCACGACATCGAGAAGGACGAGATGGCGGTCAAGCGGATGATCAACCGGGTGAGCGTCGACGCCGCCTTCTTCAAGAAGCTCTCTCCGTACGAGAACCTCATCTACGCAGCCCGCCTGTACGGCCTCGATGCCGGCCAGGCCCGCACGACAGCGGTCGAGATCCTGGCAAGGCTCGGAATTGCCGAGTCCCGGCTGGGCCGCCCGCTGGAGCAGATGAGCCGGGGCATGCAGCAGAAAGTGGCCATCGCCAGGGCGATCCTGACGAGCCCCACGCTCCTGCTGCTGGACGAGCCGACGACAGGCCTCGACCCGCGCTCGAAGCTCGACGTGCAGACCTTCATCGAGGAGCTGCGCGACGAGCACGACGCAACCATCGTCCTGACCACGCACGACCTCACCGAGGCAGAGCGCCTCTGCGATCGCGTCGCCATCCTCGACCAGGGCCGCCTGATCGTGGAGGGCACGCCACAGGAGCTCAGGGAACTCGTCGCTCGCGACTACGGCGAGCCACCCACGCTCGAAAGCGTGTTCATGACCTACACCGGCCACTCTCTCGACGACGACGTCGACGAGGACGGCGAGGACGACGAATAACAAGCGACTTGACCCGCGGGGCTGCCAGGCACTGCCGCCGCAGCCAGGTGCAAATTCGAACGGAAGGAGGTGTGAGCCATGTATGACCATCGAATCCGCATGGAGTCGATCAATGATCGACACGGGCAGGCAATGCGCGAAGCCGCAGATGACCGTCTGATGCGGAGCGCCGTCGACCACCCGCGTCGACGTCCCGTTCGCTCGGCGGTCGGTCACTCCCTGGTTCGCCTGGGCCATGCCCTGGCGGCCGAGAGCGAACCGATCGGTGAGCCGGCTCGGTCCCGGTGACCGTCCCAAACACAACCGGAGCGCGAGCCGGCACGGACCCGATGGTCGGGCCGGCTCACCTCCCCTCGTACGGAGTCACGCCATGACCGCCCTGGCCCATGCCCCGATGACCACGCTGGCGCGTGAGCTTCGCGGCAGCTACGCCTTCATCGAACGCAACGTCAACCTGACCCGCCGCTACTGGGGCTGGGAGATCGCGTTCCTCGTCTATCACATCGCCGGAGCGCTCTCGATCGCCTTCATCGGGGTCGCCCTGGGCGATCGGAAGCTGCTGCTGTCGCTCATGATCGGTGCGATCTTCTGGAACTACCTCGCCGCCGTGTTCAGCATCATCGCCGAGCAGGTCGCGTGGGAACGCTGGGAGGGCACGCTCGAGTACACGATGATGGCACCGGTCCGGCGCACGTCGCAGCTGCTCGGCTCGACGCTCTTCGCCGTCCTGTACGGCCTCATCCACACGGCAATCCTGCTCATCGTTCTGACGATGTTCTTCGGGCTTGATTTGACGCACGCCAACTTCGGCGCGGCGATCGGGATCATGCTGGTGGGTTCGCTGTCGGTCATCGGGATCTCGATGATGGCCGCGATCCTGCCGCTCATCTGGGTGGAGAAGGGCGCGCAGATGACGTTCGTGCTTCAGTCGCTGCTGCTGCTCGTCAGCGGCGTGTACTACAGCATCAGCGTCCTGCCCGACTGGATGCAGGTCATCTCGAAGCTGTCGCCGGCGACCTACATCCTCGAGGGCGTCCGCCACGGCCTCATCGATGGCGCGCCGCTCGAAACGCTGTGGCCGGACGTCTGGCCGCTGCTGGTCATGGCAGTCGTCCTGATCCCCGCCGGGATCTGGATGTTCGGCGTGGCCGAGCGCTATGCCAAGCGCACCGGCAAGCTCAAGCGGGTCGGCTGATGACGATCGAGGCGCCCGAAGGGACGCCTGGTCTGACTCCGACCCTCGCCGAGCTGGGATGGACGCCCCGTCGCGAGCGTGACTTCGCCGTGCACGCCGCGGCGGGGCTCGTCCCCGGTCGCGTCGTGTCACAGGCACGCGGCGGCGGCCGTGCGCTGACCTCCGCCGGTCCGGTCGAAGTCGTGGTCCAGCGGAGCTTCCGGCGGACCGCCGCAGGTGGCGCCGACTACCCCGCCGTCGGCGACTGGCTCGCGCTCGAGCCCCTGGAGGATCCGTCCACCGCCGCCCTGCGCGCCATCCTGCCGCGAACCAGCACGTTCTCGCGCGGCCAGGTCCTCTCCGCGAGCATCAGTCAGCAGGTCGTGGCGGCCAACGTCGACACGGTGCTGCTCGTCGCGGCACTGACCGCCGACTACAACATCCGTCGCATGGAGCGCTACCTGGCCCTGGCCTGGTCGAGCGGCGCGGACCCGGTGGTGCTGCTCAACAAGGCGGACCTCTGCCCGGACGTCGACGCGCGCGTGCGGGACGTTGCGGCCATCGCCGGAGACGTGCCCATCCATGTGCTGAGCGCCCGGACCGGGGATGGTCTCGACGTGCTGTGGCGCTACGTGGTGTCGGGTGCCACGGTCGCGCTGCTCGGCTCGTCGGGCGTCGGCAAGTCCACCATCACGAACGCGCTCCTCGGCGAGGAGCGTCAGCTGGTACGCGAGGTGCGGGCGGACGACGATCGCGGCCGCCACACGACCGTCGGGCGCGAGCTCTTCGTCCTGCCGCGAGGCGGCGCCCTCATCGACACGCCCGGCATGCGCTCAATCGGCATGTGGGAATCCGCCGACGGGCTGGACCGCACCTTCGCCGACATCGACGCGCTTGCGGCCGGCTGCCGCTTCTCCGACTGTGCCCACGGCGCCGAACCGGGCTGCGCTGTCCAGGCGGCGATCGCTTCGGGCGTGCTGCCGGCGGAACGCCTTACCAGCCGTCGCATGCTCGAGCGCGAAGTTCGTTCGGCGGAGAAGCGCGCGACGGCCGCCGGCTCCCGCGCCGAGCAGCGCCAGTTCGCGCGGATGGTGCGACAGGTGACGCGGACCCGGGCGCGCATGCGCGGGCAGGAGGGCTGAGCCGTGGAGATCCCTGACCTCCACGCCGCGGCCGCCCTGAATCTCGTCGGCTGGCACGACGTGCACCTCCGTGCCCTCGGGTTCCCCACGCAACGGGTCGGCGGGCTGTGGCTGACCACGGCGCCCGTGCCAGTCATCTTCTTCAGCGCCATCGCGCTCGGGCCGGGCGCCTCCGCCGCGACCGCCGCCGGCTGCCCGCCGCGCGACCAATGGGTCGCGGTCAGCGATCCCTGGGGCGACCTGGCCCTTGCCGCGCACGGCTTCACACCCGAAGGCGAGCAGGCATGGATGGTCCGGCACCCAGCGTCAACGGCGGCCGTTCCGCCGCTCCCGGCTGAGCTGGTGATTGAGCGGGTCGCCGATGCCGAGGCCCTTCACGACTTCGAGATCGCGAGCGCCTGGGGCTTCGGGGCGGAGCCGCAACCGGCGGCGACCTGGCACGCGCCGGCAATCCTCGACGATCCGCGCTTCACGATTCTGCGTGGGCGGGTCGAGGGCCGGACGGTTGCCACGTCCATGAGCTACCGGGACGCCCGG
>JBBRYO010000187.1:0-5473 GCA_038237595.1 Candidatus Limnocylindrales bacterium | reverse complement strand
GGGACCCGGTCGCCGCCGCGACCTACGCCCAGCAGTGGCAGGACAGCCCCGCGATCCCCGAGAAAGCCGCCGGCACGTGCTGACCGGAGCGGCCGTGCCTGCGACCATGCGAGCCCTGGTCAAGGAGGCGGCCGCTCCCGGCGCAGCCATCCGCGTAGTGCCGGTTCCCCAGCCGGGGCCCGGCGAGGTCCTGGTCCGGGTCGAGGCTGCCAGCGTCTGCGGCACGGACCTGCACATCGAGCGCTGGGACTCGTGGGCGCAGGAGAACTTCGGGCCGATGCCCATGGTCTTCGGCCACGAGATGGCGGGCACGGTCGTCGCGCACGGCCCGGGTGCCGGCCGCGTGCCGCTGGGGGGCCTGGTGGCCGCCGAGACGCACCTCGTGGACTGGACCTGCTACCAGTGCCGTACCGGGCGGCAGCACGTCTGTCGCAACCTGCGCATCCTTGGTGTGCACGTTCCGGGCACGTTCGCGGAGTACGCCGTGCTGCCCGAGACCAACGCATGGGTGAGCGAAGGCCTGACCGCGGATGTCGCCGCACTCCAGGAGCCGATGGGCAACGCCGTCCATGCCGCCTTCGTTGAGGAGATCGCGGGCCAGACGGTGGCCGTACTGGGTTGCGGGCCGATCGGCCTGATGGCGATCGCGATCGCGCAGCAGGCGGGCGCGAGCACGGTCTTCGCCACGGACATCAATGCCGAGCGCCGCGAGATGGCGAAGCGCATGGGTGCCGACGTGGTCCTCGACGCTGCCGGAGACGTCGTGGCCGAGATCCTCGCCCGAACGGATGGCAACGGCGTCGACGCGGTGCTCGAGATGTCCGGAGCCGAGGCGGCGCTCCACCAGGGTCTCGCCGCGGTCAGCAACGGCGGCCGGGTGTCCCTCCTCGGTACGCACACCCGCCCTGCTTCGATCGACCTCTCGGAAGAGGTCATCTTCAAGGGCCTGCGCATCTACGGGATCACGGGCCGGGTCCTCTTCGAGACCTGGTACCGCACGGCCGCCCTGCTCGCCGAAGGACTTGACATCACGCCGATCATCACGCACCACCTCCCGCTGAGCGCCTACCGCGAGGCCTTCGACCTCGTCGCGTCCGGGCATGCGGGCAAGATCGTGCTGCAACCCCAGGAGGGATGAGGCGATGAGCCAGCAGACTGCCGCAGCCACGACGGCGTCCCAGCGCGTCGACCCGCTCGAGGACCTGCAAGCCGAGATCGAGGCGCTCAAAAAGAGGGCGCTCTACCGGCCGCTGGCGGTCCTGAGCGGCCCCCAGACGCCGCGGACCACGGTGGACGGCCGACCGGTGATCAGCCTGTCGTCGAACAACTACCTCGGCCTTGCCACGCACCCGCACCTGGTGGAGGCGGCGCTCAACGCGGTTCGCGAGCTCGGCGTCGGGAGCGGCGCGGTCCGCACGATCGCCGGGACCATGGAGCTCCACGAGGACCTGGAGCGCCGCCTCGCCACCTTCAAGCACACCGAGGCGACGCTCGTCTTCCAGTCCGGCTTCACCGCCAACAGCGGCGTCATCCCCACGATCACGACAGAGCACGACCTCATCGTCAGCGACGAGCTGAACCACGCCTCGATCATTGACGGCGTGCGGCTCTCGAAGGCGTCGCGCGCGGTCTATCCGCACAAGGACGTTGACGGGCTCGAAGCGGTCCTGAAGGACGCGCGCAAGAAGGCGGTCTCCGGAGGATCCCGCGGCGAGTACCGGCGCATCCTCGTCATCACCGACGGGGTCTTCAGCATGGACGGCGACATCGCGCCGCTCCCAGGCATCTGTGACGTGGCCGAGCGCTATGGCGCGGCCGTGATGGTGGACGATGCCCACGCGTCCGGCGTGCTGGGGCGCAACGGCCGCGGCACGATCGATCATTTCGACCTCCACGGCCGGGTGGACATCCAGGTCGGGACACTCTCCAAGGCCGTCGGCGTGCTCGGCGGATACGTGGCCGGCCGCCAGCACCTGCGCGACTACCTGGTCCAGCGCGCGCGGCCATTCCTCTTCTCGACGTCGCACCCGCCGGCCGTGGCGGCCGCCTGCATCGCGGCGATCGACGTCCTGGAGAACGAGCCCGAGCGGATCGAGCGGCTCTGGGAGAACACGCGCTTCTTCAAGTCCGGCCTCGCGGCGCTCGGCTTCGACACCGGCATTTCCGAGACGCCGATCACGCCGGTGATGGCTGGCGAAGCCGCCGTTGCCCAGAAGATGTCGAAGCGCCTGTTCGAGCTCGGCGTCTTTGCGACGTCCGTGGTGTTCCCGACGGTCGCCATCGACAAGGCCCGCATCCGCACCATCGTCAGCAGCGAGCACACACGCGACGAGCTTCAGGCCTGCCTCGACGCGTTCGCGACGGTCGGTCGCGAGCTTCGCCTGATCGCGTGAGCGTGGCCGGGAGGGAGGCGGCGGACCGCTGGATCTGCCTCGACGTCGGTGAGACACTGATCGACGAGACGCGGCTGTGGTCCATCTGGGCTGACGAATTCGGTGTGCCGAAGCCGACCTTCATGTCCGCGTTCGGCGCGGTCGTGGCGCGCGGCTGGGAGCACCAGGACGTCTTCTCCGTGCTGGGTCTATCGGGATGGCGCGAGCACATTCCCGCGGTGCAGCTCCAGTACGGCGGCTTCCATGCGGTCGATCTCTACCCTGACGCCCTCTCGAGTCTGGACCGGCTGCGCGAGCTCGGCTACCGGCTCGCGATCACGGCCAACCAGCCCGCCGAGCGGACGACCGAGCTCAGGGCGCTTGGCGTGACCACAGACGTCATGGCCATGAGCGACGAGATGGGCGTCTGGAAGCCGAACCCCGACTTCTTCGCACGCACCCTCGAGCTCCTCGGAAACCCGGAGCCCGCACAGGTGGCGTATGTCGGCGACCGGATCGACAACGACGTTCGGCCGTCGATCGCGGCCGGCATGCACTCCGTCTGGCTGCGGCGAGGGCCATGGGGCGTCATCGGCGAGAACCCGCCCGCGGAGACCGCTCTGATCGTCAACTCGCTCGCCGAGCTGGTGGATCGCGTCGGTGAGCTGTGGCCGGCCTCGGTCGAGTCGCGGAGTGTCTGAGGCGGATCTCCGCCTGAGGGTGGTGGGGTCGGCGCCCGCATGGGCGCTGCGCCCGGAGCGACCGTCATCGTGCTACCTGGTCGAAGTCGGCGACGCTGCGCTGGTCCTCGACCTTGGGCAGGGATCGCTCGGTCCGCTGGCCGCGATCCGGCCACCCGAGTCGGTGACGGCGATCTTCGTCAGCCATCTCCACCCCGACCACCACGTCGACCTGGTCGCGCTGCGGCACTACCTGAAGTACGGAATGGAGCCCTCGGGAAGCGTTCCCCTGCACGCGCCGGGCGAGCTTCGGACACGCTACGACGCCTTTCTCGGCGAGCCCGACTTCCTGGCCGGCCTGCCCGGCGCAGACCTGGCGCAGGGCAAGCTTACCGTCGGGCCGTTCAGCGTCGAGGCGCGGCATGTCACCCATGCCTTGAACAGCTTTGGGTTCCGGGTCAGCGCGGTTGGCCGCGAGGACCAGCCCGGGCTCGTCTACTCGGGCGACTGCGGTCGCTGGCAGGACCTGCTGCCCCTCCTGCGCACCGGCGACACGCTCCTGAGCGAGGCCTTCTGGGGTGCGTCGGCCCCCATGGAGAACGCCGGCCACATGGGGGGTTCGGACGCAGCATCGGCCGCCAGCCAGGGAGGCGCAGCTCGACTGGTGCTGACCCACATTTCGAACGCGAGTGACCAGGTCGCGGCCGCCGAAGCCGCACGAGCCGTCTTCCCGGGCCCGGTGGCGCTGGCGGAGCCGGGGATACAGCTCGTCATCGCGTAGGCTTCTGCGGCAATGCCCGATCCAACCTCCGCGGTCATGCCGTCGGTCCGCTCCGCCGTACGCGAGTCGGTGGAGCGCGCCTGGGTCGGCGCCGTCGAACGGGGCGATCTGCCGCCGATCCCTTCCGATCAGGGTGCTCCCCCCGTCGAGCTGAACCGCCCCGCAAACCCGGACCACGGCGACCTTGCGTCGAACCTGGCGCTCAAGCTGGCGAAGCCGCTGCGCCGCCCGCCGCTGGCCATCGCGGAGGCACTGGCGGCTTCGCTGCGCGCCGGCCTCGGAAAGCTCGCGGCCGACTCGCCGATCGAGGCCGCGGAAGTCGCGCCCCCCGGCTTCCTGAACCTGAGGCTGGCCCCCGCCTTCCTGGAACGTGCCCTGGATGAAGCACGCGCCTCCGGCGAGGGCCACGGCCGCGTGGTCGCCGCGAACCCAAGGAAGATCAACGTCGAGTTCGTGTCTGCCAACCCGACCGGGCCCCTGACCGTCGGCAATGCGCGCGGCGCGTTCGTGGGCGATCTCCTCAGCCGCGTCCTGGAGGCGGGTGGCAACACGATCACGCGCGAGTACTACTTCAACGATTCGGGGCGGCAGGTGCTGATGCTCGGCGCTTCGGTGGCCGCACGTCGGACGGGCGAGCCACTTCCCGAGGAGGGGTATCGCGGCCAGTACGTCGACGACCTGGCGAAGGAGCTGCCGGACGAGATCTGGGCACGCGCCATCGAGGATGGCGCGGACCGGGACCTGATGCTTGGCGCCTGGGCATCCGAGCGCATCCGAGTCGGCATCGAGGCCAGCCTCGAGCACCTCGGCGTCCACTTCGACGTGTGGAAGAACGAGACGTCGCTCCACAGCGACGGTTGGGTGGAACGGGCTGTTCAGCAGCTGCGACAGACCGGCTACCTCTACGAGCAGGACGGCGCCACCTGGTTCCGCTCAACCGCGTTCGGCGACGACAAGGACCGCGTGGTCTTCCGATCGGACGGCACGCCGACGTACTTCGCGGCCGACATCGGCTACGTCACCGAGAAGTTCAGCCGCGGCTACGACAAGCTCATCTACGTCTGGGGCGAGGACCACCACGGGACGGTCGCGCGCAACCGGAATGCGGCGGAGGCAATGGGCTTCGACCGCGAGGCCGTCGAGATGCTGCTCATCGCCTGGGTCCGCTTCGTGCGGGACGGCCGGGACATCTCGATGTCCAAGCGGGCCGGCGAGTTCATCAGCCTGGACGAGCTGCTGGCCGAGGTGGGCGTCGACGCCGCGCGCTGGTACTTCGGCGCGAGGGCGCACAGCACCGGGATCGATTTCGATATCGAGCTGGCGAAGAAGCAGTCCAACGAGAACCCCGTCTATTACGTGCAGTACGCGCACGCCAGGATCGCTTCGATCCTGCGCAAGGCGGCCACGGTCGGCCTGACGCCGGCGGCGTCGCTGGCCGGAACGCTTGCGGATGACCCGGTGGCGCAGGGCCTCGCCAAGGTCATCCTGCGGCTACCCGAGGTCGTGGAGGACGCCGCCTCGGCCGAAGAGACGCAGGGTGTGACGGCCTATGCGACCGAGCTCGCCACGACCTTTCACGCCTACTACCGCGACCGGCGCGTGGTGGACGCCGACGATCCGGTCACTTCCGCGGCGCGCCT
>JBBRYO010000186.1:0-5479 GCA_038237595.1 Candidatus Limnocylindrales bacterium | reverse complement strand
GGTTGCGGATCTGGTGAGCCTGGCCGTGGCCGACGCGAGCCGATCCTGATGGTGATGCCATGACCGCAGCCAGTCGGTCGAGCAACCCGCTCGGGGCGAGGGCGAAGCGGGTCGAGGACTCGGGCCGGGCCGCGGCTGCTGGCTGGCTCGGCAGCGAGCACGTCATCGCGCTCGTCTCGGGCCTCCGACCTGACTTCCATGCCATCGTCGATGGCTTCGGCTTCAGGTCGCGCATCAAGATCGTCACGGCGACAGCCGTGATCATGGGCCTGAACGGTGTCAACCTCGACCATAGTGAGTGGATCAATCCGTTCCTGGCGTGGACCGCCCAACGGCGCGACGCGGGCCAATGGAAGGTGCTCGAGGCTCGCCGCTTGATCGCCAACCTCTCCCACTACCTGCGCCGCGACGGCGTCCGACTACAGGCGGTCGCCCCCGACAGGGAATACTCCGACGGCTTGGGCTTCGCGCCCGACCATTTCTACCTGACCCTGCTGCTGTGGCTGGACATCCCGCTGGTCGGTCGGACGGGTACCCAGATCGCCGCCGATCTGCCGGCGTTGCCGACCGTCGGCTGGGAGCGCACGGGACCAGATATGCAGGTCACCGATCACGCCAATGAGCAGGACGTCCGGGATGTCTTCGCGCTGCGACGCTCGTGGCGCGCGGCCAACGGCCAGCGTCCGATCCGCAAGCCGTACGCCCACGGCGGGCGACGAGTCTCGCCTGACCGCGGCGCGGAACGCGAGCGACGACGGGACGCCCTTCGGATCGTCCTGCGCGACTACCCGGACGTGAACGCCAATCGCCTGCGCGCGACGTGGGAGCAACTACCGTCCACGCCGGGCGGCCTGCTGCGAACGCAGCTCGGTGAGTACGAGTGGGATCCACCGCCATCAGAGGCGACCCTACGCGCCGACCTCCGGGCATTCCGCGAGGCGAGACCGTCACCGCACAAGGCCACCCCACCGATAACCTGAATATCCGCCGCCATTCGGGCTGCACCATCGGTCAGCCAGGCTGGCGCCTGTGCCAGGCAGCAAGCGCGATCCGGTCCCCTTCCCCGCTCAGGCGTTGGCTCCGCGTCGCGCTGGCCGCCTTGCCAAACCGCTCCAAGTAGAGCGTCAATGGTCCACTGACCGCGACGCCATGGCGGCCGCGCTCCGAGTCGTCCTCGGGTTGCCGCCACAGCTGCCGGTCAGGAAGGGCCGACGATGATCACCACCGATGGCGTGCGGAGGGTCGCCACCTACGAGCGGGTGTCCAGCGAGGACCAGCGGGAGCGCGAGACCATCCGGACCCAGACCGACGAGCTGGCGCGCAGCCTGGCCGGTGACCCCAACGTCCGGCTGATCGATCGGTTCGTCGACGACGGCGTGTCAGGCACCATCCCGCTAGCCGAGCGCCCTGGCGGTGGCCGACTCATGCGCGCTGCTGCTGCCGGCCAGTTCGACGAGATCCACTGCTACAAGTTCGACCGGCTGGGTCGCGACGCGGTGGACCTGCTCGTCGTCCGACGGCGGTTCATGGAGCTGGGCATCCGGGTGATCAGCGTGGTCGAGGGTGAACCTGACCTGCTTGGCTACGACGTCCAGGCGGTGGTCGCCGACCATGGCCGACGCGAGTTCCTGCGCCGCAGTGCCGACGGCGTCAACCGCGCGGCCCGTGAGGGTCGCTACTGCGGCGGCATGGTGTCGTTCGGCTACCGCGTCGAGGGCCGCAAGCCCAATGCCCGCATCGTGCCCGACGAGACGCCGCACTGGGCCGACCAATCAGCCGCCGACATCGTCCGCCGCATGTATGGCTGGATGGGACTCGAGGGCTGGAGCAGCCAACGCGTGGCCGACGAACTCAACCGGCTCGGCGTCATGCCTCAGTACGCCCACGATGGGCGTGGCGTCCGCGGCCAGAAGACCAGCGGCACGTGGGAAGCGGGACGGGTGCGCAACCTGCTCGTGCTGCCCACCTATCGAGGCGAACTGACCTTCGGCAAGCGGACCGAGAAGAAGGACCGGCCCATCATCAGCGCGCCGGTGGAACCACTCGTCTCGGTCGAGCTGTGGGAAGCGGCCCAAGCGACCCTCGCCCGCAATCGCATCTGCGCCAAGAACACCCGCCGGGTCTACCTCCTGCGCACTGTCATGCGCTGCGGGACGTGCGGTCTGACCTACCTCGGCTCGCAGGGTCGCGGTGACACCGCCTGGTATCGCTGCGGCGGACAGCTCAAGGCGCGCGGACCGATCAAGGGCCGCTGCCCGGGCCGCTCGCTGCGGGCCGACACGCTCGAGCCGTGGGTGTGGCAGGACATCGAGCGTTTCCTGCGTCACCCAGGTGATCTCTTGGCGGAGCTCGACGGGAGCCGCGAGCGCGACGCCCAGGCCGCGGTCGCCAAGGCTGAGGTCATCACCCTCCGCCAGGCACGCGATGAGCTCGATGCCCAGCAGCGCCGCGCCGTCAGTCTCGTGGTGAAGGGCATCATCGCTGAGGAGAAGCTAGCCCCCGAATTGGATCGGATCGCAGCGGAGCGGGCCGAGATCGAACGCCGCCTCGCCGCCTTGCAGCCGCGGGCCAGCGCCGCGCCCTCGGTCAGCACCGACTTGCTTGATGAGCTTCGTAGGCGCCGTGAGGCTGGGCTCACGCCCGAGCAGCGCCAGGAGATCGTGCGGCTACTTGTAACCGACATCACCGTCCGCACCACGGTCAATGCGGACGGGACAAAGGACGCCACGGCCACCATCGGCTATCGATTCCGCCGCGCTGTAGTTTCCACTCGCACGGGCAGGGCTGCGTCCACCACCTGGGCGTCTTCACCGAGCTCGAGGATCAGCTCTGCTCCTATGTCGGCGGAGACGGGCCATCGCCCGACCGCTACGACGCACTCGTCTGGGCGCTCACGGAGCTGGCGGTCAAGGACGAGCCCGGGCTGCTCACTGCCTATGGCAACGAGGTCGCCCGTCGCGCCGCCGCCAAGGCCGCTGGCCATGGGTAACAGCCGAGCCATCGTTCGCGGCGCTTTATGTGGGCCTTTTTATAGGCGCCACAAAAAGAGCACCGATCCAGGTTGCGGACGCGGTTGGGGTGCACCATGGAGTCCGTGCCTCGAACCGAGACGTCCAACGTCCTCGTTATCGGCACCGGCGCCGCCGGCTGCCGTGCCGCCATCGCTGCCACCCAGGCGGGCGTGCAGGTGCTCATGCTCGGGAAGCGCGCGCGACTGGACGCACACACCGTGCTCGCGTCCGGCGGCATCAACGCGGCGCTCGGGACGCGCGACCCGGAAGACTCCTGGGAGCAGCACTTCGCCGACACGCTGCGCGAGGGCTACTTCCTCGGACATCCCCGGCCGGTCGAGATCATGGCGCGTGAGTCGCCGGACTTTGTACGCGAGCTCGCCGCCTGGGGATGCGAGTTCGCGCGCACAGAAGATGGCGAACTGGACCAACGCTTCTTCGGCGCCCACCGCTGGCGGCGCACCTGCTACGCCGGCGACTTCACCGGACGCGCGATCCTGGGAACAGTTGCTGCGAAGGCCGCCGAGCTCGGCATGCGGGTGGAGGAGGACCAGTACGTCTCTCGGCTGCTTGTGGCAGACGGAACCTGCTTCGGCGCGCTCGCCTTCGACTTGCACACTGGTGAGCGGACCGTTCACCTCGCCGACGCGGTCATCCTCGCGACGGGCGGTCACACGCGCATCTGGCGACGGAGCTCCTCGCGTCGCGACGAGAACTACGGCGACGGCATGCGCCTGGCGCTCGACGCGGGCTGCCGGCTCATGGACATGGAGCTCGTCCAGTTCCACCCGACTGGGATGGTGTTCCCTGAAGAGGCGGCGGGTACGCTTGTCACGGAAGCGGTGCGCGGCGAAGGCGGGCGGCTGTACAACGCGGTCGGCGAGCGGTACATGGAGCGCTACGACCCCATCCGGCTCGAGCTCAGCTCGCGTGACCGCGTGGCGCTGGCGAACTACACCGAGATCGTCGAGGGACGGGGCGGCCCGCACGGCGGCGTGTTCCTCGACATCACCCACCGCGGCAAGGACTTCATCTGCGAGAAGCTGCCGCGCATGTACCGCCAGTTCGTCGAGTGGCAGATGCTCGACATCTCACGTGAGCCGATGGAGGTCGCGCCGACCGCGCACTACACGATGGGCGGGATCGTCGTCGATCCCGAGACGCACGCCACAAACGTGCCGGGCCTCTACGCCGCCGGTGAGTGCGTCGGCGGACTGCATGGCGCGAACCGGCTCGGCGGCAACTCACTCGGCGAGGCGCTGATCTCCGGACGGCGCGCCGGCATGGCGGCGGCGGGCTTCGCGCTCGAAGCGGAGGTCTTCACGCGGTCGCGGCGCGCGATCAACGAGGGGCTCGACGAGCTGGACGCGTTGACTCGACCCGGCGCCGAGCTTGCCCGTCCGCTCCAGCGCCGCCTGCGTGACGTGATGTGGGAAAGGTGCGGGGTTGTGCGCGACGAGAACGGCCTGCGTGAGGGGCTGAGGGAGCTGGAGGCGCTCCGCGAGACCGCCGCCGACGTCGACGTTCGGCCGGGTGCCGAAGGGTGGACGGACCTCGCGCACGCGCTCGACCTGCGCGCGGGACTCGCGGTCGCCGAGGCCACCCTGCGCGCCGCCATCGAGCGGCGCGAGACGCGCGGCGCGCACAACCGCACGGACTTTCCCGATCTCGACCCGGCACTCCAGGTGAACTTCTACGTCGACGCCCGCATGGACCCCTGGAGCGAGCCCGTTCCGGGCGTGCCGGACGAGCTCCGCGAATGGACGGAACGCCCCGTCGAGCTCGGCGCCGAGCGATTGCTCGAATGACGTCGATCGGTCCGTGCGCGAGGCTGGGCGAGCTCTAGGAACGATCGCGGGGCTCCCGCCGGCGAAGGCGTACTTCGCGCGCAAAGCGGCTGAGGGCAAGTCACGTCAGGACGCCATCCGGGCTCTCAAACGCCAGCTCGTGCGCAGCGTCTTCCGCCTGCTGCGCGAAGGCGCGCCCGCCCTTGCAGATGGCGGCTTGACAAGATAGGGGCTTGATGGGCTCCTGCGCCCCTTACTGGCATTGCAGCGCCTGCCCGCCGCAACACGGCCGCTGCGGCCCGGCGACTGGCCTACTCCAGGTACTCCCGCAGCTTGCGCGAACGGCTTGGGTGGCGCAGCTTACGCAGGGCCTTGGCCTCGATCTGGCGGATCCGCTCGCGCGTCACGTTGAACTCCTTGCCGACCTCCTCAAGGGTGCGAGCGCGGTCGTCCTCCAGCCCGAAGCGCAGCTGGAGCACGTGGCGCTCGCGGCCGGTCAAGGAGTCGAGCACGGCCGCCACCTGCTCCTTGAGGAGCTGGTGGGACGCCGCCTCGGCGGGTGCCAGGGCAGCGCGGTCCTCGATGAAGTCACCGAGGTGGGAATCCTCTTCCTCGCCGATCGGCGTCTCGAGCGAGACGGGCTCTTGGCGGACCTTGATGATCTCGCGGACGTCCTCCGGG
>JBBRYO010000185.1:0-5532 GCA_038237595.1 Candidatus Limnocylindrales bacterium | reverse complement strand
TCTATGGCTCCTCGACCGAACGGACCGCCGCGCTCCCCGGCTGGCTCAACCACTACAACTTCAAAAGACAACACGGCTCCCTCGCCAAAAGGCCCCCGGCAGCTCGCCTCGCCGAGCCGAACAACCAAGCTGGGAACTACAACTAGCCACCATCCGTGCTCATAATGGTTACCGAGTCGCACGAAGGTGCCGATAGCGGCTCCGCCGACGAACGCCACTGCCAGCACACCGGACAGGTGATCGGGCTCCGCGAGCAGACGCGGTCGGCGTTGCCCCGCTGGCTCGTCACGGTCCGCCAGGACGGTCGCCCCTGAGCGCTTTAGTCCCATTGGCCGTGGTTCCGGATATGCGTTCTGACCGGTCGCGGCGCGTGGTCCGGCCGTGTTCTCGCGCGAGCGGGCACTTCATGCGCGTTCCCCCGTGCGGGCCGTTTCGGCGGCGAGACGGGGTCGATGGGGATCAGCCCGTCGCCCAAGGGGCCACGCGGTAACGGCCGGGGCCGGGGAAGCCCCCCGTCGCCGCCGCTCGCCTCGTCAGATGGGTCGTCCTGTGTGGAGTGTGAAGCGATCACGCGGCCGATCCACCAACAGCTCCACATCGCGGTGACCAAAGCAAATACGTACACGGGCACCAGGCCCCAGAGCACCTGTCCGTGCGAAGCGCCCTCCGCGCTCGCATCGACGTGTGCAGTGCCCGCAACGGGCAGACCGAGAAGCGGGAGGGCGCTCACAGCCCTGGGGCGACGGGTTGAGCGACGGTCCCCTCGGCTGCTGGACTCGACTGTTGTACTTCGCGTCTGATGTCCTTCATCGGCTCGACCGAGCGTACTCGGGGAATCACGTCGAAGTTGTTCTCCGGTGGGGGCGACTGGGTGAACCACTCCAGTGTGTTGGCCTTCCAGGGGTCGTTGCCCGCCTTGCGCCCGTGCTTGAGGCTGTGGATGGCGTTGTAGACGGTCACCAGCACGCCGAGGCCGAGCACGAGCGAGCCGGCGGTGGAGATGAGGTTCATCGTGCTCCAGCCGGCGTCGGCAGGGTAGTGCGAGATCCGGCGCGGCATGCCCGAAAGCCCGAGCGAGTGCTGCACGAGGAAGGTCACGTTGAAGCCGACGAAGGTAAGCCAGAAGGAGAGCTTGCCAAGCGCCTCCGACATCATCCGTCCGGTCATCTTCGGAAACCAGTAGTAGAGCGCGGCGAAGATCGCGTTGACCGAGCCGGCCACCAGCACGTAGTGGAAGTGCGCGACGATGAAGTAGGTGTCGGTGACCTGCCAGTCGATTGGGAAAATCGCGATCATCACGCCGGTGATTCCGCCCATCGTGAAGAGCGCGAGGAACCCAGCCGCGAAATAGAGCGGGGTCTTGAAGACGATCGATCCGCGCCAGAGCGTGGCGAGCCAGTTGAACACCTTCACGCCGGTCGGGATCGCGATCAGCATCGAGGAGAGCATGAAGAACACGAGCACGACGGTGGGCATCGGCACGGTGAACATGTGGTGGGCCCACACCAACATCGACAGGAAGGCGATGCCTACGGTCGAGGCGACGACGGCCTTGTAGCCGAAGATCGGCTTGCGCGCGAACACGGGCAACACCTCCGAGATCACCCCGAAGCCGATCAAGATCATGATGTAGACCTCGGGGTGGCCAAAGAACCAGAACAGGTGCTGGTAGAGGATCGGGTCACCACCGCACGTCGTGTCGAAGAAGCAGGTGCCGAAGTGGCGATCGGTCAGCTGCATCGTGGCGGCCGCGGCGATCGACGGCAGGGCGACTATCAGCATCACCGACTGCGTAAGGACCGTCCAGCAGAAGATCGGCAGGCGGCCCCAGCTCATGCCGGGGGCGCGCATGTTGGTGATCGTGGCGGTCAGGTTGATCGCGCCGAGGATCGACGACAACCCCGTCAGATGGACCAGAAAGATCCAGGCGTCCTGGCCGTTGCCGGGGATGTAGTCACCCGTGGCAAGTGGCGTGTAGCTCGTCCATCCCGCGGCGGGCGCACTGAAAAACAGCGAGCCGTAGAACGTTAGCCCGCCGGCCAGCAGCAGCCAGAACGACAGGGCGTTGAGGCGCGGGAAGGCCATGTCCCGGGCCCCGATCATCAGCGGCACGATGTAGTTGGCAAAGCCAGCCCAGACCGGCACCACGAACAGGAAGACCATCGTCGATCCGTGCATGGTCATGATCGCGTTGTACTTCTCGGGATCGAGCAGCGTGTTGCTCGGGCTCCCCAACTGGAGGCGCATCAGCAGCGCTTCGGTGCCGCCCATCAGAAAGAAGACGAACGTGGCGACCAGGTACATCACGCCGATCCGCTTGTGATCGGTCGTGGTCAGCCAGGCGAGCCATCCCGACGGTCGCTCCAGTTGGCCTCGCACGACAACTTCGGGAACCGAAGTTCGGCTGGCGGCGGCTTGGGGCGCAATCACGCTCAGATCCTCCTGGCGTCAGCGGTCACGGCTTTTGCTCCTTGTAGTAGGCGGCGTTGATCTCGATGAAGGACTGCCATCGGGCCGGGACCATGTCCTCGGGTGTGATCGCGTCCACGGGGCAGGCCTCCACGCACGCATCGCAGTCGATGCACTCCTCGGGGTCGATGAAGAGCTGCTCGACGCTGTCGTAGTCGGGCTCATCCGGTGTGGGGTGGATGCAGTCCACCGGGCACACCTCGACGCACGAATTGTCCTTTACGCCGATGCAGGGCTCGTTGATCACATAGGCCACGGTGAATCCTCTACTGATTTACACAGTTCAAGTGAGGAAAATACCAAGCCTAGAGGCGAAGGACCAGCCCCGGCGATTCACGCAGCGGTTTGTGCTCACGTACTGGCGGGGGCGAGGTCGTTCGGGTGTGTCGCTGTGGCCGTCAGAAGCCGAAGGGTCGTCAGGCCGGCGGCAGTCAGCGAGACCCGGGCCTTGCGTCGCGCGCCTTGCCGGCGACGGATGAGCCCGCCCATCGCGAGATGTCGGGTGGCGGCACGGACCGCGACTGCTGGGAGGTCTAGCCGATCCGTCAGCTCGACGAGGGCGCAGCTGTCGTCCGCGAGGGCCAGGAGAACTCGGAACTCGTTCGCTGACAGGCCATGATGCTCGACCGCCGAGAGCATTCGTTCGAGTGACCGGAGCGCCGCGAGCTGGCCGTGATGGTCATGCGGCGAGGCCATCATCGTCTCCTGTCGGTAGGGGCACGGCCGGCTCTCCGATCGCTGCCGCCCGCGGCCCCAACCCGTTCGCCACCGTGAGCACCGTCGGCCGCATCCCAAGGAGTTCCATATCTCGCAGCACTCCCACCAAACGCCCCCACCCGACTAGCGTCTGGGCGTCGGGAGGCGTCAGCTCGCCCAGCCATCCGATGTGGCCGGCAGCCGACGGGCTGCTGCCCGTGAGCCGGGACAGACGGGTGGTGGTCCGGGGAGTGTCTGCGATGAGCCTTTCGACCTTTTCTTCGAGCCATGTCCCCAGCTCGGTGGTCGAGCGCGAAGGGCCGGGGCGGCAACGGATGGCGATGGTCGACATGTCTTTAGTCTCGGCCTCCCGCCGCACACTTGGAATGGGTACCGGCGTCCATATTGCGGGTGAGGCTTGTACCCGCGAAGAGCGCTCAGGCCTCCACGAGGCCCCTTCGGATCGCATATCGGGTCAGTTCGACGCGATTTCGCATGCCGAGCTTTTCGAGCATGTTGGCCCGGTGCCGATCGACGGTCTTCTTGCTGATCACCAGATGTCCGGCGATCTCCTCGCTCGTCATGCCCTCCGCGATCAACTTGACGATCTCAAGCTCACGGGGAGTCAATGGGTCCTCGGGGGTAGCCTCGCCGCGGCTTGCGCGATCGAGGAAGTCACGCATCAGCGCCCGTACGGCGGCGGGGTACAGGAAGGGTTCTCCCCGCATGGTGGCGCGACAGGCCTCGATCAGATCGCGGTTCGCTGAGGTCTTGAGCACGTAGCCCGATGCGCCTGCCTTCAGCGCCTCGAAGAAGTACTGCTCGTTGTCGTGCATGGAAAGCATCAGGACCCGCAGGTCCGGCTTTCGGCGCGCCAGCTCATGGGCCGCCTGCAGCCCCGTCAAACGCGGCATCGAGACGTCCAGCACAGCGAGCTCCAGCTCCCTCGACAGCGCCAGCTCGACGGCCTCAGCTCCGTCGCCGGCTTCGGCGATCACCTCCAGGTCGGGTACGGCATCGAGCACCATCCGCAGACCACTGCGCACGACCGCATGGTCGTCGGCAAGCAAGATCCGGGTCGTCAGCGGGACGGTCATCCGTTCCCGCCGTTCCCGGGAATTTCCAACCGGACCTCGGTGCCTCCGCCCGGGCGTGGCTGGACGGTCAACCGGCCGTTGACGAGCAGGGCGCGCTCGCGCATGCCGCTGATGCCGGAGGACCCTGCCGGCATCTCTGGTGGAAGGCCGCGCCCGTCATCGGCCACCGTCAATACCAGCGAATCGCCTTCCGTTCGCAGCGACAGCGTGGCATCTGACGCGTTCGCATGCCGGACCACGTTGTTCAGGCCCTCCTGAGCGACTCGGTAGACCACCAGTTCCGCATCGACGCCGAGGAAGGGCAGACCCGCAGGTAGTCGTCGCTCGATGCGCAGCCCGCTGTGATCAGCCATCCGCGAGCAGAGGGCGATCAGCGCGTTGACGAGGCCGAGGTCGTCAAGGGCTTCGGGACGCAACCTACGAGCGATGCGGCGAACACCGTCCAAGCTGAGCCTGACGTCCGAGGCGACCCCGCGAAGCTCCTCATGGGCATCCGCCGAACCGTCGGTCGCCACTCGCTCGGCGTGAATCAGGACCGCCGTGAGGCTCTGCCCGATCTCGTCATGAAGCTCTCGCGCGACGCGTCCGCGCTCGCGCTCCTGCGCTGCCAGCGCGGCACGGCCGCTCGCTTGGCGCTCAGCCTCCAGGCGATCCAGCATGTCGTTGAACGCTCTGGTGACCGTCGCAACCTCCGCGTCGTGGGGCGCTATCTCCGTTAGCCGCAGCCCCGGCTTGTCCGGAGTCACAGACCGCATCATCTCGGTGAGCCGACGCAGCGGTCCCAGGATTCTCTGCAAGAGAAGGAAGTCGACTGTGAGCATCACCGCCAAGCCAGCGATCAGGATGGCCAGCTGGTCGAGCGCGATCGGGACGCTGATGGTGATCGGCAGCACCGCAAGAAGCACGACGACGAGCGCCAACACCAACCCGTCCGCGATGAAGAGACGCCAGAGAAGCGGCAGGCTCCGGTTCCCGGCCTGAGACCGTCGCTCGTGATCGGACGCGCGGGTTGAACCAGAGACGGTTCGCGGGGTTGCTGGCGGCAGCATGCGGCTGATTGTCCGCTTCGCTGGGCTGAACGCAACTGTGGGCCACTTGGGCTCGCCTAGCGTGCGCCATTGCACCTCGGGCCCCCTAGATGGTTGATTCCACGGGAGTGGCCGTGTTTGAGGGGTTTTGGGCAGAGAGGCCGAAGTCGGCGGTGTCAAGTACACCGTCTGCCTGGAGGCCACGATGGACGCCGACCTCGACACTCTCTGCATCGCCGTTT
>JBBRYO010000184.1:0-5551 GCA_038237595.1 Candidatus Limnocylindrales bacterium | reverse complement strand
GGTCGTGGTGGCAACCGTCCTTGCGCTCGCGATGAACACGCGCGTGAAGGAAGTGGCGATCTACCGGGCGATCTTCTATCTCCCCTCGATCCTGCCGCTCTTCGCGCTATCGTTCATCTTCATCGTCCTGCTGAACCCCGGGTATGGGCTGATCAACTGGCTGCTGTCGAGCACCGGACTGCCCTCACCGGACTGGCTCGGTGACCCCGCCTATACCAAGCTCGCGCTGGTGATGATCGCGCAGCTGGGAGCGGGACAATTCGCGCTGGTGTTCCTGGCCGGACTCCGCGCGGTTCCGACCGAGCTCTACGAATCGGCGTCGATCGATGGCGCCGGTCCGATCAGGAAATTTTTCAGCATCACCCTGCCGATGCTGACGCCCGTGATCCTGTACGACATCATCCTGGGCCTCAGCCTGGGGCTCCAGGTGTTCACCTCGGCGTACATCCTGACCGGCGGTGGCGCGAGCGGTAGCTCTGCCGGACCCGCCGACTCGTTGCTCACCTACGTGTACGACCTCTACCGAGAGGCGTTCCGCTACACCCGAATCGGGTATGCGGCGGCACTGTCGGTCGTGCTCTTCATCATCAGCCTGCTCCTGGCCGCAATGGTATTTCGCTGGGCGCGTGGCTGGGTGTACTACGAAGCGGACACTCCCTGATGGCGACTGGAGAGATCGCCAAGGTCGTTCCGCGCGAGGAATATCGGCCTCGGAGGCATTGGGGCCGCATTTTCGGTCGGCAGGTCCTGCCGCGCATCGTCCTCATCGCCGGCTCGATCATCTTCATCCTGCCGTTCTACTGGATGGTCGTCAGCGCACTGAAGACGAACGCCGAGCTGACGCATACACCGCCGACGCTCCTCCCCGGCGTCTGGGCATGGGACAACTTCGTCAAGGCGGTCAACTACATCCCGTTCGGCCTGTACGCCTTCAATTCGTTGATCATTACGCTCGGAGCAACGATCGGCGCGGTTCTGTCCAATACGGTCGTGGCGTATGGCTTCTCGCGCATCCAGTGGCGCGGCCGAGACAAGTTGTTCTATCTCTGCGTCGGAACGATCTTCCTGCCGTACCCGGTGGTGCTCGTCGCCCTCGTCGACACATTCGGGAAACTGCACTGGGTCAACACGTTCCTGCCGTTGATCGTGCCCGCGTTCTTCGGCAACCCCTTCTACATCTTCCTGATGCGCCAATTCATGCTGGGCATCCCGCGCGAGCTGTCCGACGCCGCCCGCGTCGATGGAGCGGGCGAGCTCCAGACCTTCTGGAAGGTGATCCTGCCGCTGACCCGCCCGGCGGTCACGGTGGTGGCCCTGTTCGCTGCAGTTGCGGCCTGGAACGACTTCCTGGGGCCACTTCTCTACCTGCACAACGAGAACACCTACACGCTGGCGATCGGGCTCCAGTTCTTCCGGTCGACCCACGACGTGAGCTACAACCTGCTGATGGCAGCTTCGACGCTCGTCGTGCTGCCGATCGTCATCCTGTTCCTCTTCGCCCAGCGGTTCTTCATCGAGGGCATCACGGTCGGAGGCGTCAAGGGCTGACGCTCAGCCAAGCCGAGGGTCAGGCGGGCCGAACCTCGATCCGGACCGATTCGGTGTAGATCAGGCGGCCGAAGTACATGACCTTGACCAGCGCCCAGTAGTCGCCGCCGCGGAACCCGAGGGGCGCGGCGATCGAGAACCCGATCGTGGTCTCGGCTCCGGCTGCGACGCGGAAACCCTGCGTCCACGGAGTGATCAGCGGCCACGTCTCGTGCGGGCTGATGATCTGCGCCTCGCCGCGTATCTCGCTTGCGACCGTGTTGCGCAGCCGCACTTGCAGCTGGGCCTTTCCGCCGGCGTCGACGACCAGCTCCGTGGCCAGCAACTCGGCCTCGAGCTCCCCGCCGACCTCGGGCTCGGTCTCCGGCGCGACATTCGCGGCAGGCAGCCCGCTGAGCCGCAGGGCCCGCTCGATCGCGAGCGAGACCGACGGCGACCGGATTTCTGCCCCCGCTTCCTCCTCGGGAGCGTTCGGATCGAAGTCGATCGTGACGACGTCCTCGTGGGTCTGGCCGTCGTCGCCGGCGATGGAGGCGGCCACGAAATAGCGACCCGCCGACGCCGAGTCGGGCACGCTGACCGTCGAGGTGAAGCCGAGATGTGCCCCGGCGGCGAGGCGGTACACCTGCTCGGCCGGATCCACCTTCCAGCCGGCAGGAACGGCGACCCTCACCGTCCCCGCGACGACCGCGTCGGTGCGTTCCGAGGCCACCGTGATCGGCAGCCGGAACGGGCCACGGCCGGCGAGCCGTCCGGGCGCGATCTGGACGGCCAGCGGCGCATAGCCGATCGGCGCGGGGCCCTTGTTGTGCATCCAGTAGTCGGCGAAGACAGGCTGGGCGGGTTCGGAGCGCGGCGCCAGCTCCACGAGGTGCGCGCCGGCTCCTGGCTGCGCTGCGCCGCCGCCGGCCGCGGCCGTCAGGGTCGCGATGGCGAACGGATCCAGGTCGATGGCCACGCCGCCATCCGCCGCCGACACGGGCCGGTGGTCAGCCTCGAGCGCATCGGTCATTGCCGCGTCGGCCAGGGGCGTGAAGAAACGGACCTGCGCACGCGTGGCCGCTCCCGACGATTCGTACACGCGCATCGTGATGCCGGCCGCGGGGTCGAGGTTTGGCTCCGCCTGGCGGGCGAGCGGATCGCCGGCGCGCTTGAGCACGGTCATCACCGCAGTCGAAGGCTCGACGCTCGCGAAGCTCGACGTTGCCGGCAGGTCGCCAGGGTGGCCGTCGAGCACACGCCCCAGCAGCGGGTTGTTGAAGTCATGGCCGGCCCTGACCACGTCGCCCGCGCGCCAGTCGCCCGGTGAGCCGACGACTGCGTAATCGAATGTGTGGCTCCAATGCTGGAACTGGAAGTTCGAGCCGTCGGGAACGCTGCGTCGCGGCGGGTTGATCCAGACCCCCGACGGCCAGCCGCTGCAGGACCGCATGATCGACAGGTACATGCTCCCGTCGGATTCCACGTTGAAGCTGGGAACGCCCCGGTTCATGACCGCGATCGTGTAGTCCTCGACGGCACCGGTCGAGCCGTCGAGCTTGGCCGGCTGCTCCACCGAAACGACGGCGTCGGCCAGGTCCGCCGATAGCGCCTCGATGGCGGCGATCGTCGCGCGCGCATCCGAGCCGGCGACGATGAGGCACGGCAGCTCTCCGTACCCGCGTACGTCCACGTTCGGCTCCCAGGTCTCGCCGAGGGTGCGTGCGGCGGGCACCCACAGGCGTGCCCAGCCCCGGCTCGAGAGCTGGCGCTGGAGCTCGTCGGCGTACGGCGCACCGGCGGTGCGCAACACGCCGGCCGTGAAGCGGCTCTCCGACGGACGCCCGACCGAGATGCGGACGTCCGGCATGTTGGAGTCGATGTCCAGGGTCCCGTAGCGGCTGCCGTCGTGGCGGCCCAGCGTGGCCGTCACGCCCTGGCGTACCAGCGCGACCACGAGCCCGCGAACGGCCGTGTCCTGCTCGGCGACGCCCGGCACCACCACTTCCGCGATGCTGATGGCCCGGGACGCGCGCGGACCGGCCGCGCTGGCCGAATCGACCAGCTCGACCTTGGCCGTGGCTCCCAGGCCGAACCAGTTGTAGGCGGGGTTGTCGAGCGTGAATCGGGCGGTGGCCACGTCGGCATTGGGGAACCCGAAGCCGCGCCCGATGACCGCGTTTCCGACCTCTGAGATGGGCATGCCGCCGTCCACGGCCGCCCCGAAGCGAATGCGGAAGAGGCGGTCCTGTCCGGTGTACCCGTCGAGCCGCGTGGCAAAGTCCACGCGGTCGAGGCCGTCCCACAGCGTGATCTCCTGGGTGCGGCGAGACTCCTTGAACTCGCCGGATGCCCGGATCCGTCGTCCGAGGGCCGACTCCTCCAGCGTGATCTCCGCGGGATAGTCGACCGAGGACCATCTGGTGCCGTCGGTGACCAGGTGCCACGGACCCTCCCCGAAGTGGGGGTGCATGGGGTATTCCCCGTAGCAGACGAGGTCGTTCCCGGTCTCTCCCGGGCGAATGAGGTCCTTGCCGGTACGCCGGTCGATGAGATGGCTGATGGCGCCGCCTCGCTCCGGGTCGACGTCGATCGACCAGCGTTCGTTGGCAATCGCCGTCCCGCCGGCTGCGTGCCAGCTCGATCCGGCCGGGAGTTGCGGCCCGGGAATCGCCCGGAACGTGCGGTACCCGGTGGCGGGTACATCCGCAGCAAGGAATGCCAGCACGATCCGCCCGATCGAGCCGTCCGCCGCGCGATCGACCGCCTCCGCGACAAAGGGCACGCTCTTGCCTGCGTCGTCTTTCAGCTCGAGTCCGGCCGTGCCGGCAGGCGGCGTGACCTCGACCCGGCAGATGTCGGTCCGCGCCCACGACAGCGGGTTGAAGACCGTGACGGCCTGTCCGTCGCCCGAGGTGTCGATGTGGCGGCCGAGGTGCGACAGTGCCCCGTCGAGGACGGCATTCCCCAGCTCGAGGGACTCGCGCCAGCCGGCCAGCAGGTCCAGGTACACCTGGTCGGACTCCGAGCCGGTGATGCCGTCGTGGTGTGCCCCGAACAGGAGGTGGCGCCACGCCTTGTCGATGGCCTCGGTTGGGTAGCGGGCACCCATGAGGCTCGCGATCGTGGCGAACTTCTCGCCCGCCAGGAGCGTGTTCTCCGCGATCCGCTGGGCCTGCTTGGTGTCGATGAAGGACACGTCCTTGCCTTCGTAGATCGGGTTCATGTCGCGGCTCTGCGGCGAGAAGCCGCGGCCGGTCGTGGCCCGCTCGTTGCGCACGGCATCGAAGAAATCGCGGGCGATCGCGGTCTGGAACCTGGGCCACACGTAGCGCGCGGCCCAGTCGCGGTGGATCGCCGTGACCCACTTGTTCGGTGGCGAATAGTCGGTCCCGACCGGGAGCAGCGCGTTCCGGGTGGTTGCCTCCGCCTTGATCTCGAGGAACAGCCGGTAGACCTCCTGCTCCGCCTGCTCCAGGCTCGTGCACGCATCCATCCACCATCCGGCCGAGTAGTGATCGGGCATGAAGCTCGTGAGGAGCGCACGGCCGCTCGGCGCGATCCAGTCGAACTCAGAGTGGAACTGCATGCGCGGCGGCTCGCCCTTGTACGTGGAGACCGGTGTCGCGACGCCGGGGCCGCGCACCCAGTGGGGACCCCACTCGTGGAAGGGCCCGCGCGCCCAGGAGCTCGAGGTGATGCCTGCGTCGGCCATGATCCCGGGGAACTGCGGATCGTGGCCGAAGGCGTCGAGCTGCCATGCCGTCTGGGGAGACCCGCCAAGCACGTCGCGCTGATAGCCCACGCCGTAGATGGCGTTGCGGATGGTCGACTCGGCGCTCGTCAGGTTGGTGTTCGGCTCGTTGTAGGTGCCACCCATCAGCTCCAGCCGGCCATCGGCGAGCAGCTGGCGAAACCAGTCGCGATCCTCGGGATACACGCCCCAGTAGGGCTTCAGATAGTCGAGCTCGGCGAGCACGAACTTGTAATCGGGGTCGCGCCGGGCCATCTCGAGATGCGCCTT
>JBBRYO010000183.1:0-5634 GCA_038237595.1 Candidatus Limnocylindrales bacterium | reverse complement strand
GTGGCGCTCGAGCCGGTCGAAACGATGGCGCTGCCGCGCGTCGCATTCCGGGAGCTGCTCGATCGCGATCCCGGACTTCGTGACGCGCTCCTGACCGGCCTGACCCACGAGCTGCGGCGCATCACCCGCCACGTGGAGGAGCTCCACTTCCTCGATCTTCCCGGGCGCCTTGCGATGCGGCTCAGCCGGCTGGCACGCGAGAAGGACGCCACCTCGAAGGAGGTCTCCCTCGACTGGCCCTACACGCAGTCGGAGCTCGCGGCCATGATCGGCGGGACGCGCCAGAGCGTGAACAAGCTGCTCAGCGGCCTCGTGGAGGAAGGCATGGTCGTCATCGAGCGCGACACGCTGACCATCCCCGACGTCGATGCCCTTGAGCGCCATGCGAATCGCTAGAGGTGTCGCTCGATGGCCGCCGCCACTGTCGCGCGGCCGACACTCCCGGTGTCCGCTGTCTCATTGGGGCGGATCGGCCGGGCGCATACTCTGAGGGCCGAGGTGGATCTGAGATCCGCCATCGACCTGGAGGAACGAACGATGGACTATGGAAAGAAGTTCGGCCCTGGTGAAGGCTTCTCCGTCCGCCCCGGCGGCGAGATGGCCTCTGACGAGGACGATGTTGAAGGCCACATGAGCCCCGGCGATTCAGCCGGGCGCGAGTCAGGGGAATCGCGCGAGCAGGCACGATCAGGGAGGATCGACATGAACGACAAGCGACAGGACGACGATCAGGACACCGAGGGACACAGCTTCCGCGTGAGCGGCGGCCATCCGATCCCCAAGGAATCCGACGATGACACCGAGGGGCACGGCCTTCGCCCGAGCGGCGGCGGCAACCGGCCACTGGTCCGGGCGTCGGACGACGACACCGAGGGCCACGGCCTTCGCCCGAGCGGCGGCGGCAACCGGCCACTGGTCCGGGCGTCGGACGACGACACCGAGGGCCACGGCCTTCGCCCGAGCGGCGGCGGCAACCGACCCCTCGTGCGCGAGTCAGACGACGATGACGACACGGAGGGTCATCGCATGAACGTCTCGGGTAACGTCCCCCAGAAGAAGTAGCCCAGCGCCATCGCGAGCGACCGCGCAGGCCGCTCCCAGGTGGATCCCAACGAACGCAACGCCGCGCTGCGGACCCTCCAGGCTGTGGCGCGGCGTTCTGCTGCCGCGCGTCGGCTCCAGGGTGATGTCGAGCAGACGCTGCTCCAGACCGTCGTCGACGCGGCGGTCACCCTGTTCGACGCCGAAGCGGCCTCGATCGCCCTCTTCGAGCGCGACCCCGACCGCCTCGAGTTCCGCGTTGCGGCGGGCGCGCAGGGCGCCGGGGTGATCGGCCTGACGATCCCGCCCTCGCGAGGCATCGTCGGCTACGTGTTCTCGACGGGACAGGCCATCGCCCTCTCGGACGTGACGTCCGATCCCCGCTTCGACCAGGAAGCTGCCAAGCGCACCGGTTACGTGCCGCGCTCGATCGCGGCCGTGCCTCTCGTCGACGGGCAATCGCCCATCGGCGTGCTCCAGGTCCTCGACAAGCAGTCGACGCCGACGTTCTCCCTGCGGGACATGGAGCTGCTCGGCGTCTTCGCGCGCCAGGCGGCCAGCGCGATCGAGGCCAGCAAGGTCCAGCGCGACACAGGCCGGTTGCTGCGCGAGGTGCTTCGCCAGGTCGGTGAGGGCGACCTGTCCGAGGATCAGGTCGAGGGGCTGGCGGAGGCCGCGACGGATGCCCTCGACCGCGACGAGGAAGCGCCGTTCTGGCGCCTCGTTGACCTCGTGAGCCGGATGCGCGATATGAGCGATCGCGAGCTGACCCTCGTCACCGACATCCTCGACGTCGTCGCCCGGTCCTCGGGCCGGCCGCGCCGTCGAGGCTGACTTCGGCGGGACGCGTGGACGAGGCGATCCTGCCGGCATGGTCAGAGCCGTTCGTCGGCGACGACCTGTCCGGGCTGCTGCGCCAGACCCGGCTCGACCAGATCCTGCGTGAGTGGGCATTCGACGGCAGCACGGGCCGCGGTGTCACGGTCGCGATCATCGACAGCGGCCTCGAGACGGGCCACCCCGCGCTCCAGGGACGCGTGGTCGAGAGCGTCGCGGTCGAGATGGTCGACGGCGAGCCGAACGTCGTGCAGGACGACTCCGGCGATCTCTTCGGCCATGGCACGGCCTGTGGAAGCATCATCCTCGGGCTCGCTCCGGAGGTCGACCTGGTGTCGGTGCGGGTGCTCGGGGCCGATCTCAAGGGCAAGGGCGCGGCCTTCCTGGCCGGGCTGGAATGGGCCACGGAGCGAGGCGTCCAGGTCGCCAACCTGAGCCTCTCGTCGAAAAGCGAGACACTCTTCCCGTACTTCCACGACGTGGTCGATCGGGCCTACTTCAGCAACGTGCACCTGGTCAGCGCCGCAAACAACGTGACCGGGGCGAGCTATCCGTCGCTGTTCTCGTCGGTCTACTCGGTGGCGGCTCATGCGGTGCCGGATGCCTGGCACGTGCTCTACAACCCAAAGCCCCCAGTCGAGTTCGGCGCGTGGGGCGTCGACGTGCCGATCGCCTGGAAGGATGGCGGAAGCACCGTGGCCACCGGCAACAGCTTTGCTGCGCCCCACGTGGCAGGCTTCGTGGCCCGGATCCTGGGCAAACATCCCGGATTGACTCCCTTCGAGGTCAAGGCGGTGCTTGCCGCCATCGCGAACAACCCGACACACGGGGCGTCGGCGGATTGACAGCTGCGAGCCATCGCCCGGGTTGATACTGGCCCAAGGAAACGACGCAACCTGCGCCGGAAGGAGCCGAGCAATGACCAGCAAACCAGCCCGCAACCAGGAAGAGCCCCAGATCGATCCCGCCGACGTCACCGGCGAGCCGGACGTCGAGGGACACTCGCTGTCGCAGACCGCATTCCATCGCCCGATCGCGACCAGCCGCGCCCGCGAGTCGGTCGAATGGACCCGACCAGGCCAGGAGCGCAAGACCGCCAAGGGTCCGTCCAAGGGACGCCACGGCCGCTGACGGCCGAACCACAGGAGTCATGCCGTGAACACCAGACTGCCCAGGGACCCCGATCGCGATCCCGCTCCCGCCCCGGGCCCGACCGACCCGCCGGACGACGACGTCGAGGGCCACGGGATGCTGGATGCCCAGCTCGGGCAGGCGATCGATGCAAACCGCTCGCGACAGGCCGCAGATTGGGCACGCGGCGAGAAAGCCCGCCGCGAGTCGAAGGGGCAGGACAAGGGCGAAAAGCGCCGCTGGTTCAAGGGCCGCTGATCACCGGCGGGTGCGCGGCAGCCACGGCGTCTCCTGCCGGTCGGCTCGCCGCGACACCCGCATTTCTCGCCGCCCCTTCACGCGGAACGAGGACCGCGTCACCCTTGCCGCGGTACCATCGCGGTCCCCATGAGTGCCCGCCGCCGCTTTTACGTCACGACCTCGATTGCCTACGCCAACAACCGCCCGGGCCTGCACACCCTGTACGAGGTGATCGGGGCCGACGCCATCGCGCGCTGGCACCGGATGATCGGGGATGACACTCGCTTCCTGACCGGCACCGACGAGTACTCGGTCAACATCGCCATGACCGCCAGGGCGCAGGGCAAGACCCCCCGCGACTACGTCGACGAGATGGTGGCGCTGTTCAAGGGCTCGGAGGATGCCCTCGGCATCGCGCCGGACCGCTTCATCCGCACGACCGATCCCGATCACCTCCCGGCCGTGCACGAGATGATCCGGCGGGCCCACGCCAACGGGGACATCTACCTCGGCACGTACGAGGGTTGGTACTGCCCCAACGAGGGCTTTCGAAATACCAGCGACCTGATCGAGGACGCCACCGGTTCCCACTGCCCCAACCATCCCGATGTGGAGCTGCAATGGCTCACCGAGCGCAACTGGTTCTTCCGCCTTTCCGCTTACCAGGAGCGGCTGGAGCGCTACTACGCGGAGCACCCTGACTGGATCAAGCCGGAATACCGCAAGAACGAGATGCTCGGCTTCATCCGGGAGCGTCTCGAGGACTTCTCGATCAGCCGCGAGAAGGGCGACTGGGGCATTCCGTTTCCGCTGCTCCCGGACGGATCCTCGGCACAGCGCCCTGACGGCAGCTGGGATCCCGGGTCGGGGACGGTCTACGTCTGGTACGACGCGCTCATCAACTACATCACAGGAGCCGGCTTCCCGTCCGACCCCGAGGCCTTCGCCAACTGGTGGCCCGCGGACCTCCAGATCATCGGCAAGGACATCAACCGGCAGCACACGATCTACTGGCCGGCCATGCTCATGAGCGCAGGCCTTGCGCTCCCTCGCCTGATCTGGGTGCATGGCTGGATGCTGGCCAGGGGCGGCGAAAAGATGAGCAAGAGCCGCGGCAATTTCCTCGAGCCGCTCGACATCGCGCGGGCGCTCGGACAGGACGGCGCGCGCTACGTGGTCCTGCGCGAGGTTGCCTTCGATCGGGACAGCGACGTGTCCTGGGACACCTTCGTGCGCCGCTACAACGCGGACCTCGCCAACGACTACGGCAATCTGCTCAACCGCAGCCTGACCATGACGGAACGCTTTCTCGACGGCGAACGACCTGCGCCGACGAGCAACGGACCGCTGGCGCAGGCCTGGCCGACGACCTTCGCACGTTACGGCGAGCTCATCGAGAGCTGCATGCTGCACGAGGCTCTCGCGGTGCTCTGGGAGTTCGTCGCCGAGGCCAATCGCTTCGTCGACGCCCGCCAGCCTTGGACCCTCAACAAGGCGGCGCAGGGTGGAGACGCGGCGGCAGCTGCGCAGCTGCGCGGTGTCCTTGGCGATCTCCTGGAGGCATGTCGCGCCATCGCCTTCGCCGCCGCTCCGTTTCTGCCCGCGTCGGCGCCGGAGGCCGCTTGGCAGCTGGGAGTCGACTACCCGTACTCGGCTGACGGCAACGGAGGACCTCCGTTGGGCGAGCTGCTGACCTGGGGCAGCGTTCCGGCCACCGGTCATGTCGAGACGCCGACCCCACTCTTTCCGCGACTGGACCTGGAGGAGAAGGAGCCGGTCCCGACTGCAGCGGACGCTGCGGCTTCTTGACCGGGCGCCCGGCTCGGAGCGCCCGGCGGGTGAGCTCGCCGCCACCCATCACGTTGACATCCAAATCGCCGGCCGCCTCGCGCGCCCGATCGATCGCCTCGTCGAGGCCGTTGAAGCCGTCGAGCGAGGTCGTGATGCCCGCCGTCACATTGGCCATGTAGTGCTCAGTACCTGGCTTCGAGCCCGAGCATGTCGCCGAGCCCCAGCGTCGACGGCGAGTTGTCGCAGGCGAACATGTTCGTGCTCATGGTCAGGTTGCCGTGGTTCGCCTCGGAGACGTGGGCCAGCCCGAAGACGTGGCCGAACTCGTGGGTGGCGACCGCCTGGACCACGTACTGGTTCGTACAGCCGACGGTCGTGGTCGTCCAGTTGAAGTCGCGCTTGTTGAGCTTCATGTCCGCCTCGACCGTGGTGGAGCCGCGGAACCACCAGCACGTCAGGCCCAGCTGCGAACCCAGCAGGTCTCCGAAGCCGACCACGTTGCGGCCGTCGGGGTTGCCGCAGGCCGAATTGGAGCCGATGTTCGGCGACGTGGAGGTCGTGCCTTCGAAATGGCTCGTGGCGCTGACGTTGTCC
>JBBRYO010000182.1:0-5706 GCA_038237595.1 Candidatus Limnocylindrales bacterium | reverse complement strand
TACGAGCGGCACGAGCAGGAATCGGTGGACGCGCTCCGCGAGTTGAAGCGCCTGACCATCCAGATGAAGGACCGTCTCCTGCGTCGCGAGTGGGATGAGTTCGCGCATCTCCTCGACGAGGAGTGGCAGCAGAAGAAGCGGATGTCGGATCGAATCTCGACCCCCGAGATCGACGGCCTGTACGAGCTCGCCCTGGCCGAAGGCGCGATCGGCGGAAAGATCACGGGCGCGGGGGGCGGCGGCTTCATGCTCCTGTGGTGCCGGTTCGAGCGCAAGCACGCGGTGGCCGAAGCGCTGAAGCGCCGCGGATGCGAGATCTCGGAGGTCGCCCTCGATTCACACGGGCTCCAGACATGGCGTGTTGGATGACCACGAATGGGCCCGCGTGAAGCTGGCAGCCAGCGAGAAAGGCCGTCCACGCCGAGTACTCGTCGTCGGCTCAGGGACTCGCTTTCTTTCGGGGATTTCCGTGTACACCGTCCGGCTGGCGAATGCGCTTGCGGAAACCGGCGCATCCGTTTCGATGATGACCATGCGACAGCTCCTGCCGACGCGTCTTACCCGCGCCGCGGCCGGGTCGGGGCGGATCTCAGCCACCTGGAGCGCGATCCGCGGGTCCGGATCTTCGATGGCATCGACTGGTTCTGGATGCCGGGCCTGATCAACGGCCTTGCCTCTCCCACCCTGACCGACAGCTTCGACTTCTCGGTCGCCGGCAACGGCGATCCGGGTGACGTGGTGGGCGTCGAGGTCACGCCCTCGGACGGCACCTTGAGCGGCAGCACCGTCAACGACGAGGTCACGGTGGCCGCCGTGGCGCCCACCGTCTACGCCAGCGACCTCTTCAGCCACCCTCGCCAACAGCTGGGGCAGCGCCGGCACGGGTGGCGCCTACACCCTGCAAAGCAGCGCCGCCGACTACGCCGTGACCGGCTCGGCCGGCACCATCACCCTGGCCGCGGGCGTGACCCGCTCCGCGCTGCTAACCGCCGTCAGCGCGCTCGACGCGGACATCTCCTTCCGGGTCGCGCTCAACAAGGTGCCCGCCGGCGGGGCCCAGTACATCTACGGTGTGGTTCCCGCGTCAGCGCCGCCTCCGAGTACCGCGCCAAGATCCGCATCGCCAACAACGGCGCGGTCTTCGTGCAGGCGAGCTTCGTCACGGGCAACGTCGAGTCGCCCATCGGCAGCGAAGTGCAGGTCAGCGGCCTGACCGCCAGCCCCGGCAGCTTCATCTGGCTGCGCAGCCAGGTCACGGGCTCGAGTCCAACCACGCTGCGCCTGCGCGCCTGGGCCGACGGCAGCAGCGAGCCCTCCACCTGGCAGTACACCGTCACCAACGCCACGTCCGGCCTGCAGGAGGCGGGCGCCGTGGGTCTGCGCGCCTACGCCGGCTCGGCCATCAGCAACGGGCCCATCACCCTCACCTTCGACGACTTCCGGGTCACCTCCATCGGCGGACCGTAGCCCCCAAACGGGGAGGGGCGAGCGTCCGGTCAGGTTCGGGCAGTTGCCGCGAGAGCGGTCGCGTGTGTGCCGGCGGTTCCGCCTGCTCGCGCCCGGTCAGTGGCAGGCGGTGCTGCCGCTGTCATTGAAGGTGGCCCCTGCGACTGGTACGAACGACCAGTCATAGCTGGAGGCATGCAGCGTCAGCTTCAGTACCCCGTGTGTCGTCGCGTTGCGGACCTGGCTGTTGGGCTGCGGCGCGTTGAAGCCTCCGTACCCGGCGCCACCGGTCCCGACCACGAACTCGCGGATGCCGCGGGCATTGTCGGCAATCTGGCCCGGCGTCTGCGGAGCGAATCGTTCGTAGTCGTGATCGTGGCCGTTGAGGATCAGGTCGGCGCTCGCCGCATACAGGTCGTTCCAGAACGGCGCGACGTTCGTGTTGTTGCCGTGCTGGCTGCCCGAGCTGAACCTGGGCTGATGCCAGATAGCGGCTGTGCAGGTGTTCGTGTGGGCTGTCAGGTCCGCGCGAAGCCATTGCTCCTGCGCTGACCCCGCGGCACACGGCACGAACGAGCAGTTGGCGTTGAGGACGATGACGTGCCAGGCACCCAGATCGAAGCTGTAGTACCCCTTGGAAGGGTCTCCTGCCGCCGTGCCGAAGTAGCCGAAGTAGCCGCTCGCATTGCCCGTCTCGTACTCATGATTGCCGGTCGCCGGCATAGTCTGCCCCTTGAAGTGCCCCCACGACGGTGCATAACAATTCGTGAACTGCGACGCAGTGGCATCCGGATAGACGTTGTCGCCGAGCGTGTAGACCGTCCCGCCGATGCTGTCGAGGAGGGCTGCGGTCTGCTCGTCGCCTCCCGTCCCGCACGTGGCGATGTCCCCGGCGCCCACGAAGACCGGGTCAAGGGGCGGCGGCGATCCGTCCAGGTTCAGGGTTGCAAAGTCGTCGACGCTGACCCGAATTGGCGCATTCTTGACACTGGTTGAGCCGTAGCTCCGCAATCCAATGGCTCCCGAGCGCTGAACCGCCACGGCCGAATCCGTCCCGACGTACTGCCAGGTAGACGGCTCCGCGCTTGCGACGGCCCAGGCGCGTACCCGGAGGGTCGTGGGCGAAGTTCCCTGCACCTGACCGCGGACCCGGATTGGCGTGCTGCGGTAGTCCAGCGTTCCGGCTCGGACCTCGCTGCCGATCGCGGCTTCGGCGAAGTTGATGACGCGGCTGGCGCTGACGAATACCGCGCCGCTCGGGTCAAGACGAATCTTGATCCGATAGCTGTTCCCGGCGTTGCGGCGCGACTCGCCATAGAACCAGACCGATCCTCCAACCGGAGCCCGATCCACCGACAGCGTGGTGGACAGATCCGCGTTGAGAACCGTGGCGCCGAGCATCGCGGCGAGATTGCTTCCTGGCGCGGCGAGATTCATGGTTCCGACGGTGCCATTGACGGTGAATGCCGAGGGCGCCCCTTCCAGGTTCCAGGCGCCTCCTGTATCGGCCGTTCCCCAGCCTGTGCTGACGCTCCGATTGAAGGAGTCGGCCGCTACCGGACTGGGCGCTACCGCCAAGGCTTCCGTCTGTCCGGCGGCGAGCAGCAGAGCGAGGACCAATCCGAGATGAACGCTGCGCATGAGGTTCCTCTTGGGCTGAAGAAAGGCACGACTCCTGTTGGCCGTGTTCCTTCTGGGAAGGGTGGGGACGCGCACGACAACCTGGTCGTCATTGGGGCGGTGCAACCCGCACACGGCGTGAGGGGACCGAATCGAACCCCCAAAGAATACGAGATCTGGGTCCATGCGGTCTGTGCTCGATAATGGCCGGGTGAACCGCTCCGGCGTCCAGGATTCGTTGGGAGCGTCCGGGCTGCGCTTGCTTCTGGCGCTCGCCTTATCCGCGATTCTCGGGCTGACGGGCTGCTCCGCCGCGGCGTCAACCGACGTCGTCATGGTTGGCGCAGGAGACATCGCCTCGTCAGGCAAGGGCGATTCGGCCACCGAGACGCTCCTCGCGGCGATCCCGGGCACAGTCTTCACGCTCGGGGACAGCGTCTACGATCACGGCACCGCCGACGAATTCACTTCGTTTTACGCGCCGACGTGGGGGCTCGAGAAAGGGCGAACGGTGCCAGTTGCCGGCAATCACGATTACGACACGCTCAATGGCGCTCCCTACTTCGCCTACTTTGGCGCGGCCGCCGGCGATCCCACCAAGGGTTACTACAGCCTCGACCTCGGGGCCTGGCACATCATCGTGCTCAACGGCAACTGCAACATCGTCTCGTGCGCCACTGGATCTGATCAGGAGCAGTGGCTTCGCAGTGATCTCGCGGCGCACGCGAGCGCCTGTACAGCTGCGCTCTGGCACCAGCCCCGCTTCAGCTCCGGCGCCGAGCACGGTAACTACCCGGCCGTCGCGCCCTTCTGGGACGACCTCTATGCGGCCGGCGCCGAACTGGTGCTCAACGGCCACGATCACGACTACGAGCGGTTCGCGCCCCAGACCCCGGCCCAGGTTGCAGACGATGGGCGCGGTATCCGCGAATTCGTCGTTGGCACTGGCGGCATCGGCGAACGAGGCTTCAACGCGCCGCAGCCCAACAGCCAGGTCCGCGACGCGACGACACACGGGGTACTGAAGCTGACCCTGCGCGCCAATTCCTATGACTGGGAGTTCGTGCCTGTCTCCGGCCAGACCTTCACCGACAGTGGCCACGGCAGCTGCCACTGAGCCGGGACGCCACCTGATTTCGTGTCAGGGCGCAGCTGGACTCGTGCTCGGCAGCGGTGGCTTCGGCCTTGGGTTCAGCAGCAGTGGTGGGCGGAGCGACTGACCGAAGTCGAAGTCGGACCTCAGATCGCCCAGGATGATTGAGTTCTCCCGAACGTCGGGTCGGGGATCCGGCCGCATGTCCGTCGCGGGATCGATCCGGCTGCCTCCCAGAAAGTCGTCTTCGATGAATTTGAGGTACGCATCGAAGCTGAGCGTCTGATGGTCGACGAAGCCTCGCCGGGCATACGGGCTGACCACGAGGCCGGGGACGCGCAGGCCGTAGCCCATGCCGTCCACCAAGGGAGGCACGACGTGATCGTAGAAGCCGCCCCAGTCGTCCCAGGCAAGGAAGATGGCGGTGCTTGCCCACTCGGGCGAACTCATGATTTCGTTGATCAGGCTGGTGACGTACGCCTGCCCATCGGAGATGAGACCGGGCGGATGCTCGCTGTTCTGGCCGTTGGGAACGATCCAGCTCACCGCCGGCAAGGTGCCCTGGCGGACGGCCTGGTGGAACCTGTCCAGCGACCGGATGTTCGACTCCTGGTTGTCGGTGCGGACGGTGTCGAAGGCTGGAAGGGGATCCCAGATGTCCGGCGTCCCGGCCTGCTGCTGTTGCGGCGTGCAGACCATGTCGCCGTTGGCGCAGTCGGGCTCAGTCCCCTCCGCCACGTAGTAGGCCCAGCTCACCCCGGCCTGGTGCAAGAGCCACGTGACGTCGGTCCAGGCATAGTCCGGCGGACCGCTGGCGGTCGGATCGTACGCTGGGGCCCGATCCGGTGACTCGATCTCGTCGCGGCAACTCATCGGATCATCCAGGACGGTGCACTTCGCCGACCACCCCGACACAAGGTAGAGGTGGGCAGGCAGGCTCCATGAAGCGATCGACTCGAACATGTGGTCCTGGAGCACGAATTCGTTGGCATAGGACCAGTAGTTCGGGATCTCGCGGTCGTCGTGGTAGCCCATCACGTCGGGTGGACCCGAGCTTTGCCCACACACGGGATCGAAGGGTCCAGTGCACCGCGTCTGGGCGGCCCGTTGCTGGGCTACGAAGCCATCCATACGGCCATCATTGATGTCCGCGACCGCGTCACTTGCGACATGGGGGCCGCCGAAGTTCAGGTCAGCAGGGTTATGGAAGGGCTGAACGCAGGTGCCGTCCACGGGATCGTGCGCGCAGACAGCAGGAACACCGTCCTGCATCGGGATTCCATCGGCGCCAGGGTACGTCCCGAAATACTGATCGAATGAGCGGTTCTCCTGCATCACGACGACGACGTGTCGGATCCGATGGATGGGATCCAATGGGTCGTAGGACGCGGGCGACCTGGGAAACGAGCTCGTGCAACCCGCAAGAATCGATGCGGCACCCAGCACCAGGCCGATGACCGATGCCTGCACCCCAACCGCTCGCCTCATCAGGCGGATCCTAGACTGATCGCGCCACGGCGCTGCCACGCGAGTCTCCGTGCCCAATG
>JBBRYO010000181.1:0-5718 GCA_038237595.1 Candidatus Limnocylindrales bacterium | reverse complement strand
ATGATCACCCGACGCGCCTTCGGCTTTCACAGCCCAGACGCACTGATCGCCCTCGCGATGCTCTCGCTCGCCGATCTCTGCCCATCACTTCCGCGGTGAAGTGAGCGTTCACCGACCCACGGAAACGTCAGGAGACCCGCAATTGACGCCGCCTCGTCAGCGGGAGCGACTCCGAGCGCAGTACAGCGAGTACTTCGGAAAGGACTTGCCCGAGCAACTCGACGTCTACGTCATCGTTACTGACCCCCCGCCTCGTGGGACGCGGCCCAAGCTCCTCAAGCGCGCACAGACCCACGCCGCAGAACTACAAGCGACCGGGGCGCTCGATCAATGGATACGACGAATCGTGTTCCTCGAGGTCAAAGCATCCGCGGGACGCCTGACGTTCACCGAGCTGCCGGACGAGGCCGCCAACACGTCAGATTGATCCAGCGACCGCCGACTCACTAAGAGGACGCGCGCCTCGACGATGCCGAACTGGGTCTTTAACCGCCTCGCCATAACCGGAGCACGCTCCGACCTCGACGCGTTCGTCGACCGCGTCCGTTCGCGGTCCAGCGCTGACGACGCCACCGTTCTCGACTTCGAGACCATCGTTCCGATTCCCGACGAACTTCGAGACAGCCAGGATCTCGACCCCGACGATCCACATGGGTTCCCCAAGTGGCGCACGTGGGCCGTTGACCACTGGGGCACGAAGTGGAACGCCTGGTATGCCGACGTCGACCGAGACCCCGAAACCGGTCCCATCACGTACAGCTTCCAGACTGCATGGACCCCGCCCGACAAGTGGCTCGCGGCGGCGTCAGGCGCGTTTCCCTCGCTCGAGTTCGTCCATGAGTACGTGGAGGAGATGGCCCAGTTCGCCGGTCGGGGCCGGTGGCAAGCTGGTGCCGTCGTCGACCACCAGGAACTCGATCCGGACGAGATCGAGTGGGTCGGCGACGACGAGGACGACGACGAGGAGCAATCGCTCGAACCGCCGGTTCCGCCGGCCGAAATCGGCGAGCCGATCGACGAGGACGCACTTCGTTGGGCCGCCTGGCTCGTGGAGAGCGTCATCGAACTCGGGATGAACGCTCAACGGCGCCGGCGGTGGTCCAGCGAAAGCCAGACGTGGATGGCGGCGGTGACCGAGCACGTGGGCGAGGCCGCGCGCTGCGCCCGTCTGATCTCCGCAGCCGACGAGGCCTACGCCTACACGCCCGAGCAGGCGCGCGATGCGGCTGGGAACGATCTGCTGCGTCGCTTCAGCGAGCAGCTCGTCCTCGCGGGCGCTGAGGCGATTCACGCCGCGGCGTGGTTTCGCCTCCAGCATGAAGGCGGCAGCGATCGTGAAGCGCGCGAGAAGGAGATGGCCGAGGCCGTCGAGGTAGCGGCCGAGAGCGACGACCTCACCTCGACAGGCCGCGCCCCCTCGGATTGGCTCCTGTGGATCGTGCGCTACCTCGGCGAAGCCGCAGACGCGCTCACCGCCGCCGAGCGCGTCCGGCGCGGGCATGAGACACCCGAATGGGTCGATGCTGAGCACGACTCTGCTGCCGACGCGGCGCGCTATGCGTTCGGTCTACTCGCGACGGCGTGCATCGAGGCGGTCGCCATCTTCGCCCCCGAGGATCTCAAGCCGGAGGAGATCAAGCAGCCTTCGTTCTGGGACGAGATCCACAAAGGACGGCAGGAACGGCAGCCGTGACCAACCAACAAACCGTCTCGCCGCGAGATCTCGAACGAGCACGCCGCAAGGCCTCCACGCTCGCCGAGCGCCTCAGCCCAGAGGAAGGGTGGATCGTTGATACCGCCACGGCCGCGAAGGTCGTCTCGCTCTTCCCCCGTCTGTCAGTCCGGCCTGGGCTCACCCTGATGACCGTTGCTGCCCGCGGGGGCATCGGCGGCAACGGCTGGACCTTCGCGGTCCCCGAGGGGTTCGAGGTGCCGTCGGCCGACGATCTCGAGCGCGCAGCGGTGTTCCCGCCTGAGCCGCCTCGCGGAGCCTTCGTGCACGTGATGGACGCGATCGAAGGCGACGGCAGTCTGAGGTCCTACATCCAGGCATCCATCCTTCGTCGTGAACTCGAAGAGCTCGGAGCCTGGTGGCACGGCCTCGAGTGGAGCACGCACACGCTGATCGACAATGGCGCGACGCCGGAGGCTCCCGACGCGTGTTCGGACGGCGATGACGACTGGGGGCCGCTGCCGGCGGACCCGGAATGGCGCTGGGAGGCTCCACCACCCGACGACTGGCGCCCCACGATCGAGCGCGCCGGCTCCGACACCGTCGCGGTCGTGTTCTTCACGATCAGCGCACTCGGCAGCGTCCGCATCGCGCGCCACGTCGACGTCTACGAGAGTCGGTCGCTCCGGCCGCGGAGCACCGAGCAGACGACGATCGCCGAAGGCCCCGGGGGCTTCGTGTTCTAGGCCGACCGCGCGTCGGCCGCTACGTCCTCACGACGGCCAAGTCCATGGCGACGCCGACCGCCGCGGCGTCGGGGAACTCGACGCGCTCGGCGAGCCGGTCGGTCGACCACTCGTCGAGCTCGAACCGCTCGCCCATGACGACGTTGAACCACCGCTCGCGATCTCGCATGACGCGGAACTGCTTCTCGTCCTGTGCTCCCTCGATGAACGGCAGATATACCTTCACGGGCAGGCCGGTCATCTCGCCCTTGCTACCGATGCGGTCCAAGCGGCCCGTGCGCTGCTCGATCACGCTCGGGTTCCAGTCGAGGTCGTGGTGGATGACGTTGCGGCACATGAGGTGCAGGTCGACGCCTTCCGCCATGACCGATGACGCGATCAAGACCTCGGGATAGAACGGCGTGTTGAAAGCGATCATCAGGCGTTCGCGCGCCTGTCGCTCAACCGACCCATTGGCCAGGCGGACGTTCGCGATGAGTTGCTCTCGTTCGCCTTCATCGTCGCGTACGGCGATGTCCCCGATGTCGATCTCGGTCAGCGCAGAGAGAAAGAGCGCGCGCTCGTCGGGCTCGCGCGAAGCGATGAACTTCCCGAAGTCGGCGACCACCTGACGGAACGTTCGTCCTGACGCATCCCGCGTTTCAAACGCGTCGCGCAGCGCCTCGCGCGGCCGTCGCCCCAAATCGATGTATCGCACAAGGAACGAATACGTCCTGAGGAATCGCAGACAGAGGTCCACGCCTGTCTCCAGGTCCTGGCCTGCGAGCGAATGCCGAAGGCAGCCCTGCAGTTCGTCCATGGCGTAGCGCCGCGTTGGTGAGTCCGTGTCGAAGAGGCGTTCGCGGAAGCGGTCGAGCGCCGCGTGCACCGCTTCCTCGTCGTCAGCCGGCACCCCCAGCTTCTCGGCCGCCATCTGCACGATCTCTCGCTCGATCGCCCTCGCGATGTGGCGGCGCAGCGCGCGCCCCGTCGCCACATAGAAGCAGAAGACGAGCGCCTTCTCGCGGTTGCGCCACAGCTCCACGGCCCGAGCCACGGTCGCTCGAATCTTGGGGTGTTCGATCAGGGCGTCATCGTCTTCATCGGGAAGCGCGCGAGAGATGCGGTTCAGGTACCAGGTCACCTCCTCTGGCAGGGGATCCGAGTCGGGCACTTCCACGTCATCAATCTCGGCCCTGACGTCGTGGGGGTTCCGCGTTCGCGTGTACGCCTCGAATGAGGACGCAAGACCGTCGGCGAACATGGCTCGCGCCTGGCGGTGCTCGCGCAACCCAAGCATGGCGACAAGCGCTTGGGCTCGGGCGGCGAGAAGGAACGGGAGCACCGCGGGTCCGTCGACCGCGAGCCCCCGGTGCTCTGCCTCATCGTCGGTGACAAGAGCGGCCCCGCAGAGAATGGATCGACGATCGAGGCGGTCCGCCCGTGTGTGCCGGATGACGTGAGGACGCAGGAGCCGCTGCGCAACTCGTGCCTTGTCGCGGGCTTCTACCCAGTGCGCGGCCACGCTCTTGACGCTCGGCGCGACATCGTCTCGGCCGGGCTGCTCCCACCACGCGACGTCTCCCTTCGGGAGGTCCGCCGGCGAGAGCCGCCCCCACGACCGGTCGAGCCGAAGTGCAGCGGCCTGACTGGCATCGAGAGCGAGCTGCAGATCCTTCAGTCGCCCGTCATACGCAGACCTGTCGAGGTCGTCCCAGCGCACTCCCTTGAATCGGTCCAGGACCTCGATCAGCTCGTTGTGGCCGAGCTGGAAGGGCGTGGCCGTCAAGAACAGCATTCGGTCAAAGACGCCTCCAAGCTCTCCGCGCGTCAGCGTCTCGGCCTCGTCGCGCGCCTCTTGATTGGCGAACAGCCCGGCCAATCGGGTGTATCGGTTCTTCGTGTGGTGCGCTTCGTCCAGGATCAACAGCGGGAGGTCCAGATCGAGCCGCTTTAAGCCCTGCCTCCACACCGATGCCACTTCGGTTGTGAGAGCGCTCCTGACCCGCGACAGGCGCGAGTCGATCTTCGGACTGGAATGCAGCGGAAGGTCCTCTTCCAGAATCCGACGCAGGGCACCGAGGTCCAACCGCGGCAACGCGTCGAGCACAGCTCTGGGGACGGGGTCGTCCTCGAGATCGTCGCGCTTGAGATCGACGAGCCGTTTCCGCCAGCGAGCAGCGGGGGTGGCGAGCAGCTCTTCGATGCCCGCCTCGCCGAGCCGCTGCGTATACAGCCCCTGGATCACGCGATCCGCCCATCGCGGGAAGACCTTCCGCTGGCGACGAAGCTTCGGCGAGCGCAGCGCGCGCTGAACGATCGCCAGCCGCACCAGTGGGTCTGACAACCCGTTGCTCAACGCGCCATGGGTGAGAAAGATCAGGTGCTTGCGTACGCGAGCGGGATCGTCGAGCAGCTTCAGAAACTCCGCACCCGAGGTGACCGAATGATCCGTCGCTCTCACCGGCGGCCCGGGCCCGAGGCTGTTGGCGAACTTCTTCCACTCCAGCGGCCACTTGCTGCCAACCGAAGAAGGCACCATCACCACCACCGGCTTCTCGCGGTTGGTTGCCTCCAAGACGGAGACCGCAACGGCGAGGGCAACGAACGTCTTGCCCATCCCCACCTCGTCGGCGAGGATCTGCCCCGGCTGGCTCTCGAACCGGCGCAGGATCTCCCCTGCCGTCTTCTCTTGCCGTCGTGCGTCGTGCGGCTTGATCTGCGGACTCCGCAGATCGACTCGCTCGGACAGGTGCCACTTCACCGGGCTGCCCTGGCGAATGCTTCGCGCACGTACGCGTCGAGTCCGGGCGCGTCGGGCAGTGTTGTGCAGCGCGAGTCAAGGTCGCGGACCGCAGCTCGCAGCGCACGACGCATGGCACGCAGCTGGTCGGGAACGAAGCGGCTGGCCTTGTTGAGATCGACCCCAGCCAACGTCAGGGCGATCTCTGCCAGCATGAACGCCTCCTCCCCTTCGACGGATCGATTCTCGCGACGTTCCTCGATCAACTTCTCGGCTATAGCCAGCGGGCCGAAGGGCCCTTCGAGCCGCCAGCGAAACGCGTCCAGTGTGGCGGCCGGCCGCTCGATTCTCTCTCGCAGCCCAGCCAGCGCAGCGGACATCTCCCGCGTGCGGTGCAGCAGCTGCCCGGACGGAGAGAACCTCTTGAGCGCATTTAGGGCGCTCCTGCTGTTCCCGTGGGTTGAGATGAACGCTGTTTGAGAGCGCACGCCGCTTCGCGCCTAGGGTTCCGGCTTCTTCAGGGCTGGAATCCGAGGGAGGCGAAACGACGTGCGCGCGATCAGGGTATGGGGGCGCCT
>JBBRYO010000180.1:0-5745 GCA_038237595.1 Candidatus Limnocylindrales bacterium | reverse complement strand
GCGCGCGAAGCATCGAGGACGTGCACCACCGGCCCGCTGTAGCAGGGATCGATCTTGACCGCGGTGTGGGCGCGAGACGTGGTCGCCCCGCCGATGAGCAGCGGCAGCCGAAAGCCCTCGCGTTCCATCTCCGTGGCGACGGTGCGCATCTCCTCGAGTGAGGGCGTGATCAGGCCCGACAGGCCGATCAGGTCCGCGTGCTCGTCGCGAGCGGTCTCCAGGATCTTCGTCCACGGCACCATGACGCCCAGGTCGATGACCTCGTAGTCGTTGCAGGCCAGGACCACCCCGACGATGTTCTTGCCGATGTCGTGCACGTCGCCCTTGACGGTGGCCATGACCACCTTGCCGGCGTTCGTGCGACCGCCACCGAGCGACTTGCCGGTCCCGATCCCTGCCTCGGCCTCCGCCTCTGCACGGCCGGCGCCGGCCGCCATCGAGTCGATGACGCGCTGCTGCTTCTCGGCCTCGATGAAGGGGATGAGATGCGCCACGGCCTGCTTCATGACGCGGGCGCTCTTGACGACCTGGGGCAGGAACATGCGGCCGCTTCCGAACAGGTCGCCGACCACGTCCATGCCCGCCATCAGCGGGCCCTCGATGACCTCGATCGGATGCTCGGCCGCGAGGCGTGCCTCCTCGGTGTCCGCCACGATGAACTCGGTGATGCCCTCAACGAGGGCGTGCTTGAGCCGTTCCGCGACGGCCGCGTCTCGCCACGCCAGATCCGGGCCGCCGCTTCCCGCCGCGCGGCCTCGCACCGTGTCCGCCACCTCGAGCAGCCGCTCGGTGGCATCGGGGCGGCGGTTGAGGACCACGTCCTCCACGCGCTCGCGCAGGTCGGCCGGAATGTCGTCGTAGACCGGCAGCGCACCGGCATTGACGATGCCCATGTCCATGCCCGCCGAGATCGCGTGGTACAGGAACACGGCGTGGATCGCCTCGCGCACCGGGTCGTTGCCGCGGAACGAAAAGGACACGTTGGACACGCCACCGCTCACCTGGACCGACGGCAGCTCCTTCTTGATCCGGCGCACGGCCTCGATGTAGGCGATCGCGTAGTCCGCGTGCTCCTCCATGCCCGTGCCGATGGCGAAGATGTTGGGATCGACGATGACGTCCTCGGGAGCAAAGCCGACCTCCTCGGTCAGCAGCCGGAAGGCGCGCTTGCAGATGGCGACCTTGCGCTCGATAGTGTCCGCCTGGCCGGACTCGTCGAAGGCCATCACGATCACCGCCGCGCCGTAGCGGCGGGCGAGGCGCGCCTGCTTCAAAAACGCCGCCTCCCCTTCCTTGAGCGACACCGAGTTGACGACCGGCCGGCCCTGCACGCACTTGAGCCCGGCCTCGATGACCGACCACTTGGACGAGTCGATCACGAACGGGATCTTGCTGATGTCGGGTTCGGTGGCCAGCAGGTTCAGGAAGCGGGTCATGGCAGCTTCCGAGTCGAGCATGCCCTCGTCCATGTTGATGTCGAGCATCTGGGCGCCGTTGTCGACCTGCTGGCGCGCGACCTCGACCGCCTCTGCGTAGCGATCCTCGGTGATGAGGCGGGCAAACTGCCGCGACCCCGTGACGTTGGTGCGCTCGCCGACGTTCACGAAGAGGCTGTCGGGGCCGATGTTGAGCGCCTCGAGCCCGGACAGGCGAGTGAGCGGCTCGAGCGTCGGGACGACGCGCGGCCGCTTCCCGGCGATCGCTCGCGCGACTGCGGCGATGTGCTCGGGCGTGGTGCCGCAGCAGCCACCCACGATGTTGATGGCACCCGCGTCGGCCAGGGCTGAGAGCATCTCCGCGGTGTCCGGGGGCAGCTCGTCGTAGCCGCCGAAGGCGTTCGGCAGGCCGGCGTTCGGATAGCAGCTGACCGGCACGTCCGCGATCCCCGCCAGCTCCTGGATGTAGGGCCGCAGCTGGCGCGCTCCGAGCGAGCAGTTGAAGCCCATCGTGAACGGGTTCGCGTGCCGCAGGCTGTTCCAGATGGCGCCGACCGTCTGGCCGCTCAGGTTTCGGCCGGAGGCGTCAACGATCGTGGCGCTGATCATCAGCGGAAGCCGGAAGCCGAGCTCGTCGAAGAGCTTCTCCACGCCGAAGATCGCGGCCTTGCCGTTGAGCGTGTCGAAGATCGTCTCGATGAGCAGCAGGTCCGCGCCGCCGGTGACCAGGCCGCGCGCCGCCTCGTGGTAGGCCACGGCCAGCTCGTCAAAAGTGACGCTGCGTGCCGCCGGATCTTCCACGTCCGGGGAGAGGGACGCGGTCCGCGTCGTCGGGCCGAGTGACCCAGCGACGTAGCGCGGCCGCCCCGGGTCGCGCCTCTCTGCCTCGTCCGCGGCCTCGCGCGCGAGGCGTGCCGCCGCTGCGTTGACCTCCTCGGCGACGTCCTGGAGGCCGTAGTCGGACAGGGAGACGCGGTTGGCGTTGAAGGTGTTCGTCTCGATGATGTCGGCGCCGGCGTCGAGGTACTCGGCGTGGATGCTGCGGATGACATCGGGCTGCGTGACGGCCAGCAGATCGTTGGAGCCGCGCAGGTCCTTCGGATGGTCGCGGAAGCGGTCGCCGCGGAAGGCGGCCTCGTCGAGCTGATGGCGCTGGATCATGGTGCCCATCGCCCCGTCGATGATCAGGATCCGCTCGCGCAGCAGCTCGGGCAGTCGCTCGAGGCGGCGCTCCCGGCGCGCGCGCAGATCAGGCTGGGCAGTCATCGTCTCCCGAGTGTAACCCGCAACACTGCGCGGACCGGTTGCACGGCTCACGCTCGGCTCCCTCGTGGCACCGGGTTCCACGGCCTCGAAACCGCGGCTACCCATGCGACGTACCAGAGCGAGAGAAGATGGGCGCCGGAGGCGGCGCCATCCGCAACCATCGGAACATGGAGTCAACTTTCGAATGAGCGTTCTCGGCATCCAATCCAGATCCATCCGATTGCTGGGGCTGAGCGCGGCGTCGGCCGTGCTCGTCGTGGCGTGTGGCGGGTCCGGCAGCAGCCCGACGGCCGTGCCCCCGACGATCGGCCCTTCCACCGCGGCCACTCCCGCCACCAGTGCCGGCACAGGCGCACTCACGATTGGCAGCGGCACCACCAGCGCAGGCACCGTCCTGACAGGCAACGGCGGCATGACCCTCTACATAACCAAGAAGGACACGGCACCGAACACCAGCACCTGCACGGACGCCTGCGCGACCAACTGGCCGGCGGCAACCGTCGATGCCGGGGGGACGCCGACCGCGGGGTCAGGCGTGACCGGGACGCTCGCGACGTTCATGCGGACCGACGGCACGACCCAGGTCAGCTACAACGGAGCCCCGCTCTACTACTTCGCCGGCGACAGCGCGGCCGGCGACGCCAACGGCCAGGGCAAGGGCGGGGTCTGGTTCGCGGCCACACCCACCGGCGCCTCGGGCGGCTCGCCCGCACCGACGACGGGGGCCGCATCCCCGCCTCCGAGCGGAGCCCCGGTCTACACCATCGGTCTCGGATCGGGCTCGGCCGGCACGTACCTGACCGACTCGAATGGCAACTCCCTGTACGTGTACAAGAAGGACTCGCAGGGCAAGAGCGCCTGCACGAGCTCGAACTGCACGACCAACTGGCCTCCTCTCACCGTCGACGGGGGCGGGGCAGTCGCCGGTGACACTGGCGTGACCGGGACGTTCGCAACGTTTCCCCGTCCGGACGGCAAGATGCAGGTCACCTGGAACGGAGCCCCCCTGTACTCGTTCGCCGGCGACAGCAAGTCGGGTGACACGAACGGTGTAGGCGTCAGCCCCGACTGGAGCCTGGCAGCCCCGAAGGCACGGCCCGGCTACTGATCAAGCGCTGAACGATCTCTCTGCTATCTCAGCGGCGGCGCGGCGGCCGCGAAGGTCAGGCCGCGGCGAGCAGCGTGGCGTCGTCGAACACGACCTCGATCAGCGGGCTGTCCGCCACGAAGGCGTCCAGCTGGGCCTCGCGACGCCACTGGCGCGTGACCCGGACAAGGAGAGCTCGTCGCGCCTCGTCGTCAGTGATCGAGATGGCACGAGCGGGCAGGTCTGCAAGGACGCGTCCCTTCAGGTGAAACGTGAGCCGCGGGTCGTCGAGCAGGTTGGCATACCAGCCTCGCCGGCCGGGCATGCCGCTGATGTAGACGCGGCCGTCGAAGTTGAAGAAGACGATCTCGATGCGCCGCGACTGGCCGGTCTTGCGGCCGTGGGTGGTGATGTCGACGGTTCCGCCCTGGGCAAGGGCGGCTTCGATTCGTTCTCGGTCGGAGGGGGTGGGAGCTTGCTGTGTGGAGGTCATGCGCGTCAGCTTACACCGTAATCGGTGGCCTGCCCCATCGGGCGAATAGACTCGCGACCGTGAGGATCGCCCACGTCCGCGAGGCGCATGCGCCCGCCGGATCGCCGTTTCGCCTGGCCGCGGCACTGCCCGACGGCCGCCTGCTGGACCTCGAGACGGCCCGCCGCCGCGTCGCCCGCGAGGAGCCGCGCCTGGTCCACAACGACGCCCTGTTCAGGGCGCCGCTCACCACGCTCGACGCGCTGCTGGCCTCCGGCACCCGCGTGGAGGCGCTTCGCGCCGTGGTCGAGCCCTTCCTTGATCGCATCGAGCTTCTGCCGGCGATGGACGACGAGGCCGACGACCTGACGCTTGACCCGGACGACCTTCGCTTCGGCCCCCCCATCCTCCGGCCGACGAGCCTGCGCGACTTCTACGCCTTCGAAAGACACGTCTCGACGATCTGGTCGCGTCGCGGGGCCGAGATCCCGGAGGCGTGGTACCGGCTGCCGATCTTCTACTTCTCGAACGTCTCGGAGATTCGCGGCCCCGGCGACCCGGTCTGGATCCCGCGCGGGTCGCAGGAGCTCGACTACGAGCTGGAGATCGCGGCGCTCATCGACACGCCGGCGCGAGACCTGGGCGCCGAGCGTGGCGAGGAGGCCATCGGCGGCTACACGATCCTCAACGACTGGTCGGCACGCGATCTCCAGCGCGACGAATCCACCGTCCGGCTGGGCCCGGCCAAGGGCAAGGACTTCGCCTCGACCATCGGTCCGTGGCTGGTGACGCCGGACGAGCTTGCGGACGCGCGTGCCGGCAGGGGCTACGCGCTCGCCGCCACGGCTGGCGTCAACGGCACGGAGCTCGGTCGAGGTACATGGTCCGACATCCACTTCTCGTTCGGGGAGATGCTGGAGCGGGCCTCGTCCGACGCGCGTCTCGTGCCGGGCGACCTCATCGGATCGGGGACCGTGGGCACAGGGTGCCTGCTCGAGATCCGCGAGTCGTCCGGCTTCGGCCGCTACCTGGAGCCCGGCGACACGGTAACGCTCGCCGTGGATCGTCTCGGCGAGCTCGTGGCCCCAGTCGTGGAACGCCCGGGGTGACTCGCGACATGGGCGCACCCGTGATCGAGCCGATGACGCCAGACGACTGGCCGGCCGTCCGATCGATCTACCAAGACGGAATCGCGACACGAAACGCGACATTCGAGACATCTGCGCCCGAGTGGGAGACCTGGGACGCCTCCCGGCGCCCCGATTGCCGGTTGGTCGCGCGTCTCGACGGACAGGTCGTCGGCTGGACGGCCCTGTCGCCGTACTCGTCGCGACATGCCTATCGCGGGGTCGCGGAGGTGAGCGTCTACATCGCCGCCTCGGCGCGCGGAAAAGGCGTCGGTCGAGACCTGCTGCGGGCGCTCATCGAAGCCGCCGAGGGCGCCGGCGTGTGGACGCTCCAGGCCGGCATCTTCCCCGAGAATG
>JBBRYO010000179.1:0-5763 GCA_038237595.1 Candidatus Limnocylindrales bacterium | reverse complement strand
GCCCGAGTAGCACGCGGGAAAGATGCTGGGGAAGGTGACCACGCCGTCGGCCCCGGCGGCCTGGACCCCGCGCAGGTAGTTCTCGTTCGTGAAGCCCTGGGACTACGGCGAGTACTGGCCCTCGCGGTTCCAGTGCCCGTTGCTGCGTGGTCGCGCCGTGCCGGGGTACCCTCGTGGTCAGGCCACGATGCCCGCCAGCTGTGGAGGCCCCATGACGGTCCACGAACCCAGCACCACCCCGTTGACGCACGGCCCGCTCAGCGACGAGGAGCGCGACCGCATCGATGCGTACTGGCGCGCGGCCAACTACCTGTCGGTGGGCCAGATCTACCTGCTGGACAACCCGCTGCTGCGCGAGCCGCTGCGCCCAGAGCACATCAAGCCGCGGCTTCTCGGGCACTGGGGAACCACGCCCGGGCTCAACTTCATCTACGCCCACGCCAACCGGGTCATCAAGGCGCGCAACCTCGACGCGATCTACATCATGGGCCCCGGCCACGGCGGGCCGGCCACCGTCGCGAACGCCTGGCTCGAGGGCACCTATTCGGAGTTCTACCCCAACATCACACGGGACGAGGAGGGCATTCGCCGGCTCTTCCGGCAGTTCTCCTTCCCCGGCGGCATCGGCAGCCACGTCACGCCCGAGACGCCCGGATCGATCCACGAGGGCGGAGAGCTCGGCTACGCGCTGACCCACGCGTTCGGCGCCGCCTTCGACAACCCCGATCTCAACGTCTTCTGCGTCATCGGTGACGGCGAGGCGGAGACCGGCCCGCTGGCCGCGAGCTGGCACTCCAACAAGTTCCTGAACCCGGTCACCGACGGCGCTGTCATCCCGATCCTGCATCTGAACGGCTACAAGATCGCCAACCCGACGATCCTCGCGCGCATCCCGCACGCTGAGCTCGCCTCCCTCCTCGAGGGCTACGGCTATCTGCCCTTCGTGGTGGAAGGCGACGATCCGGCGGTCATGCACCAGCGCATGGCAGCCGTCCTCGACGAGGTGCTCGATCTCGTCGAGAAGATCCAGCGCTACGCGAGGGCGACGGACGGCGGCGTCCCGGCGGAGGAGCCGGTGCCCCGCCCGCCTTGGCCGATGATCGTCCTGCGGAGCCCCAAGGGCTGGACGGGCCCGAAGGAGGTAGATGGCCTCCCGTCGGAAGGCACCTTCCGCTCGCACCAGGTGCCCATGAGCGACGTGCGCGAGAAGCCGGCCCACCTGGCGCTGCTCGAGGAGTGGATGCGCAGCTACCGGCCGCAGGAGCTCTTCGGCGACGATGGACGGCTCCGCCCTGATCTCGCGTCGTTACCGCCCACCGGGGATCGGCGGATGAGCGCGAATCCCCATGCCAACGGTGGCCTCCTCCTGCACGATCTGGAGCTCCCCGACTTCCGCGACTACGCCGTCGAGATCAGCGCGCCGGGCGCGACAATCAGCGAGGCGACCAGGGTGCTCGGCACGTGGCTGCGCGACGTCATCGGGCAGAACCCGGAGACGTTCCGGATCGTGGGGCCGGACGAGACGGCCTCGAACCGGCTCACGCCTGTCTTCGAGGCGACGAACCGCGCCTGGGTTGCGGAGACCCTGCCCACCGACGATCACCTCGCACCGGACGGGCGCGTCATGGAGGTCCTCTCGGAGCACCTCTGCCAGGGCTGGCTCGAGGGGTACCTGCTGACCGGCCGCCACGGCCTCTTCAACTGCTACGAGGCGTTCATCCACATCGTCGACTCGATGTTCAACCAGCACGCCAAATGGCTGAAGATGACCCGTGAGATCCCCTGGCGCAGGCCGATCGCGTCGCTCAACTACCTGCTGACCAGCCACGTCTGGCGGCAGGACCACAACGGCTTCAGCCACCAGGACCCGGGCTTCATCGACCACGTCATCAACAAGAAGGCCGAGGTCATCCGGGTCTACCTTCCACCCGACGCCAACTGCCTGCTCTCGGTCGGTGACCACGTCCTGCGGAGCCGCAACTACGTCAATGTGATCGTCGCGGGCAAGCAGCCGGCACTGACGTATTTGTCGATGGAGGACGCGATCCTGCACTGCGCGCGCGGCCTGGGCATCTGGGAGTGGGCCAGCAACGACGATGGCGAGCCGGACGTGGTGATGGCCTGCGCAGGCGACATCCCGACGCTCGAAACGCTGGCAGCCGTCGACATCCTGCGCCAGCATCTGCCGGAGCTTCGGGTGCGGGTCGTCAACGTCGTCGACCTGATGCGCCTGCAGCCCAGCACGGAGCACCCGCATGGGCTCTCTGACCCGGAGTTCGACGCCATCTTCACGGCCGACCGGCCGATCGTGTTCGCCTACCACGGCTACCCGTGGCTGATCCACCGCCTCGCCTACCGGCGTACGAACCACGCCAACCTGCATGTCCGCGGCTACAAGGAGGAGGGCAGCGTGACCACTCCCTTCGACATGGTGCTGCGCAACGACCTGGACCGCTTCCACCTGGTGATGGACGTCATCGACCGGGTGCCCGGTCTCGGCTCGCATGCGGCGAGCCTGCGTCAGCTCATGGAGGACAGGCGCGCCACGGCGACCAGCTACGCCCGGCAGCACGGAGAGGACCCACCGGAGATCAGTGCCTGGAGCTGGCCGTCCTGAGGGCGGCGCGATGCGCGTCCTGGTCCTGAACGCAGGCTCGAGCTCGCTCAAGGCGAGCGCAATCGACGCGACGGACGTCACCGTCGCCCGCGCCGACTCGAGCTGGGGCTGGGACGCGAGCCGTGCAAAGGACCGCGCCGCGGGCCTCGAGACGGTGATGCTGGCGCTGGCGGACGGCGGCGCGCCGCTCGAGTCGTTCGACGCGGTGGGGCACCGCGTGGTCCACGGCGGGTCGCGGTTCACCTCCGCAGGCGTGATCGACGATCGGGTGCTCGCCGGGATCAGGGAGGCCCGCGAGCTGGCGCCGCTGCACAACGATGTCGCACTGGAGACCATCGCCGCCGCCAGGAAGTTGTTGCCGGACCTACCGCACGTGGCCGCCTTCGACACCGCGTTCCACGCGCCGCTGCCGCCTGCCGCATACCGCTATCCCGTTCCCGCGGCCTGGTTCCACGACTGGGGCGTTCGCCGCTATGGCTTCCACGGCCTCTCGGTCACGTGGTCGATCCGCCGGGCGGCCGAATTGCTGAAGCGACCCGTAGAGGCACTCCCCATGGTCGTGGCACACCTCGGCAGTGGGTGCTCGGTCACCGCCGTCGACGGAGGCCGATCGGTCGACACGTCTATGGGGATGACGCCCCTGGAGGGCCTGATGATGGGCACACGTTCGGGCTCGATCGATCCGGGCGCGATGCTGGCGGCGCTGCGGCCCGGGCGCCTGTCGGCCGACGAGCTCGAGGATGCCCTCGACCATCGCTCCGGGCTGCTGGGCGTCTCGGGCCGGACCGCCGATATGCGCACGCTGCTGGAGCTGGAGGCGTCGCGTGACGCGGATGCGAGCCTCGCTTTGGAGATGTTCGTACGCCGCGCCGCGGCGGGCATTGCCGCGGCCGCCAGCGCGTTGCCGTCCCTGGATGCGCTCGTCTTCACCGGGGGCATCGGCGCCAACGCCACCCCGATCCGCTCACGGATCGCTGCGCGCCTCGCCGTTTTGGGCGTGCCCGACCTGCCGGAGAGCGACCTTCATTCGGATGCGGTCCTCACACGGCTCGAGGGCCGCCCGGCCATCCTTCGCGTCGAGGCCCGCGAGGACCTGGTGATCGCGTCCGAGGCCGTCTCGCTGCTGGAGTAGGCCGGATGTTCCTACGCGTGGTCCAGGAACACGTCGAACTCGAGTGTCGCCTGGTCGGTGACCGTCACGAAGCCTCCGATACTCGGCGGCGTGATGTTGTAGTCCGCCATCGGGAAGGTCAGCGAGCCGACGATCTCGAGCCGGCTGCCGGTCACGCGAGCTGTGCAGGAATCGACACGGATTTGGTCACGCCGTGGAGCGTGAAGTCCCCGGCCAGCGTCACGGAGAACGTCGCGCCTGAGATACCGGAGGCAGGCACCGCGACGGGCGCCGTGAGCTTGAAGGTCGCTATGGGGAATGTGTCGCTCTCCAGCCCGAGCGTGTGGAGCTTCTGGTCGCGCATGCTCTTGTCGCTGGTGAGCGTCGTGAGGTCGGCCTGGAACTGGGTCGCCGTCACGCTCAGGTCGGAGCCGCTCTGTACCAGCGTCGCGGAGCCCGTCAGCGAGCTCGTGCGTCCGACCGCGTCGCTCTGCGCCGGGAGGCTCGCCAGCTTCTCTCGAACGCGGTACCCGACGACGCTCGAGCCGTTGACGTTCCAGGTCCCGACGGCCTGCGGCGTGCTCGTGATCCTGGAGACCGACCCCGACCCAGATGGATCGCCGGAGGACAGGGCGAGCGGCGCGACATTGTCGCCGCGCAGGATCTGATCCCATGCGATGTAGCCGCCCACGGCGGCGCCGATGATCAGGACGACGGCAACGACGGCCCAGCGGGCTCGGTTCATGCCCCCCATGTTCGGGTCGGAGCCTGAAGGTTCTCTGAAGCGCAGGTGCTCAGTCGGTGCCCAGGACGGCGCGGCGACGGATCAGGTCGAGGCGCGCCATCAGGCCCTGGTCGATCTGCATGGCGGCGCTGTCGAGCTCGGCGAGCAGCACTTCCGGGGCCGCTTCGTTCGCCGCGTCAACTGGGCCTCGCACCATGTGGCTCAGCTACTCGTCCGCGCGCGTAGACGTCACACGAGCGACCCGCGAGTGCCGTCATCCCCACCGATTTCATCATCGCCTTGTGCCTTGGGAGACGCGAAGGCTACTCCCAACCCGAAGCCTTTATCACCCGGCGTTGAGATTCAAACAGGCTGCGTGTTTGATTCGGGGCCGCTGCGTCACGCTCTATTCACCGGGAAGCGCCGCGGCAAGCCAGGTGTAGCCCGCTCCCGGCACCATCCCGAGCACTGTTCCAGCCGCCGTGTCGATCACCGCGATGCGGCCCGAGTCATGCAGCAGCGCGAACAGCCTGCCACCGCCCTTGCTGAGGGCGAGGCCGTCGACCGCCCGGCCCTCGAGCCAACGCCCGGCGGCACTCAGGTCGGCGGTCGAAATCGCGAGGACGCCGCCTGCGCCCGCGGCGTAGAGCGACCTGCCGTCGGGAGCAACCAGGACCCGCTGCGCGACCCGGCCACCGACGCCATCACTGAACTTGGCGAGCACGAACCCGCTCTGCACCATCGGCCTCACGGTCGCCGAGCGCACAACCCGGTTGCTCCAGGGATCGACCTGGAGAACGAGGCCGAGGTCCGGATTCACCACGAACGCCGAGCTTCCATCGGCGTCGGCGATGCCCCAATCACGGGCAGCGGCGGCGTCCTCCGCCCCGCTCGATGGCAGGTCGGTGCAGACCGCAAATGCCTGCACGGTGTCGAGGGCGTGGATGAAGGGGTGCTCGGCGCCCCGATATAGCGTGAGGACGCGCCCGCCCGGGAGCCGAAGCTGTCCGAGCGGCCAGCCCGCCATGGCCTCGCTGACGTTCGACTTATCGGCGACGAGGCCCGGTTCGAGAACGCCCGTGGCCACGTTCACCTGGCGCACCTGGTAGTGACCGGCAGGTGGCCCAGCGAGATGCTCGACGACGTAGAGCTTCCGCCCGTCGGTCGAGACGGAACCTGTCAAGCGGGATGAGGCACCCGGTTCACGGAATCACTGACCCGATGGCGTCTCCTTCGGCGGGTTGATCCAGACGGCTGCCGGCAGGGCCGGTGGCTCGGGGAACTTGCGCACGAAGCGCTCCGGATGTGCCG
>JBBRYO010000178.1:0-5825 GCA_038237595.1 Candidatus Limnocylindrales bacterium | reverse complement strand
GCCCGTCTCGCCGCCAAGCTGACCGGCTGGCGCATCGACATCCGCAGCGACCAGGCGCCGCCGCGCGAGCCCGGCGCCGAGCGCCCTGGCCGCGCTGCACCTGAAGCCGAACCGGTCGCCGTCGAAGCGGCGTCGGAGCCCGGCGCAGCGACAGAGCCCAAGGCAGCGCCCGTCGCCGCCAGGCGCTCCCGCCAGGACGCGGCCGAAGCTCCTGCCGAGGAGCCCGTGACCGCCGAAGCCGCCGCAGACGCGGCCGCCCCGGAAGCCGTCGCCAAGCCCGCCACGAAGCGCACCCGGAAAACCCTCATGGCGGACGATGCACCGCCGGTCAAGAAAGCCCCGGCCGTCAAATCCGCCGCGAGCAAGGCCGCCAACGAGGCAGCGGCCGCCGGCGACGCCCCGAAGCCCGCCGCGAAGCCTCGGGCAACCCGGGCGGCCACGGCCAAGCCTGCATCGAAGGCCGATTCGAACGGCTCCGATCCGGAGAAGTCCGCAGCCGCACCGAAGCGCAGCCGCGCAAAGGTCACCTCGGAGGTGTCGTCGTAGCCAGCGCTGCAACGGCGCCCGTCCGGCGTCGACCCACCCGCACCTGCGTGGCCTGCCGCACCGAGCGCGACAAGCGCGATCTGGTGCGTGTCGTTCGCACTCCCGATCGTCAAATCAGCATTGATCCAACCGGTCGTCTCGCCGGCCGTGGCGCGTATCTCTGCGCCGACGGCTCGTGCTGGACGCTTGCATTGAAGAAGTCCGCCCTCGAGCGCGCTCTCGAGATGCCGCTGCCGCAGGAGCTGCGCAGCCGCCTGGAGAGTGGCGACCTCGAGCTGCTCCCTGGAGGTCCACATGGCTCGTAGTCGAAGCGGGACGCGCAACACGCGCGGACCCCGCAAGCCCCAGCGCCGCGCCGAGGGTTCGGGCGAAAGCACGGTCCAGACGATCGATCCATCGGCCCGCGGATCGATCGACATTCCCTCGTCGATCACCGTTAAGGAGCTCGCCGAGCTGATTGGGGTGAACCCGGCGGACATCATCCGCGAACTCATCAAGAGCGGCATCTTCGCCAACATCAACCAGGTCGTCGACCGCGACACAGCCAGCCTCGTGACAAGCGACCTCGGCTACGAAGTCGCCGAGCCGCGTGCCGCCGAGGCGACCGAGACGAACGGTACCGAACCGTCGAGCGAAGCGGCCAAGGAAGTCCTCTACGAGGAGGACAAGCCCAGCGACCTTCAGCCGCGCGCCCCGATCGTGACCGTCATGGGCCACGTCGACCACGGCAAGACCAGCCTGCTCGACGCGATCCGCTCGACCACCGTCGCGGCCGGCGAGCGCGGCGGCATCACCCAGCACATCGGCGCCAGCGAAGTGGAGAAGGACGGCCGGCGCGTCGTCTTCCTCGACACGCCGGGCCACGAGGCCTTCACGGCCATGCGCGCCCGCGGCGCCCGCGTCACGGACATCGCCGTGATCGTGGTCGCGGCCGACGACGGCGTCATGCCCCAGACCATCGAGGCCATCGACCACGCGCGAGCGGCGAAGGTGCCGATCGTGGTGGCACTCAACAAGATCGACAAGCCCGACGCCAACCCCGACCGCGTCAAGACCGAGCTCTCCGAGCACGGCGTGATCGTCGAGGAGTACGGCGGCGACGTGCCGCTCGTCCCCGTCAGCGCGAAGACGGGCCAGGGCATCGACGACCTGCTCGACACGATCCTGCTCACGTCGGACGCGCTGGTCGAGCCCAAGGCGAATCCCAATCGACCGGCGGTCGGCACGGTCGTCGAGGCCGAGCTCGACAAGGGTCGCGGTTCGGTCGCCACGATCATCGTCCAGACGGGCACGCTGCGTGTCGGCGACACGGTTGTCGTCGGCGAGACGTACGGACGTGTCCGCGCCATGGAGGACAGCGCCGGCAAGCGCGTCACCGAGGCCGGCCCCGCCACCGCGGTGGTCCTCCTGGGCCTCGGCGAGGTCCCTGCGGCCGGCGACATCCTGCGGGTCGTCCCCGATGAGAAGACTGCCCGCGCCATGGTCGAGGATCGCCAGTTGAGCCAGGTCCGACCCGAGGGCGGCAGGGCCACCCTCGAGGATCTCTACTCCCAGATCCAGTCCGGTCAGACCAAGGAGCTGCGTCTCATCCTCAAGGCGGACGTGCAGGGCTCGCTCGGGGCGATCACCCACGCGCTCGATCAGATCCAGACCGAGGGCGTGCGCATCAACGTGCTCCACGAGGGCACCGGAGACATCTCGGACAACGACATCCTGCTGGCCTCCGCGTCGGACGCCATCGTCGTCGGCTTCAACACCAAGGTCGATGCCACCGCCCGGCGAACGGCCGAGACCGAGGGCGTCGAGGTGCGGCAGTACGACATCATCTATCGCCTCACAGAGGAGATGGACGCGGCGCTGCGCGGCATGCTCGAGCCGGAGGTGGTCGAGGTCGTGGAGGGCCACGCCGAGGTACGCCAGATCTTCCGCGTCGGCAAGACCACGGCCATCGCCGGCTGCGCCGTGACCGACGGGCGGATCGTGCGAGGCGGAGCTCGCGTCTTCCGTGGCGGCAAGCTGCTGACCACGGATCGCATCGAGTCGCTTCGGCGCTTCCGGGAGGATGTCCGGGAGGTCGCCACGGGCTTCGAGTGCGGCATCGGGCTCGTCAACTTCAACGACTTCGAAGAGGGCGACATCATCGAGTGCTTCACGCAGCAGACGGTCAGCCGCGTCGCGCAGGCGTAGCTCGTGAGAGAGCGGACCGCCCGGCTCGATGAGCTGTTGCGCGAGGAGATCAGCCACATCATCAGCCGTGAGATCCAGGACCCCCGCATCGGGTTCGTGACGGTCACGGACGTCGAGGTAACGTCCGACCTCAGCCACGCCACGGTCTGGGTGTCGGTGATCGGTGGGCCCGACGAGCGTCGCGACTCCCTGCGGGCGCTGAGCGGCGCAATGCCGTTCGTCCGGCGTCGACTGGGCGAACTGCGCCTCAAGCGCATTCCGATGCTGCACGTCAAGCAGGACGACACGGCTGAACGCGGTACCCGGCTGCTCCAGATCCTCGAGGACCTCGAGCAGGGCGAGGTCACCGACGGAGCGGCGCCCGGCGAGACCCTCCCGACGCCGGGACCCGTGCGCGAGACGGTCGAGGCCGTGCCTCCGCCATCCTTCAAGGCCAGCCGGCGCAGTCAGGCTGCCCGATCGGGCGGGCCGGCCGGCCGTCGCAGCGGGCCGCGAAGGACGCCGCGTGGCCGCTGAGCTGGCAACGCCCCTGGCGGGGCTGGAATCGCTGACCGCGGCTGACGTTGCGGCCGTGCCGCCGGAGCTCGTCAAGCGGCTCCGCGGAGCGCACCGCGTGCTCACGGTCTGCCACCGCGACCCGGAAGCCGATGCCCTCGGTTCGGCGCTGGGCATTGCGCTCGCGCTCGAGACGCTGGGTGCCCAGGCCACGCCGCTCTGCGCCGATGCCGTCCCCGCCATGTACGACTTCCTGCCAGAGCTCGACCGCTTTCGGCGGGAGCCGGACCCTGCCATGGACTACGACCTGATCGTGGTCGGCGACTGCGGCGAGCTCGAGCGCATCGGACCCGTGCTCCGGGAGCATGCCGAGCTGTTCGGCCGGGTGCCCATCGTCGACATCGACCACCACGTCTCGAACACCGGCTTCGGCGTCGTCGACTGGATCGACCCGACCGCGGCCGCGACCTGCGAGATGGTCACGCTGCTGCTGCCGGCGCTGGGCGTCCCGACGACCGCGGCGAACGGCGCCATCGCAGCGAACCTGATGGCCGGTGTCGTGATCGATACGGCCAACTTCCAGCACTCGAACACGACCGCGCGGACGCTGCGGGTGGCGAGCGAGCTGCGCGCTGCCGGGGCGCCGCTCTACGAGATCGCGCGGCGCCTGTACCGGACGAAGCCCAACGCCCAGTTGAAGCTCTTCGGCCTGGTGCTCGGCCGCCTCGAGACCGCCCTCGACGGGAAGCTGACCTGGTCGACGCTTCTGCCCTCCGACTTCAAGGACTCAGGCGCGACCAACGAGATGTCCGAGGGCATGATCGACATGCTTGCCCAGTCGCAGACGGCCGAGGTCGCGCTCATCTTCAAGGACCAGGGCACGCAGACGCGGATCAGCGTGCGAACCAAGGACGGAGGCGTCGACGCGACCGTGCTGACCGGCACGTTCGGTGGGGGAGGGCACGCACGGGCCGCCGGGGCAACCATCGACATGCCCGTGGCCAAGGCTCGTCCCGTCGTGCTGGCCGAAGCCGAGCGCCTCATCCGCGAGATCCGCCGGCCGGCGGCCTGAGGCATGGCGAAGCGCACCGATTCGACGGTCGAGCTCGACGGCATCCTGGTGGTCGCCAAGCCGACGGGGCCAACCTCCCACGACATCGTGGCGCTGGTCCGCCGCCTGACCGGGGTGCGGCGGGTCGGGCACGGGGGCACCCTCGATCCGTTCGCGGCCGGGGTGCTGCCCGTGTTCATCGGGCACGCCACCCGGATGGTCGAGTACCACCTCGCTGACGAAAAGGCGTACCGCGCCGATGTCGTCTTCGGGTCACGCTCCACGACCGACGATCTCGACGGCGAGCTGACGCCCAGCGAGGTCTCCCTGCCGACGCGCGACGAGCTCGAAGCCGCGCTCGAAGGTTTCCGCGGCACGATCGAGCAGGTTCCGCCCGACTACTCCGCCGTGCGCATCGCCGGGCGGCGCGCCTACGAGCTCGCCCGCCACGGCCAGAAACCCGAGCTGCGATCGCGAACCGTAGAGATCCGCGAGCTCAACCTGGTCGGCTGGGACGACTCCGACACCACCCGACCCATCGGGACAATCGAGCTGCGGTGCTCGGCCGGGACGTATGTCCGGGCGCTTGCCCGGGACCTCGGGGAGCGGCTCGGCTCCGGTGCGTACCTCGCCGCGCTGACGAGGACCGCCAGTGGTCCGTTCCGCCTCGAGGGCGCCCATCCGCTCGATCGCGTGCGCGAGTCGCTTGCCAATGGGCGCGCAAAGTCGCTGCTGCTTTCCTCGGACGCGGGCCTCGACGGATTTCCCCGGATCTCGCTGCCTGCGGACGATCTCGGGGCACTCTCGAGGGGCCAGGTCGTGCGGCATCGCGGGGGTGCAGAGGTACCGGACGGCGGATCGGGTCTGCTGCGGGTGTTCGACGATCGGGGCCGGCTGGCGGCCATGGCTCGCCTCGAGGATGGCAGGCTCCATCCGGAGAAGGTCTTCGTCGCTCCCGGTCACTGATCCAGCGGTGCGCATCCTCGAGAGCATCGACGCGCTGCCGGCAGGACTCCGCTTCGTGGCCACCGTCGGCGTCTTCGACGGCATGCACATCGGGCACGCCGCGGCGATCAGCGCAGTCGTGGACGCGGCCGCGCGGCACGCTGCCGAGCCGGTCGTGATCACGTTCGAGCCGCATCCGCAGGAGGTGCTGCGCGGCGTCACTCCGTCGCTGCTCTGCGACCCGGGGGAGAATCTCGCCCGCCTGGAGCTGGCTCGCGTCCGAACCACCGTGATCCAGCGCTTCGACCGTGCGTTCTCGGAGCAGACTGCCGAGTCCTTCGTGGAGCGGCTCACCCACGGTCGCGATCTCGCCGGCCTGGTGATGTCATCCGAGTCGGCCTTCGGGCGCGACCGCGCCGGCACCGTCGAGAGCCTGCGACGCCTGGCCGCGGAGGCAGGTTGGGAGCTGGTGGAGGTGCCAACCCTGGAACGCGGCGGTGATCGCGTCTCGAGCGGGCGCATCCGCGCCCTGATCGAGGCCGGGCGAGTGGCCGAAGCCCGGCGCCTGCTCGGGCGCCGCCACGCGGTCATCGGCGAGGTG
>JBBRYO010000177.1:0-5838 GCA_038237595.1 Candidatus Limnocylindrales bacterium | reverse complement strand
GAGCGGCACGGTCGCTCAGGACGTCCGCAAGCGCCGATTCCCGCTTGTGGGCAGCGGCGCCGGCGTGTGGTCCTTCGTGCACGTCGAGGACGCGGCTGGGGCGACGGCGGCGGCCATCGAGCGCGGCGCTCCGGGGATCTACAACGTCGTCGACGACGAGCCGGCGGCCGTAGCGGAGTGGCTGCCTGCCCTCGCGACCGCCCTGGGCGCCAAGCCCCCGCGCCACGTACCCGCCTTCGTCGGCCGCCTCGCTGTCGGCGAGCACGGTGTCGTGATGATGACCGACATCCGCGGCGCGTCGAACGCAAAGGCCAAGCGCGAGCTGGACTGGCAGCCGACGCACACGAGCTGGCGGGAAGGGTTCAAGGATGCGCTCGGCCCGTGACGTCGAGCAGCACTGTCGACAGAAGGTCGCTCACCCTCAGCGGCTGGACGCTGAGCTGGACCAAGGGCGGTGTCATGAAGTTCTACGGCCTTCCCGGCGGGTGAGAGCTCCGGCGCGAAGCCGCTAGGACTTGCTCACGAACGGCAGCCCGCTGAGGTCGGTGCGCAAGCGCTCGAGCTGGTCGCTCAGCTCGGCGCGCATGAGGTCGAGCTGGGCAGCGAGCTTGGCCATCTCGGCCAGCAGCGCATCGAGCTTCTCCGGGAGCGGGCGCACCCCCGCCTCGACTCGCGAGAGGTCCTCATCCATTGGCTCGACGTTCACCGTGGTCTCGGCGAGATCGGCCTGCATGAGGCGCAGGCCATCCTTCAGATCCTCGATCTGGTCTACCAGCCGTGCCGAGTCGGCTGGCATGGACTTCAGATCCGAGCGCAGCCCGGTCATCTCCGCCTGAACCTCGTCGATCGATCGCGCGAGCGCCGGCAGCACAGCGATCGCACCCGCGATCGAGCGCAGATCCTCCGCCATGCGCAGAGGCAGGGTGATCGGCGTCAGTAACGAGGCCACGTCACGCACCGTAGCGCCACTGCTCCGCTAGTGCGGGCGACATTGGGAACTCCGGGGAGGTCAGCTTTCTGATGCGTGGAGCAAGAGGTAGCGGTGGGTGATTGTGAGGGTGCCCTCGACTTCGGCCGCACGCAGGCCCGTCGATGCGCCGCCGGCTGCCTCAGCTTGGAGCGCCTGGACGATGGCGTCGCGCGCCTTCGGATCGGGTTGAGCGAAACTGAGCCACTGCTCGGCTTCGAGACGTTCGTCACGCTCGGCTTCGGCAACCGGTCGCAGGCCGGCATCGGCGACCAGCTCGCGGAGGCGCGCCGGACTCGGACACGCGACGTGACTTGGATCGCGGAGGCGCTCGAGCTCGTCCATCCGCTCGCCCTCCAGGCCGGTCTCGGTGACCATGTCCACGACGGTCACCGATCCGCCGGGAGCGCACGCTCGCCCCATCTCCCGCAGCGCCCCGCCGATGTCGTTGAAGTGATGCATCGCGAAGCGGCTGACCACGACGTCGAAGTGCGCATCGGGGAACGGCAGAGCCATAGCGTCGGCCTGAACGAACACGACATCGTTCCGGCCGTCCGCGCGAACCGCTTGCGCGCCTTGCTCGAGCATCGCAGGCGTGACGTCAGCCACGACGCTCAAGTGCGCAGTCCGCCCAAGATGGCGTCCGAGCTGCCCGGTGCCGCCGGCGACGTCGAGGACCCGATCGGTCGACCCCACCGCGACGTGGCCGGCGATCCAGTCGAGCACTCCCACATCGGCGAAGTGCGAACCGGGCGCCTCAAACGACGTCGCCTGACGCGTGAACTCTCGAACCGATCGCTCAACGGACATGAGCCGATCATCGCAGCGTAGGTCGTGCCCGCCGCGGGGAGCAGGCGCACTGACGCCAGCCTCGCTCGGCGGCGAACAGGTGGGAGAGCGGGACGCTGGTGGTGGTGCCGTAATACGTCCGATGACGTTCGGCCCTCGCCAACGCGGTCGGCGCCGACGGGCACCCGATACCCGGCGGGCACGGGCCGGCGGTGCGCTCGGGTAGCCTGGCGGGAGTGGATGTCTATCCGTCCCTGACCTATCGAGATCTCGAGGCCGCAATCGAGTTCCTCGAGCAGGCGGTCGGGTTCGCGGTAGAGGACCGGGTGACGGGCCAGCAGGGAGCGTTGCGTCTCGCCTCGGCGCGTTACGGCGAGGGGCGGGTCCTGCTCCAGCCGGACCTGCCCGACGAGCTGCACGGCAGCCACGTCGGGCAGGCGTGGGTCTACGTCGCGGTCTCCGATCCGGATGCGCACTTCGAGCGCGCCCGGGCCGCCGGCGCCGAAGTGCTCGGTGATCCACACGATGCCTTCGACGGCGCGCAGCGCGGCTACAGCGCGCGGGATCCCGAAGGCAACCTTTGGAGCTTTGGCATCGACCGGCCGGGCGGCTGATCAGTCGGTCTTGACGACGGCGTAGCGCAGGTGGCTCGCCATGGCGCTCTCCAGCGCGCCGAGGCGCTTGAGCCGAATGTAAAGGCCGCCGAGGTCGTCGATGAGGCGGGTGCCGGTGCCGAGGAGCACGGAGACGAGGTGGATACGGATCTCGTCCACGCGACCGGCGCGCAGCAGCTGCTGGCCGATGTCGGCACTGAAGATGTCCACGTCCTTGTCGCCGGCGGCCGCCAGCGCACCGTCCAGCGCCTCGTCTGGGCTGCCCGCGAAGGTGTAGACGCCGTCCTCGGGAACGTCGTCGGGCTCGCTGTGCGAGACGATGAACGTCGGAGTGCGCAGCTCGAAACCGGGCCCGTTGGCCCCCCAGGCCGCGATCGAGGTGTCGTAGGTGCGTCGACCGGCGATGCTCGCGCCAACGGCGTTCTGGCTCTCGTCAAGGACTTGGCGGCCTGCGTCGTCGGCGTTGAACGCCCACTCGTGCAGGATCTGCCCGCCGTCGCCCATGGGCTCCTCGAGCCGCGGGTTGGCCGCGGTGACGTAGCCGTCCAATGACATGCTGATCTCGAACCTGACCTTGCTCATGACTGCTCCTGTAGGAAGTGGCTGCTCGCCGGCATGGACTCAAAGGACCTTCGTGTAGGTGACGTCGAAGTCGCGCTCCCACTCCTGGCCGTCGCGGCCGGTCTCCCAGGCGCCGCGGATCGTGTTGCCGTCGGCGGAGAACGCTCCGCGGAAGCACTGCGCGAAGCTCAGTGGCGTGAAGTCGGGCGTCTCGCGTAGCAGCGTCCACTCGCCGTGCTCGAAGCGCATCGCGTACACGCGGACCACGCCACGCGCGTCGAAGTAGTGCTGGGTGTAGCCGCCGTCGGCGTCGACCGCGATCACGCACAGGCTGTTGGGAAACGCTGCATCGTCGATCTCCGAGCGCTGAACCAGGAAGCGGTGCTCCAACTCCCACGCGAACGTCGTGCGTCCAGAGGGGTTGACAGGCAGCTCGACCTGCTCGCGCCACTCCCCAACGAACGGCTCCAGGCGCTCGAGCGCGTCCTTGTCGCACGGCTCACCCTGAACGGTCATGGCATAAGAGACCACGAAAGCGAGTCGAACTCATCGCCGCGTGCTGCGGAAAGTGACAAGCCCCGACCGCCTACGGCGAGGTCTTCGGCTCCAGACCGCCACCAACGACTTAGCGCGTTGCCCTACAGAGCCTGCTCAAGCAGCGTGTGCTGATCACGCCGCCTGGCGTAGTTACCCGCAACCCGTGTTGTTGCCGCAGCTCGAGCACGTGTAGCACGAGCCGGTGCGCTGCATCATGCCCCCGCACTGCGAGCAGGCCGGGCCGAGGTCGAGGCCTTGGAGCCGGGCCGGCACCACCGGCGGGGTGTCGGTAAGGGCGCTGGTCGGCGCGACACGCTCTGACGAGGCTTCCGTGGGCGCCGACGCTGCCGGTGCGCTCGATCCGCCGTTGCCGTGGCCGTTGCCTCCGCCGTTGGTCTCGCCGACGGATGCGATGGCCGCTTCCTGGGCCGCCTTGCGGGCGCGGACCTCGGGGGTGAGGATCCCGAGCTCCTCGCAGCTGTCGGCGTCCAGGAAGCGCGAGGCCAGCCAGCGCATGATGTAGTCGGGCATCGACTTGGCGAACGGGATCTCCGGGTTCTGGGTTATCCCCTCGGGCTCGAAGCGCATGTAGGCGAACTTCTGGACGAGCGTCTCCAGCGGCACCCCGTATTGCAACGCGATCGAGATCGCCGTCGCGTAGGAGTTCATCATCCCCCGCAGCGTCGAGCCCTCCTTGCCGATGTCGGTCAGAAAGATCTCGCCGACCGACCCGTCCTCGTACATGCCGGCGGTGATGTAGCCCTCGTGACCGCCGATCGAGAACTTGTGGGTGATCGACTGGCGCTCGCGCGGCATCCGCCTGCGCTTGGGAGGCGCCTTGGCCAGCGCCTCGGCGATCGCGGCCTCGACGTCGACCCCCGCGACCTCCTTGACCTCCTTCTGCGCGTCGGTGCGCAGCGCCTGGGCGGTCTTCGAGCCGTCGCGGTAGATCGCGAGCGCCTTGATCCCGAGCCTCCAGGCCTCCGTGTAGGCGTCGGCGATGTCCTCGACCGTTGCGGTCTGGGGAAGATTTACGGTCTTCGAAATCGCTCCCGAAATGAAGGGCTGGACCGCGCCCATCATCTTGATGTGGCCCATGTGCGAGATCGCCCGGGCCCCCACCGCCACGTCGAAGACCGGCAGGTGCTCCTCGCGCAGCGCGGGCGCGCCGATGATGGTCGCCTCCCGGGCGATGTGCTCCTCGATCGCTTCGACCTGCTCGCCGGTGTAGCCCAGCGTCCGCAGCGCGAGCGGCACGGTCTGGTTGACGATCGTCATCTGCCCGCCGCCGACGAGCTCCTTGAACTTGACCAGCGAGAAGTCGGGCTCGACCCCGGTCGTATCGCAATCCATCAAAAAACTGATTGTGCCGGTCGGAGCTAAGACGCTTGCCTGCGCGTTGCGGTAGCCGTGCTCCTCGCCCGCTGCGACGGCTTCGTCCCACGACCGCCGTGCCGCGGCGAGCAGTTCGGTGTCGGCGCAGCCCGCGTCGGCGATGTCATGCGCCGCGTCGCGGTGCATACGCATGACCGCGTTGTGCGGCTCGCGATTCTCCTCATAGCGGTCATAGGCCCCGACCGCCTCGGCGATCCGCGCCGACTCGCGGTACGCGCGACCGGTCATGAGCGACGTGATCGCCGCGGCGATCCCGCGTCCCGCGTCGGAGTCATAAGGCAGGCCGTTGCTCATCAGGTAGGCGCCGAGGTTCGCGTAGCCCAGCCCGAGCTGGCGGAACGCGTTCGCGTTGCGCGTGATCTCCTCGGTCGGGTAGCTCGACGCTCCGACGATGATCTCCTGGGCGAGGAAGACAATGTCGACCGCGTGCTCGAAGCGCTCGACGTCGAACGAGCCGTCCTCGCGACGGAACTTCATGAGGTTCAGTGAGGCGAGGTTGCACGCCGAGTCGTCAATACTCATATATTCTGAGCATGGGTTAGACGCCGTAATCGGGCCGCTGTTCGGATTGGTGTGCCACCGGTTGATCGTCGTGTCGTACTGGACTCCGGGGTCCGCGCAGCGCCAGGCCGCCTCGGAGATCTCGCGCATGAGCTGCCGGGCTTGGAGGGGCTCGCCGATGGGCTCGCCGGTGGTGCGGGCGATCAGGCGCCACTCGTCGTCGGATTCGACGGCGCTCATGAACTCGTCGGTCACGCGGACCGAGTTGTTGGCGTTCTGGTACTGGATCGACTGGAAGCCCTCGCCGTCGATCGACATGTCGAAGCCTGCGTCGCGCAGGGCGTTGGCCTTCTCCTCCTCGCGCGCCTTGCACCAGATGAAGTCCTCGATGTCGGGGTGGTCGACGTCGAGGACGACCATCTTGGCCGCACGCCGCGTGCCGCCGCCCGACTTGATCGAGCCCGCCCACGCGTC
>JBBRYO010000176.1:0-5842 GCA_038237595.1 Candidatus Limnocylindrales bacterium | reverse complement strand
GCTACATTGCCTCTGGCTCGAGCTCGACGCGCTCCTCGCTGCCGCCGCTCGGGCCGCGGCGGACCGCCAGGTACGAGCCTGCCGGCGTTTCGCGCAGCAGCGGCGAGACCACCTCGACGATGCGGTCGGCGTCGGGACCGAGCATCGTCATCCGGAAGAAGCCAGGCGCCAGGTCGTTGGTGTCGTAGCTGCCCGCGCCGCTTGCCTCCAGCGTGCGCATCACGCGGTTCTCGAGCTCGAAGAGGCGCTGCTGCTCACGCTCGTTCTCGAAGTTGCGGTCCCCGAGGCGGACCCACGCCACCACCGATTGCCGATCCTCCGCGAGCGGCTCCTCAAGATCCTCGGACTCCTCGTCTTCGGTGCGCCCGAAGATCCTGCGCAGAAAACTCACTGCCCGCGACCTAGAGCAGCTCGCCGTGAGCCGACCCGGTGGGCGCGCCCTCGGGTGGCCGCGGCTCCTCGCCGGGACCGAACGTCGGCAGTCGCGTGTTGCCATTGACGGAACGTGCCGGAGTGCCGCTTCCGCCGTTCTGCTCGGAGGCTGCCGCGCCCGCCTCGAGCACCGGCAACGCCGCGCTGGCCTGGCCCTCGATGGCGCCCACGCCGTAGGGTTGCCACTTGGCGGGATCCTGGAGACGGTGCGCCTCGAGGTTGCCGCGGGTATGGATGTCGGCGAAGCCGCGCGGCTCGATCCACATGCGCTCGCCCTCCAGCAGGCCCAGGACGCCCGATTGACCCGGCTCGGGACGCGGGCTCTGGCAGTAGCGGCAGGCCGAGCGATCGTGCTGCTCGTAGGCGAGCGGCTCCTCGTAGGTGGTGATGTAACCCTCGTAGTTGCGCAGCACGACCTTGTGGTCGGAGTAGCTGATGAGGTAGTTGGGCATCACCGGGATCTTGCCGCCGCCACCGGGCGCGTCGATGACGTAGGTGGGGATGGCGTAGCCCGAGGTGTGCCCGCGCAGGCCCTCCATGATCTCGAGGCCCTTGCCCACCGGCGTCCGGAAGTGGCCGCTGCCCTCGACGAGGTCGCACTGGTAGAGGTAGTACGGGCGGATCCGGTTCGCGACGAGCTGGTGCACCAGCGCGCGCTGGATGTTGACGCAGTCGTTGACGCCCGCCAGAAGCACGGACTGGTTGCCGACAGGAATGCCGGCGCGCGTGAGCTTGTCGACTGCGCGGCTGACCTCGGGCGTGATCTCGTTGGGGTGGTTGAAGTGGAGGTTGATCCAGACTGGGTGGTACTGCGCGAGCATCTCGCAGAGAGCATCGTCCACGCGCTGCGGCAGGAAGACCGGCACGCGCGAGCCGATGCGGATGATCTCGATATGCGGGATCTCGCGCAGCCCACGAATGATCGATTCCAGCAGCTTGGGCGCGAGGGTCAGGCCGTCGCCGCCGCTGATCAGCACGTCGCGCACCTGCGGCGTGCGGCGCAGGTAGTCGAGCTGCGCCTCGTGGTCCCGGCGGTTGAAGTTCTGGGTCGCGTCGCCCACGATGCGCGACCGCGTGCAGTAGCGGCAGTAGCTTGCGCACTGCGTGGTGACGAGCATCAGCACGCGGTCGGGGTAGCGGTGAACAAGCCCGGGGACGGGCGAGTGGCGGTCCTCCGCGAGGGAGTCCTCCATCATGGCCGTGAAGGCCTGCTGCTCCCGCCCGAGAGGGATCACCTGGCGGCGGATCGGGTCGTCGGGATCGTCCGGGTCGATGAGGCTGATGAAGTACGGAGTGATGTCGACCCGGAACTTGTCGGGTGCGCCCAGGCCGTCTCGCTCCTCGTCGGTGAGATTCAGGACCTGCGCGACCTCATCGAGCTCGTTGACGCGGTTGGAGAGCTGCCAGCGCCAGTCGTTCCACTTCTCGTCGGGCACGTCCGCCCAGAGCGGCGCACGGCGGCTGATCGCGGGCCCGCCGTCGGGACCCAGGGCACGCGCGGGGTCACGCGGGTTGACGAAGGGAGTGGCGGCGGGATCCGGGCCGGCCGGATGGCCTGCGGCGCGGTCGGCGCTGGTCAGCCTTGTGTTCACGCTGGGGTCGCCTCCGAGGCTGGTGCATAAAGCCTATGCACGCTGGATAGGTGCGCATGATAGCGCAGCCCTCCGTGGGCGCCACTGGTGCAAACGCCTCAGACCCGCTGGTGGCTTTGATAGACTCGCGCTCGATGGAGAAGCTCGCGCGACTCGCCTACGTCTTCGCCTTCCTCTTCTTCGGGGTCGTGATCGTCTCGCTGTACGCGGCCTTCCGGGCCGCGATCGAGAACGGCCACTGGCTGGCGTTCGTGACCGCCATCGGGTTGGGCGCCGCCATGGTCGCGATTTTCTTCAAGGTGGCGATGGTGCCGGACCGTCGCTACACGGCCTGGGTCCGCAACCTGATCACCAACATCAACGCGCGCTACTTCTTCGGCCTGCTGCTCGTGCTGTGGATGGTGGCGATGGGCTCCCTGGCGCTCCTGAACCTGAAGGCAACACAGGTCGGCGGCCTTGCCCTTATCGGGCTGTTCGCGGGCATCTTCATCTTCATGGGGTTCATCTGGTCGGTCATCGGCGAATGACCGGGGGGCGCCAGTCGGGCCAGGGGCTGACGGAGTACGCCCTGATCCTGTCGCTCATCGTGGTGGTCGCGGTCGCTGCGCTCGTCTTTCTCGGCACCAACATCAGCGCGATCCTGTCGACCATCGCGCAGCGTATCTGAGGTCCCCGCGCCCCTCGGAGTGGATCCTCTCAGGCCACCACCGCGACGCGGACGGTGTGCCAGCCTGTCGACCCGGAGGGCAGCGGCGGCGTCATGGCCCCGTCCTGGAGCTGGCCGTCCGAACTCGTGGCGCGCACCACGAAGCGAACCGTCCGCCCGGCGGTCACGGCAGGCAAGGTGACATCGGCCCGCCACCGCACCCACGTCAGTAGCCCGAGCGGTGGCCTGGTGGCGTCGTCCAGCGTTGCATCCATCCATGTCGCGCCGTCGTCCGGTGAAAGCTCCACCTTCGCGATCCCGCGGTTGCCGCTGTAGGCGATTCCGGTCACGGCCAGCGGGGTGGCGGCCTGCACGATCGAGCCGAACGACGGGAAATCGATGCGCGACATGTTGCGCACGAACGCATGCTCGTCCCAGCCGCGCTGCTCCCAGTAGCCCTGCTCGTCGTGGTCCGCGAGTTGGATCCGGGTGAGCCACTTGGGCTGCTTCATGCCGAACCTGCCCGGGATCAACACGCGCGCAGGGAAGCCGTGGTCAATCGTCAGGGGCGCTCCGTCCATCTCGTACGCGATCCAGACGTCGGTCCCTCGTGCGACGTCAAGCGGTAGCGATTCGGTGTAGCCATCGGCGGCCTGCCAGAGGATGAAGGTGGCCGTCGACTGCACGCCGGCCTTGTCCAGAAGATCCATCAGCCGCACGCCGGTCCAGTGCTGATTGCCGATCAACGTGCCGCCGGAGGGAACGTCATTGCTGATGCACTCGAGGGTGCGGAAGTCGGTCTGGGCCGGCAAGGCTCGCAGGGTATCGAGCGTCCAGTCGGTCGGCTTGTCCACCAGCCCGTCGACCCGGAGCCGCCAACTGGCCCCGTCGACGGTCGGCGAGAAGAAATTCTTCTGGACCACGTAGAAGGCATCCACGGGAGTGAGCGCAGGGGTCGGACCGAAACGGTCGGCGGCGCCACCCGGGGCTGTGCTGGAACCCGGCGCCTGGGTGGCCCCGGGCGCGGGGCTCGAGCCTGGCGGCTGGCTGTTCCCGGGTGTTGCGCCCGCCGGACCGCCCGGTCCTCCCGCGTTCAGTGGACGCCCCACGCGCCCGAACTCGGCGAGCACGGCAAGGGCAGTGCCGACAAAGGAGAGCCACCCGACGGCCAACAGGACACGGCCGAGGAACGTCCGTCGCGGCATCGAGGACGCGCCGATGGAGGTCCCCCCGGAAGCGCCGGCAACGTCGCCCGCGGCCGCGGCGCTTGGGACCCACGCCTCGCGCAGGCCGATCAGCACGAGGCCGTACGCCAGGGCGGCCAGGATCAGCGGCACGTGGAACGCGAGCTTGTCGCTCAGGAGAGATGACCCGAAGAACCCGGCCTGGAACATCGGCAGGACCACGACCTCGGCGAGGATCAGCACGACCGCGGCCACGACCAGTGCATCGGCGATTGGTCCGACGGGGAGGCGAAGCCGGCTGGCACGCACTCCGACCAACGCGCCGGCCACAGCGACGCCCACGCAGACGCCGGCGAAGAGCAGGCCCTTGGCGAGCGGGCCGAACGTCTCGATGCCCTTGGAGAACAGGTCGAGCGGAATGAACCGGGTGAACCCGTCCGAGACGGCCTCCAGGAACCCGGGCTGGCCGCTGACGAGCATGACCCCGAGCAGGATCGCGAGCGCCACGCTTCCGGCAAGGAAGCCGGACAGGATCGCCCGATATCGATCGACCGTGGAATTCCGGGTCCCTGGCCCCCGAGGGACCCTGCGTTCACTCATCTGGGATCACTTCGCGCATCGTAGGCCTGACGCTCGTTCAGTACCTTTCGGGCGGGCCGCTGGCATCATGGGTGCTCACCGCGTACCGAAACCCGATCCCCTGCGCCCTCCCGCGCCACAGACGAGGATCCCGACGGGCGTCAGGAGGATCGATGCGAACCGTTCACGTGGCCTGGGACCCGGACTCCGAACGATTCACCGCATCCGGCACACACCCGGGCCAGGTCATCAACATCAACGCGCCGCACACGTCCACTGGGCACGCTGCCAGCGGCTTCAGTGCCACCGAACTGCTGCTCGCAGGCGCCGGGGCGTGCGCGGCCTGGGATGTCGTCGGGATCCTCCGCAAGCAGCGCCAGGAGCTCGTCTCGCTCGAGGTGCGCGTCGAGGGGCACCAGGACGAAGCGCCACCGCACGCCTATCACCGCATCGGCGTGCACTTCCGCGTGACGGGACGCGGCCTGAGCCAGGGCGGAGTGGAGCGCGCCGTTCGCATCAGCATCGACCGCTACTGCTCGGTCATCCAGACCATCCGTCCGCACGCAGAGGTCGAGGACAGCGTCGAGGTCCTCGAGGCTCCGGCGGCGTCCTGATCGTCCTCATCTCCAGACCAACGCACCCCGGGAGGCCGCGCTGACCCTCTTTTCGAGGCTGGGTCGTTTCTGCGCCCGCCGACGCTGGTGGGTCATCGCCGCGTGGGCGGCCGTTGCCCTCGTCGCGCTGCCGCTGGCGCCGCAGGCATCGGGGGCGCTCCAACCCGGTGGCTTCTCGCTCGACGATCTCGATTCGGCGAGGGCGCGTCACCTGCTCGAAGCGGCGGTGGGCCTGCCGCCGTCTGCGCTCGTGATCGTCATCCAGGGAGAGGGCGGCCTGCGCGCGGGAGACCCGGCGTTCGAGCTGGCAGTGGCGCGGGCCATCGCCGATGTGCCGCAGTCCCAACACGTCACGGGGATCCTGACCCACACGCTGGCGCCGCGCCAGGTCAGCGCGGACGGCAGCACGGTCTACGAAACCGTGGGCCTGGACCTGTCGCCCGACGCGTCCCCGGATGCGATCACGCCGATCAGCGACGCGATCCACCCGCAGCCGGGCATCCAGATCGGGCTGGCCGGTGGCCCGGCCTTCTACGGAGACATCCAGAAGGTTTCCGAGCGCGACCTCCAGCGCAGCGAGGTGATCTCGCTGCCGCTCGCCGCGATCGCGCTGTTGCTCGTGTTCGGGAGCGTGGTCGCAGCCGGCGTGCCGATTTTGGTGGGTGGCATCTCGGTGCTGATCGCCCTGGCGGCCATCTTCCTCGTTGCCTCCATCACGCCGATGAGCATCTTCGTGCTCAACCTCGCCACGCTGCTCGGCTTCGGGCTGGGCGTCGACTACGCGCTGCTGCTCCT
>JBBRYO010000175.1:0-5899 GCA_038237595.1 Candidatus Limnocylindrales bacterium | reverse complement strand
CAGATGGCCATCTCGCTCGACGGGTACGTCGCCGGCCCGGATCAGAGCGTAGCCAACCCGATCGGAGTTGGCGGGATGGCTCTCTTCAAATGGCAGTTCGAAGTCGAGGCATGGCGGAAGCCCCAGGGCCTCACGGGTGGCAAGGTCAACGCCAGCACGACCGTCCTCGAGGAGGCGAGTTCGAACGTCGGGGCGTACGTAATGGGTCGGAACATGTTCGGCGGCGGGCGGGGGCCATGGCCCGAGGATCCTCCCTGGACCGGTTGGTGGGGCGAGGACCCTCCCTATCACGCCCCCGTCTACGTCCTCACCCACCACCCGCGAGCGCCGCTCGAGATGAAGGGAGGCACCACCTTCATCTTCGTCACCGATGGAGCCGGATCCGCGCTCGATCAGGCAAAGCGCACCGCGGGCGGCCTGGATGTGGCGATCGGAGGAGGCGCCAACGCCGTGCAGCAGTACCTGGCCGCCGGGCTGGTCGATGAGTTCGAGCTCCACGTCGTCCCGATCCTTCTGGGTCACGGCGAGCGGCTCCTCGAAAACGTCGCCGACCTGAAGGTCGAGCAGATGCGCGTGATTGAAGCCCCAGGCGTCACCCACATCAAGTACCGCGTAGTCACCTGAGCCGCCAATTCGATCGGCCCTGAGATTGGCTTGATGCTCGCCGCTCGCGTCGCGCTCGAGACGTCTGCTTTCAGCCCTTCGCCGAGCTTCCCTTGGGTCCCGTCGGATTCGATCCCGTCGTTGCGGCAGGGACCAGGGCGGGCACCGTAAGGGCACCGGCCCCGATTGGGCGCTCAGCGCTGGCGATGGGCGTAGCCGGTGCGAACCCCGCTTTCACCAGGATCTCGTCGAGACGCCGGCTGTCGACCATTTCATGCGCGATCAGCTCATCGGCGAGCGCGTCGAGCGCCGGTCGCGCCGTCTTGATGATCGCCGTTGCCCGATCGCGTGCGGCCGTGATGATCTCGACGACCGCCTCGTCGATCCTGGCTGCCGTCGCCTCTGCGTATTCGCGCGGCGCCGAAAGCTCGCGTCCGAGAAACGGTTGCGTCTCGCCGACGCCGAAGGACACCGGACCGACTTCGTCCGTCATGCCCCACAGCCCGACCATGCGCCGCGCCAGGCTGGTGGCGGCCTTCAGGTCGCTCTCAGCTCCGGTGGTCGGCTGGCCGAAGACGAGGTCCTCGGCCGCCCGGCCGCCGAGCATGACGGCGAGCCGTCCCATCAGGTAGTCGCGCGGGTAGTTGCGGCGATCCTCGTCGGGTCGTTGCTGGGTCACGCCGAGCGCCTGGCCGTGCGGCACGATCGTGACCCGCTGCACCGGGTCGGCGCCCGGCGTGAGTCGCGCCACGATCGCGTGGCCGCCCTCGTGGTACGCGACCAAGCGGCGCTCGTCGACGTTCGAGAGCCCGGGCTGGCGGGTGCCGAGCAGGATCGAGTCGAGCGCCTCCTCGAAGTCCTCCTGGGTCACGGCGTCACGGTTCTTGCGCGCGGCCCGGAGCGCCGCCTCGTTGGCCAGGTTGGCGAGGTCCGCTCCCGAGAATCCCGGCGTGGATTGGGCGAGGACGCCCAGGTTCACGGTCGGTGCGAGGGGGATCCCGCGCGTGTGGATGCGCAGGATCGCCTCGCGGCCCGTCCGGTCCGGGAATGCGACGGTAACCTGTCGGTCGAAGCGGCCCGGCCGCAGCAGCGCGGGATCCAGGACGTCGGGCCGGTTCGTGGCAGCGAGGACGATCACGCTCGTCTGGTCGTCGAAGCCATCCATCTCGACCAGCAGCTGGTTGAGCGTCTGCTCCCGCTCGTCGTTGCCCCCGCCGAGGCCGGCGCCTCGTTGCCGCCCGACCGCGTCGATCTCGTCGACGAAGACGATCGACGGGGCCGCAGCCTTTGCCTTCGTGAAGAGGTCGCGGACCCGGCTGGCGCCGACGCCAACGAACAGCTCGACGAACTCCGACGCGGAGATGCTGAAGAACGGGACGGCAGCCTCGCCGGCCACAGCTCGGGCGAGCAGGGTCTTGCCGGTGCCAGGCGGGCCGATCAGCAGAACGCCTCGCGGCAGGCGGGCCCCCAGGTGACGGTATTTTTCCGGGTGCTTGAGAACTCGACGATCTCGGCGAGCTCCGTCTTGGCCTCGTCTTGGCCAGCCACATCGGCGAACGTGACCTTGGGCCGCTCGGCGTCGTAGACCCGCGCCTTGGAGCCGCCGAACCCGAAGATGCCGGCCTGGCTCTGCTGCATCCGACGCCTCTGGTATGCCAGGAAGCCGAACAGCAGAAGCAGCGGCAGGACGGTCACCAGGATGTTCACCAGCAACGAACTGCCGCCGGTTTCCTGCGCATCGATCTGGACGCCGTTGCTCTCGAGCAGCGGCAGCAGCACGGGGTCGTCGATCGGCGGCAGGGTCGACGTGAAGTTGACGTACGACACCGGCGCGGTGGCGCTGCCCGGCTGAGCCGCCGGCGCACCCGGCGAAGCCGCTGGCGCGCCCGACGGCTCTTGCGGTGGGTAGTTGATGGCGGATCGGAACGCGCCGTTCACAGCCTGGCCGGAGAAGGTGACCTTCGCGACGTTGTTGGCCCTGGCCTGGGCCAGGAAGGTCGAATAGGGGATCGCCACCGACGGCACGGACGCCGGCGCAAAGATCAGCCAGGCGTTCCAGAGCAGGAGCCCCACGAAGATCGCGATCGACAGCCAGCGCGGGATGTGGAACCCGCCCGTGCGCGGTCCGGGGCCAGTTCCCGACGCCGGTTCACGTCCGGGGGAGGCGGAGATTTGGGTGTGGTCGGGCCGCTCACAGGCGCTCCGTCGTGGTCCGCGTCAGCGGTGGAGTGTCCCGCCGATCATCGCCGACCCGTCCACCCCTGCAAACTCAGATCCCACGCCATCCGGGATCACGCCGCGACGGCGGACGGGTCCTCGCCCTGAGGAGCACGCTGAGGTATTCCTTCCACGGTCCGACCGCTGCGTCGCGACTCCCGGCCATCGCCGCTGCCGGGTAGCCTGATGTTCGTCCGACTACCGATGAGCTCGGAATGACCGGATCGGGAGAGTTGGCCGTGGGTGAATTCGATGGCCGCGCGGTGCTCGTGACAGGAGGCGCCCTCGGCATCGGCAAGGGCATCGTCGAGGGGTTCGCTTCGTCCGGCGCGATGGTCGCGATCGCCGACATCGACCAGGCGGCTGCCCGCCGGCTGGCCGAACAGCTTGGCGAATCCGGCGCGAAGGCCATCGCCAGCATCGGCGACGTCTCGATCGCCTCTGACGCGGAACGCATGGTGGCCGAGGTGGTCGATGCGTTCGGCCGCTGCATCGTGAACATCGCGAGCGTCCAGGACCTCCAGTCGATGCCGCTCGTGCCTGCCTACGCGGCCAGCAAGGGCGGCGTGCTCTCGCTCACCCGCAACATGGCGCTCGACTACGCACGTGAAGGCTTGCGGGTGGTCGCGGTCTGCCCGGGCATCATCGATTCGGAGCTGTGCGTCGACGGCGGGCTCATGGCCGAAGGAGCCTGGAAGTCGGGCTCCGGAGCGAAGCATTGAGGGTCGTTGCGGCGGCGATCGGGATCGCATTCGTGGCGACGCTGGCGGCCGGCGGATCGAGTTCGCCCGCGGGATCGACCGTCCTCCGAGTCTCGGCGGCGAGTCCCTTTGCGGCGTGCACGACGTCCGACCAGCCGGGGAGAAACTGGGGCAACGCAGAGGTTGAGCCGCGCGTCGCAGGCGACCCGAGTTCGCCGGGCCACCTGATCGGCGTCTGGCAACAGGATCGCTGGAGCAACGGCGGCTCGAACGGGATCGTGGCGGCGCGCTCGGCCGACGGTGGCGTGACGTGGGCGCGAACCACGCTGCCTTTCGATCGATGTGCCGGCGGGCTCGGGTACCGTCGCGCGTCAGACCCGTGCGTCTCGATCGGACCGGATGGACGTGCCTACGCCACGGCGCTTGCTGAGACCAATCCGCCGCACGGTCCGAACACGATCGTCGCGGCGACCTCCTCGGATGGCGGCCAGACGTGGAACCGGGTACGCCGGATCACGGCGAGCGCCGATGGTGACGCGGACTTCAATGACAAGGATCGGTGACGGCGGATCCGGCACAGCCAGGCGTCGCCTACGTCGTCTGGGATCAAGAGCATCACGGTTCGGGCGGTGGGATCATCCGGCAACGGGCGTACTTCTCCAAGACGACGGACGGTAGCCGGACGTGGAGCGCACCGAAGGCAATCGCCGGCCTCGGCGCAGGTCAGCGAACGATCAACAACCTGATCCTGGTGGGCCCAAACCACCACGCGCTCTATGACTTCTACTCGTGCGACTGCGGGGGCCGCTGGGTCCTGAATCTCGTCAAGTCAACCGACGGCGGAGCGTCCTGGAGCGCCCCGCACAGGGTGGCGCGGCTCGACAGCATCCAGGTCCAGGACCCGGCCACGGGCGCGTCCATCCGCACCGCCGATGTCCTGCCGTCGATCGCGAACGACCCCGTCAGCGGAGCCCTCTATGTGGCGTTCCAGACGCCTCGCTTCAACGGCGGCCGCTACGACGAGATCGGGATGGTCATCTCCAGCGACGGAGGGGCCACGTGGACGCATCCGCGTCGCGTGAACACCCTGAGCGGCCACGCCGCATTCACGCCATCGCTTGCCGTGAGTCGCACCGGCGTCGTGGGGCTGACGTACTACGACTTCCGGCACGCTGCCGGCGCAGCCACCGGAAACCTCCCTACCGACCTCTGGCTGCGGACTTCGACCGACCACGGCCAGGCGTTCGGTCCCGATCGCCACGTTTCGGGACCGTTCGACATGGAGACGGCCCCGCTGGCCATCGGCGGGCGATTCATTGGCGACTACGAGGGACTCACCGTCGCCGGATCGACCTTCGTGCCCTTCTTCGTCGCAACGAATTGTTCCTCCGGGTCCTGTCACGGCAACCGGACCGATGTCTACGCGGCCCCGCTTCGGTCAGTCTTCGTGGGACGCGGCTCCCGCTCGAAGCGAGCCGTAGAGGCACGCGGTCGAGCTGGAGCCGACCGTCGAGCGTCCGCGCGGAGAGGTCGAGCAAGGCGGCCAGCCTGACGCCGGACAGGCCGACCCTGTCCCACGAGTCGAGCGGACCTGCGCCCGGTAGATTCGGCGAGATGGTCGGCGATGGCGCCGTACGACATGACGCGTCCCGGCGGAATGCTCTCCACCACGTCGAGCACCACTTCCCGGTACTCCTCAGGTGTCACTGGCTTGCCATAATGGGGGACGTGATGAAGAAAGAGCGGGCAAAGGAGCTGGTTGCCGCAGAGCGGGCGCGCATCGAGGAAGCATTGCGCGAACTGACCGGTGACATCCGCGCGGTTGGCTCCCTGGAGAGCCAGCAGACAGGCGAGGCCAGCGAGCTCGGCACCGATCTCGAGATCGAAGGCGTCGACGTTGCGCTCGTCGGGATCCTGCGAGAACAGCTGGCCGCCGTCGGGCGCGCCGAGGGACGACTCGCCGGCGGGACGTTCGGTCGGTCGGTGGAGAGTGGAGCGCCGATCCCGGACGATCGCCTCGAGGCACAGCCGCTCGCCGAGCGCACGGTCGAGGAGCAGCGCGCCTTCGAGCAAGGAAGCCGCTAGCTCAAAGAGCCTGAAGTCGGGACCTCAGTCCTTCCGTGGCGGAAGGCCGGCCCGGGCGATGATCTCCTCGACGACCTCGGTCTTGGCGTCGGCGTAGTTCTGGACGTATTTCCAATCGCGGCCGATGAGATCGCGCTTCGTCCGCTCGTAGAACTCGCGGTCGTCGTCGTGGGTGCGCAGCCAGTCGCGGAAGCCGACCATCCGTATGACCTCGGGACAGCCTGGCGAGAACGTGTGGAGATTGACGTTCGTGTCGGGTCCCTTGAAGAGGCGGTGCTCGTACCAATCGGGCT
>JBBRYO010000174.1:0-5907 GCA_038237595.1 Candidatus Limnocylindrales bacterium | reverse complement strand
CCGAGACTACGTTCATACCGCTCGTGATCGTCCAGACGTGCAAGTCATGTACGGCCTCGACACCGGGCGCGTCAAGGATGTGGCGGCGAACCTCGGTGAGGTCTACGCCCTTCGGCGTGGCTTCCAGAAGGACGTCCACGCTGTCGCGCAGCAGACTCCAGGTGCGCGGCAGGATGAGCAAGCCGATGAGGATCGACGCCAGCCCGTCAGCGGCGCGGAGACCGGTGGTGAGGATCACGACACCCGCCACCAGGACGGCGATGGCACCCAGCAGGTCGCCGACCACCTCGAAATAGGCACCGCGCATCGTGAGGCTGTCAGCGCGCCCCGGGGCTAGCACTGCGATCGACACGAGGTTCGCGCCGAGGGCCAGGGCCGCGACGACCACGACCAACCCTGAATCGATCTCAGGTGGTGCCGAGAGGCGTCGCACGCCTTCCAGATTACGAACAGGGAGACGGCCAGCAGCAGCAGTGCGTTGGCGGCGGCTGCGAGAATCTCGAGACGAAACAGTCCGAAGCTGCGCTCTCCGCTCGCTGGTCTGTTCGCCAGCCAGATCGCTCCGAGCGAGACGGCCATCCCCGAGACGTCGGCGAATACGTGGCCGGCGTCGGCCATCAGTGCCAATGAGTTGCCGGCGATCCCGGCGAACAGCTCAACGGCAAGGATCGTGACGCTGACGGCCATGGCCGCGGCGAGCCGATTGCGGCGGCGCCCGGCGGCGGACTGGGGCGGCACGCCAGTCCGTATCGCCTAGCCCGGCAGGTCCTCCATCAAGCACTACCTGCCGCCTTCTTGGCTGCGACCGCGTTGCGATACATCGTCAGGAGCCCAGGTTCGTCCGTAACCGCCAGCTCCGTGAGCGCCCACACGAGCGCGTCCATCCGATCCGGCGAGTAGCTGGCGCCGTCGGCGACGTACTCGCACATCTGGTCCTCGAGCGCGTCGAAGGCACCCACGTGGTGGACCTTGCCCTGTTCGTAGAGGGCTGCGACTGGCTCCGCTCGGGTGATCTTGCCGCGCGTGGCGTGGACGCCCTTGAAGGCGAGGTTGGGTTGCACGCTGCGCAGTACCCGCTCGACCATCTCGCCGCCACGGTTGGTCTCGCCCACGATCTTGTCGGCCCTGCGCTGGCGGTAGACCGTGACTGCCTGCAGTCCCCATTCAGCCGGTGTCATGCGCAATGACGCATCCTCGAGCACGTAGTAATGCTCGTGGACCTTGGGGTCGTGGCCATCGGGCTCATGCAGGGCACTGGCCACCGCCACGATGCCCGTCTCATCGGCACCTTCCGAACTCGTGGCCGCAGGATCGACGCCCACCACGACCCGCACGAAGCTCGGCAGCAGCGCATCGGAGCGGCGGCGATGGTCGTCGATCCAGCTGCGCTTCCAGGCCGCCCCCGGCACATCCTCGAGGAGCTCCGCTTCCAGCTCCTGGCGACCAAGGCGGGTGCCGCCATAGCGTTGCAGCAAGTAGGCCAGCTGCGAGGGGGCAAGGTTCTTCGCATTGTCGAGCGTGCGGCCACGCGTGAGGTGCGTCGTCGCATCGTCACGCAGATCGCGGATGATCCGCGTCGGCCGCGGGGTGGTGGTCACGATCTGGCGCGCCATCCCGAGGCGCAGCCCGAACTGCAGCTGGTCGTAGGCGTCGGGATAACGCCAAGCTCCCAGCTCATCGCACCACGCGGCGTCGAACTGCGGTCCTCGCAGTGAGTCGGGATCCTCCGCCGAGAAGGCTGTCGCCACTGCGCCGTTGGGCCACGTCAGGCGCCGCTTGGAGGGTTCGTAGCGGGGACGTTCACCGGGACGAGCGGTGGCCATCAGCCCCGAGAGGGGGCCCTCGATCATGATGTCGCGGGCATCGGCCGCGGTCTGGGCTACGAGCGCTATGCGGCGCGCCCGGCGGCTCCTTACCCATTCCTGGACCGCTTCGGAGCCAGTACGCGTCTTGCCCCAACCGCGGCCCGTCAGGATCAGCCAGGTGCGCCACTCGCCGTCGGGCAGCAGCTGCTCGGGACGTGCCACCTGGCGCCACTCGTGGCCCACCGCGAGACGTGCCTGCACGCGCAGGCGACCGACCACGATGGCGCGCGCCTTCTCGATCTCGGTCGGGCTGACCTGTGCCAGCAAGAGGCGACTCACGTCGATCCGTCACCGAGGCGCTTGCGCAGCTCCTCTTCCATGGCCGCCATCAGCACCTCGGGATCGATGCCCAGTTCGGCGGCCGACTCCTCGGCCGCCTGGCGCACATCGAGGCTGAGGTCCAGCCCGATGAGCATGCGCTCGGCTTCAGCCTCGGCCTGCTCGAGCTGCATACGGAAAGCCTCGGAGCGGGCGGCCCAGTTGGCGATGGTGCTCTTGCTGATGCCCACGGCGTTGGCCGCGATGGTGCGCGACAGCCCAAGGCGCAGACCGTCGAGCACCGCACGCGCGCGCTCGGGCGTCATCTTGAGGGGCCGGCCTCTAGCCACGGCGAGCCTCTTGCCCAGAGAAGCTTTGCCAGCGTAGCGCGTGCCAAGAGCCTCGCACTACATCGTCACGTGCAGCTCCGGCTCCCGCGACCACATCCGATGGTTGGCCATCGCGTCGACGAAGCGCTGGGTGAAGGCCCGGCCGACGCTGTCCCCCACGATCGTGGCCTCGTCGGCAGGGTCCGGGTCGTCCGGCCCACCGACCGGGACGCTCGCGGCTTTGAGAAGCTCCACGCCCAGTCCGGTCGCGCCTACCTGCTTGCAGTGCTTGAACGCCTCGCGCACGAAATCGACCGCGTCAGCCTCCAGCGTCCACTGCGCTGCGCCCTCGCCACCGGCCACGAATATCGCATCGAAAAGCACCGAGCTCGTGGTAAGGGTGCTGAACGGTACTTCCTGAGGTGCTCCACTGTCCGGGGCAATCTTTCCAACGTGCGGTCCGACGAGAAGACCCAGGGCGCCCTGCGCGTCCAGCGCCCGGACAATCGCGGCGACCCCCTTGGCGTCGAACTGCTCGTTGACCAGGATGGCGACCTTGCGGGTTGCGATCGGCGTGGGCAGGTAGTGCGCAGCGCTCAAGGCCGGTGAGATCAGATCACGATCCACCAGCTGGCGATGTTGGAAGGCCGAGGGATCGGCGCCTGCAGGTACGCTCATGTTCGGTGGCGGTGCCGGCATCTTCTTCGGCAGGGAGATGCCCAGACCCTTGGCCACCATGGTCGCCAGCGTGGCATCGATCTGCGCGAGGTGGTGGACCATCCGCTCGCGAATCGCCGGCGCCTCCACCTTGCCCAATTCGAAGCGCAGAGCCTTGATCAGATGCTGCTTCTCCGGCAGCGACTGGCTCTCGAAGAACATGCGCGCCTGCCCGTAGTGATCGAAGAAGCTCTTGCCACGCGCACGGACCTTCGCACCAACCGTGGGCTCCGGGTAGGTGGCATACCCGCCAGCTGCCGGCGTCGCCTGCGCCGGGGAGTTGCCGGCGAGCGAGTTGGGTTCATAGCTCACGCGTCCCGGATTGATCTCCTGGCGCATGTGGCCATCGCGCTGGTTGTTGTGTGACGGGGCAATTGGGCGGTTGATCGGGATCTCGTGGAAGTTCGGACCGCCGAGGCGGATGAGCTGCGTGTCCGTGTAGGAGAAGAGCCTGCCCTGAAGCAATGGATCGTTCGTGAAGTCGATGCCGGGCACCACGTTGCCGATGTGCATCGCGACCTGTTCCGTCTCAGCGAAGAAGTTGTCCGGGTTGCGATTGAGCGTGAGCTTGCCGACGCGCTGCACGGGCACCAGTTCTTCGGGAATGAGCTTCGTCGGATCCAGGATGTCGAAGCCGAAGGCAAACTCGTCTGCTTCCTCGATGACCTGGAAACCAAGCTCGTATTCCGGGAAGTTGCCCGCCTCGATGGCCTCCCACAGATCGCGACGGTGGAAGTCCGGATCCTTGCCGGAGATCTTCTGTGCCTCGTCCCAGGCCACCGAATGGACTCCGAGCAGGGGCTTCCAGTGGAACTTCACGAAACGGGACGTCCCCTTGGCGTCGACAAGCCGGAAGGTGTGAACGCCGAAGCCTTCCATCATGCGAAAGCTGCGAGGGATGGCTCGGTCGGACATGACCCACATGATCATGTGCATGGATTCCGGCATCAGCGAGATGAAGTCCCAGAACGTGTCGTGCGCCGACGCAGCCTGTGGCATCTCGTGGTGCGGTTCTGGCTTGACCGCATGGATCAGGTCCGGGAACTTGACCGCGTCCTGGATGAAGAAGACGGGCATGTTATTGCCCACCAGGTCGAAGTTGCCCTCATCCGTGTAGAACTTGACGGCGAAACCGCGCACGTCGCGCGCGAGATCGGAGGACCCTCGCGAGCCAGCGACCGTCGAGAAGCGCGCGAAGACAGGTGTCTGCCGGGTGGGGTCCGTAAGGAAGCCGGCTCGTGTGTAGCGCGCCAGCGACTCGTAGACCTGGAAGACCCCGTGCGCCCCGGACCCACGTGCATGCACGATGCGCTCAGGAATGCGTTCGTGATCGAAGTGGGTGATCTTCTCGCGGAAATGGAAGTCCTCGAGCAGCGACGGCCCGCGATCGCCCGCCTTCAGCGTGTTCTGATCGTCGCTGACCGCGACACCCTGGTTGGTAGTCAGCGTCGCACCTGCCGGGTCCTCGGTAACCGTAGCAAGTTGCGCGCGCTTCCCGTCGTCCGCTCGTTCGTTCGTGACGCTCCCGCGGTTGGCTGGCCGCCCTTTGGCTGGCCCAGTGCGCCGATCAGGCATTCCGGTCTCCCAGTACCAATGTGAGAGCGCGGCGGCCCTCAGGACCGCAGCGCGGTGATGGTGTGCGGCCTGTTCAGTCCTCGATCATGTCCTTGCGAGCGTTTTTCGCGCGCGCGGCGGCGATCGCCGTGGTGACCTTCTTTTCTTCTTCCGGCGGCGGGATCACCGCCGGCATGCCCAGCGACTCGATCCACAGCTCGCGTGCCCAACCCATGGTGTGGTAAAGGTGCTGATCCTCCTCTTCCTCAACCTGCTCGTAGGCCTCGGACAGGGCTGCGGCCATCTCACCGTCGCTGTTCTTCGCGACCTCACCGATGAGTTCCCAGTTCTGATGGTCCTTGGTCTCCGCCTCCACGATGGACTCCGCCGCGACCAGCTCAGCGGCCACCGGGCTGGCGTCGCCCCGTGCCATCTCCATGGCCTTGACCAGCCCCGCACCCTTGAAGCGCACCACCGCACGGCCAGGCGTCTCGACCTCCGGGTCCAGACCGATCCGGGCGAACGTCTCGCGCAGGATCTTCTCGTGGTTGGTCGTTTCCGCCAGGTACTTCTCCCACTCCTGGGAGAGCTCCGGATGGACGGCGCAGCTGATGGCGGCCCGATAGACCAATTGGCCGCCGATCTCCGTTTCGAGTGCCTGGTACAACAGTTCGGTGACCTGAGCGTCGTTCATGAAGGTCTCCTGGCGGCATCTGGGGGTAAGAGTGGGTTGACGGTGGCACCGCGGGCAAGGCGCCCATGGCCGTGACGGACCGCGGCCCTTCGCGGTTCGGCTGCGCCGAGCTCGCAGCCAGTCCTGAGCGTATCGGCAGGCCCGTGCCGCGCCTTCGGGTCATTCCGCGCCGCGGGGTTGCAATTTCGCGTCAGGCTCTGAGCATTCCGCGGCTCTTGCCGCCTTCCTCGGCACGATCCAGGGGCCACACATCCTGCCTGGTCACTCGTAACGCGAGCGAAACGATCACCAATGCGGCAACCGGCAACATTGCCGTCACGGCGCTCGTGTCCTACGGCACCGCAGCACACGGCAGCGCCTACAAAAAGGGGCTCTTGTGACCCATCCGTGGGTGCTCATCGCCCCGGCAGCGGCGGACAGTAGCCGCCGAGGCTGAGCATCACCAGCGCGATGAGGGCCCGCGCGGAGTGGAAGCCATAGGCGATCCTGG
>JBBRYO010000173.1:0-6015 GCA_038237595.1 Candidatus Limnocylindrales bacterium | reverse complement strand
GTCTTGAACCACGCCACCGACGGAACGCGACCAGGGTTCTCGCCGCGTGCTGCCTCGAGGACGGCGCGCGTGACCGTCGCCCACTCGGACCCCTGCTCCGTCCCGGTGACGCGCCAGCCGTACCCGCTGAACCATGATTCCGGCGTCCCGTAGACGACCGATGACAGCGCGAAGTCGTCGATCCCGAAGTCGTTCCAGTCAAGCAGGAAGACGAGGTTCGATAGTCCCAGGCCCCAGGCGGTGTTGCAGGTCTCGTGGCTGGCACCGGGCGTCAGGCCGCCCTCACCTTCGACCACGAACACCTTGACCGACTCGGCGCCGGCGAGCTTCAGGGCAAGGGCCTCACCCGCTGCCGGCGGCATCCCGTGTCCTGACGGCCCGGTGTTGAACTTCAGGAAAAGGGTCTTGCCCTCCATCTCTGCGTGGCCCGTCAGGCCCCCACGCCGGCGCAGCATCAGGAGGCTCTCCCAGGTCAGCGCCCAACGCCCATCGTCGGGGAAAGCAAAGCGCGCGTCGTGGTCGCGTTCGTGACGCGCGCGCAGGCCTTCATTGAGCACGGCGAGCGTGGTGTAGACGAGAGGGACGGTGTGGCCCGCCGAGAGCACGAAACGATCCTGGAAGCGGCGCCATGGTCTGCGGATGTCCCAGCGCATCGCACCTGAGAAGAGCAGGGCCAGGAAGAGGTGGACCTTCGACCGAGAGCCGCCGGGATGCCCGCTCTGGCGGTAGTTGAGCGCCAGGTCGATCGACTCGTCGACGAGGTCCTTGAGCACCTCCCAACGCTCGAAGTCGCGCGCTCAGCCTCGCCGTAGAGGACATCCAGGGCGAGGGTCTCCACCACGTTCACCATCTCGGCCCCAATGCTACAGGTGGGATCAGGCCGGCGCGGACGGCCGCCGCGACGACGCAGGTTCGGCTCCGAATACGCTTCGCGCCGTGATCTCTAGGAACGGCGGTGTGACGAACGCGCTCACGAGCCTCGGGCGCACGCTCCTCGAGGCGATCCAGCCGCTGATGGAGTGGTCGATCGCGCATACCGATGACATCGGCGCATCCCGGGCCGCCTACGACACGAGGCTGCCCGTTCCGCTCGACTGACGGGCTAGACGGCCCTGGGCTCGCTTTCCGTCGTGGCATCGCCGGCGGAGATGTCCTCGCCACCCGGTGACACGCTCACCCGCTCCGGGTTGACGAAGGAGCGGTGCAGGTCCGCCCGTCGCACGTCGGCTTCGAGCTCCATGCCGGGCCGCACCTTCAGCTTCGCGACGAGGGGTCCGGCCATCAGGACGCGGACCTCCTCGCCACGCTGCTGTTCGAACATGTTCGCGGTCCGCGCGATGGGCCCGATGTCGGCCACGCGGACGGTGACCTGGAGGAATCCGCTGGGATCACCGGTGTCCTCGACACCGACGACGGTCCCACGCAGATGTGCCCCGTTCGGGGCGATCCGGACCATGGACGGACCTCAGGTGGCCGGCGCCGACGTGCGGCAGCGGCGATCCCGCGTGCCGCCGCTCATTGCCCGTCGGCGTGCAACGCCGCCCAGGTCTTTGGACCGACGATCCCGTCGGCGGTCAGGCTGCGCGCTGCCTGGTAGGCACGCACGGCCTTGTCTGTCTTGGCTCCGAAGTCGCCGTCGACGACACCCGGGTCGTAACCGAGATTGGCGAGAGCCTGCTGAAGCCTCGCGACGGCCGGTCCCTTCGAGCCCTTCTTGATGGTCGGATCGGTCGTCGTCGTCCCATCTCCGCTTACGTCGAACTCGACACTCATCGATGGTCCGGAGGCACCGATCGCGCGAATGGCGACGTTGGTCGCCAGGCCGGCCCACGAATTCGTGTTCGGCTTCGTCGATCCGCTGAGCTCGGTGTTCTTGCTCTTGCCCGGATAGGGATCGCCGGCGTCGCCCTGGTTCGTGTCGGCCTCGAGGTCGCGCTTCCCGTCCGCCTGGACGAGCCCGACCTTGTAGTGGGTCTCGTCCGAATTCTTGTCGAGCGAATCATCGATGTGGTACACGAACAGGCCCTGCGAGGGAAGCTTCCGGTCATACCCGGTCTGCTGCCGGTTCTCGACGAGGAAATACTCGGTGCCGGCTGCCCCGCCGCTCCACAGGCGATGGATCGTCGGGTCCTTCTTCGCTTTCACGTCGTTGACCTTGACGGTCTTCTTCGCCGTCTGGTTCGTGACCGTCACCCATCCCTGCGCGGACTTGCACCAGGCCGACGGATGCGCCGGGATGTCGCCGCCGTTGCCGTTCCAGCTCCCGGCTGCCATGAGGCACCACTCCCCGAGGCCGGCCGACGAGTTGTCGATGTCGTACAGGTCCGGCCAGCCGAAGAGGAGGTGGCCGAGCTCGTGCGCACAGACACCGATCTTGCTGTCCTCGGGGACCGTCAGGTATCCGAAGATGCTCGTCTTGTCGACGTGCATCTCCGACCCGGAGAGGGTCCACTTGTGCGACCAGATGTCACCGGCCTTGCCGGTCACCTCGGCGCCTTTGCCGGCATGGATCACGATGAACGCATCCACGTAGCCGTTGCCATCGTTGTCGTAGGGCGCGAAGTCGATGTCCGGATCGGCAGCCGTCGCCGCGTCGCGAGCCATCGTCTGGGCATTCGGCGCCTTCGTGCCCATGCCCGATTCGCCGTGCGCGTACTCCGAAAGCTTCTTGGGCAGCTTGTACGGCCCAACGACCTGCCCTTCGATGGTGATGAGGCCGTTCGTGACCTCCGTGTAGAACTCGCGCACGCTGCCGTTGGGCAGCTTGCCGACCGAGAAGAACAGGTCGTCGATCTGGCTCTTCGTGTGCGTCAGCCTCTGGTCGCTGAACTCGGCGAGCACGACGGCCACGCGGACGGTGCCGCGCAGCGGCGCCCGATCGGCCGCGGCCCGACGAACGCGCGCGCCGGGGGTGCCAAGGGGAAAGCGGTTGGCCGGGATGATCGTTCCGTCGTTGAGGCCCGGGCGCTGCGGTTGCCGGAACCCCAGGAGTGCCGGGGCCTGGGCATCCTTGTCCGCCCGCAGCGATCGCCGGGCGTCGCGGATCCGGGCTCGGAGTTCCGGGGAGGGTGCCACCATGCACCTCGTCCCGGACTCGACGGCCTGTGCCTTCGTCGGCGCGATGGATGGTTTCACGTCCCTCTCCACTGCTATCGGCGCTTCGGCGTGGGTTGCCGGCCCGTCAAGTATTACTGTGCCCGGCAAGGGCTGTCCCTACCAGCCGTCCAGGAGCGTCACCTCGTACCGATTGGCGCGCGGGCGGATGAACCGGACCAGGCGCTCGCCTTCGTCCGCGATCTCGGCATGCTGCGCAAGGTCCAGTGGGATGCCTGGCAGGAGCTTCAGGGTGGCCGTGCCGTCCTTCTCCTCCGAGCGCCACGCTCCGGCCACCAGCCCGTCAACGAGGAAGGATCCGACGGTGAGCTCCGAGATGAACACGCGCGTGAAGCGCTCGTCCGGCACGAACCGGCGACGATCCGCGAAGCCAAGGAGCACGTTGTCGTACTCCGGCAGGAAGCGCAAAGGGGCCGGCGTGTCCGCATCCGGGCGCGGGGCGTCGGGCAGGTCGAACAGCTCGCGGCCGCGGTCGTCGCGGAAGGTCACGAGCCGTGGCCTGAGCCGCTCGACGACGTCACCCATGCGAACGAGGCCGGACCAGCTCTGGAGGTCCGCGGTGCTCGCTGGTCCGTACGACGCGAAGTAGCGGAGCACCAGGTCGTCGATGGACGGCTGCGGATCCGTTGGATGGCCAAGCCATGCCTCCAGCGTCGCCAGCTTCGGTTGCCCGGTCGACCCCCACACGCCGCGCGGTGTGACCTGCACGAGCGGCAACAGGTAGCGAACGGCATAGGCGAGCGAATCCGCGTCCCATCCGGGCCACCGCTGCGTGAGGATGCGGCGCAGCTCGCTGATGGTGCGCGGACGCTCCTCCAGGGCACGCCGGCCCTCGGCGAGCACCGGATCGAGGTCGAGCCCGGCAAGTTTCTGCCCGAACGGGGACGCATGCAGGAAGAGGCGCTCGGCCATGCCCTGGTACAGCGGACGCATGGCCAGCGCGTCGCGTGCCGTGACCAGGTGGAGCGTGCCACGCATCAGGCTCATGCGGACGGTCCGCCGCTCCGTCATGAATCCGCCGAGCACATGCGGATCGAAGTCCGGGAGGCGGCTCCACAGGCCGACATAGGGCGCCGTGGGAACCTGGGACTGCATCCCCAGCAGGTGCTCGATCTCCTGCTCGACCGGGAGCGGCGAGGCTCGAGGAGGTGCTGGCGAGCCAAGGTAGCGCGACTCAACGAGCGCGAGTCGAGGACGGCAGGCTGGGCTCTCGCGCCGGCGGCGCGACCCTGAGGCTGTCTCGCTGCCGGCGCGCCGGCGCGCCGCCCCCGCGGCGTGCGCGACAGCTTGGGACCCATGGCGCTCAATCGAAGATGACGACGCGTCGCGCCCCCTCGCGTCGTCGCAACGCCTCGAATGCGCCTTCGAGGTCGTCCAGGCCGATGCGCTCGCTGACCAGCAGATCGAGCGGAAGGCGGCCCTCCGCCCAGGCCGTGGCGATGCGCGGGAAGTCGCGTGCTGGGACCGCGGACCCGTAGTTCGAGCCGATGAGGCGGCGGCCCCCCTCCACGAAGCCGTACACGTCGATCGCGGCGCGATCGGCCTGCGGGGTCATGCCAACGAGCGTAGTGGTGCCGCCCGGACGCGTCAGCGCCACCGCCAGCTCGACCGTCTGGGTCAGGCCGATGGCCTCGAAGACGTGGTCTGCGCCGTCCGGGGTCAGGTCGCGGATCATTGCCAACGCCCGCTCGGGCGCAACCGCGTGGCTGGCGCCCGCGCGCATCGCCAGTTCGCGCTTTGCCGGTTCTCGCTCGACCGCGACGACGGACCGTGCGCCAGCGTCCGCAGCGGCCATGATCGCCGACAGGCCAACTCCACCCGCACCGACTACGACGGCCGTTTCGCCCGATTGCACCCGGGCGGTGTTCGTCACGGCTCCCACGCCGGTGGTCACGGCGCAGCCGATCAGGGCCGCAATCTGGGGCGGCGTGGCTGGATCGATCGGGATGGCCGCCTCGGCCGCAACGATCTGGCCGGTCGAGAACGTGCCGATGCCGCTGTAAGCGCCGATGGGTGTGCCGTCGGGACGGTGCAGCCGGACGAGCTCGGGCGCCAGGCGGTGGCCGGCGCCGCGCGGCGAGACACAGAGCCAGGCTTCGCCGCGCGCGCAGGACCGGCACAGCCCGCAGGGTGCCGTCCAGGCCAGCACGACCAGGTCGCCCACCCGCAGCCCCTCTCCGCCGACGGGCGCGCCGGCGGGACGTTCGGCGACCCCTGGGCCGAGCTCCTCAACCACCGCCGCGCCTTCGTGGCCGAGCACCACGTTCGCGGGCCGGTCCCACTCGCCGTCGACCACGTGGAGGTCAGAGTGGCAGACGCCGGACGCGACCATGCGGACCCTGACCTCACCGGTGCCGGGCGAATCCAGCGTCAGCGGCTCGACCTGGAGCGGGCGATGCGCGGCTTCGAAGACGGCGCCGCGGATGTCTCTGGGCACGCCGCCATTATCGCGGAGCCACGTGACCTAGACTCGCTCGGCAATGGAGAAGGTCGACGACGAACGCGTGACCGGCCTGGAGGCCGACGTGCCCCCCGACGCGTTCGAGGTCATGGTGGAGCGGGCCATCGCCGCGATCCCGGGCCACTTCCGCGATCAGCTCGGCTCGGTGGCCATCGTCATCGAGGAGTGGCCAAGCGGCAATCAGCTGGCGTCGGTCGGGGCCCCTGGTCTGTATGGGCTGTACCAGGGCGTGCCGCGGACCGCGTTCGGTGCCGACCTCGCACAGGTCGCCTCGAAGATCACGATCTTCCGGGGGCCGCTCGAGCAGCGCTTCCGCGACCCCGACGCACTGGCCGTGGCGGTCGAGGACACGCTTCACCACGAGGTCGCGCACCACCTCGGCATCAGCGACGCGCGGCTGCGCGAGCTCCAACACGAGATCGGCCGGTGAGCCGCAGAGC
>JBBRYO010000172.1:0-6029 GCA_038237595.1 Candidatus Limnocylindrales bacterium | reverse complement strand
CAGAACAAGGCCACCACCCACAAAGCGTGTACCTAGGCCAAATCAACTCCAACGACCCTCGACAAGTCCAAAACCCGCATAAACACTACGTTCTCACCGCACTGGAGCCCCCAAAACCAGCACGAGCTGCGGAACTCGGGTCGAGGAGTCGACGAGGATCCGGCTCGCTACTTGGTGCTCGGCCCCGACCCGGCAGGCGACCTGCTCGAGCTGGTCGTGCTGGACCGGCCGCACGGCCCAGCGGTGATCCATGCGATGGCGATGAGGCTGAAGTACCAGGCTCTGCTGACGAGGAGGTCGTGACGATGCGAAAGACGCACGGAACCAAAGCTGACGGCACCCCGATCACTGACGAGATGGTCGAGGCAATGGCTGACGAGGCCGAGCGCGGCTATGACGTCTAGACGATCAGACGTCGTCGGGGCGGTCGCCCACCGATGGGATCGGCGGCAGCCTCGGTTGAGTCGGTGCGTCTGGATCCAGAGCTCAAGCGCGAGTTGCTGCTGCGTGCCGCGGACCAGCAGATCAGCGTCTCGGAGGCCATCCGGCGCGCCATCGGCCAGTATCTGCGGGCCAGCTGACGACCACCCGCGTCAGCTCGCCGCCGCTTCTCATGAGCTTCACGTCGGGGTGTGCTGGGCCGCCTAGAATCGTGGGCGCTCATGCGCCAGATCAACCGATACGCGATGTCCTCAGTAGCTGCGGTCCGGGTTCTCAGCGACCGCTTTCTGGTTCTATGTAAGCGCCTCGCGCCGCGCCTACACTGCGCGCCATGAGCCTCGGAATCGTCGGTCTCGGATACGTCGGTGTTCCCCTCGCCGTCGCCTTCGCGGAGGAGGGCGAGGACGTGATCGCCGTGGACGTCGACACGCGCAAGGTCGAGGCGCTCTCCGCCGGGGAGTCCTACATCGAAGACATTCCCTCCGAGCGGCTGAGGGCGGTCAGGGACCGGATCAAGCCCACGACCCGCTACGCGGCCCTCGCGCAGGTCGACGCCATCATCATCTGCGTCCCCACGCCGCTCACGCCGAATCGCGAGCCCGAGCTCAGTTCCCTGATATCCGCGGCCCGAGACGTGGCCGACCACCTCCAAGAGGGTCAGCTCGTCGTCCTCGAGTCGACGACCTATCCGGGCACGACCCGCGAGCGCCTGGTCCCGATGCTCGAGGAGAGCGGCATGACCGCCGGCGAGGATTTCCACGTCGCCTTCTCGCCCGAGCGCGTGGACCCCGGCCGCACGGACTACACCTTGAGGACGACGCCGAAGGTGGTCGGCGGCCTCACCGACGCGTGCCTCGAGCGCGCCACGGCTCTGTACTCGCGGGTCTGCGACCAGGTCGTAGCCGTCTCGACCCCCGAGGCGGCCGAGCTGACCAAGCTCCTGGAGAACATCTTCCGCTCCGTCAACATCGCCCTGGTCAACGAGCTTGCGATCCTCACCGACCGCATGGGCATCGACATCTGGGAGGTCGTGGACGCGGCGGCGACCAAGCCCTACGGGTTCATGCGCTTCGACCCCGGGCCCGGAATGGGCGGCCACTGCCTGCCCGTGGACCCGTTCTACCTGACGTGGAAGGCCCGCGAGTATGACTTCTCGACGGAGTTCATCGAGCTCGCCGGCAAGCTCAACCAGCGCATGCCCTACTTCTGCGTGGAACGTGTCGAGCGAGCGCTCAACGATGCCGGCAAGTCGGTGCGCGGAGCTAAGGTCGCGATGCTCGGCATCTCGTACAAGGCGGGCGTGGGGGACATGCGCGAGTCGCCCGCCCTGAAGATCATGGGGCTGCTCGCGCTGCGCGGGGCCGACTTGCGCTACCACGATGCCCACGTCCCGGACCTCGCAATGTTCGACCTGACATCGCAGCCGCTCGACGACATGATCGAGGACGCCGATCTGGTGGTCATCGTGACCGCCCATCCCGGCATCGACTTCGAGGACGTCGCCCAGCGGGCGGAGCTCGTCCTCGATCTGCGTGGCGTCACGCGGAACGTCCGCTCCGAGAGCGTCGCGCGCCTCTGACATGGCAGCCCCGTAACCCCCTGCCATCGTCCGCTTACCTTACGTACCGTGGTCGGCGGTGACGCACGCCTCGCGGCGAACAAACGTCAGGACCGGTCGAATGCGTAACCGAGGTTTGGTAAGCGGACGCGGCCCCGCCGGTGACGGCTAGCTACCGCACGTGCTCGCGTCGTGCGCGGCCACACGGTCCCCGCCGTCCTTCCAAGCCCCCTCGCGGCTGAGGGCGCGTAGTGGCTTGGGCAGGAACGAGGTGTCGGCGAACCGACGAAACTCGCCTCTCCGGGACTTGCGTTCTTGAGCTCCATCGTGATCCGCTTGCCGTACCGGGGCTCGCGATGTGCAGCAGTGCGAAACGCACTGCGGTCGATGGTCCACGTCGCGGGCGAGGTGGTCGAAGTTGCCTGCCAGATCTCGCGCTCGGACTCGAGCCTGTTCAGACAACTCGCGGTCGGATGGCGAGTGCTCGATACGTCGGCTTGTCTGAGGTCCGTCAGTACACTTACCCGCCGCCGACATTCCCTGATAGGGAGTGGTGCCATACCGTGGCCCGGCCGGGATGGCCACTCCGTACGGCGACATTCGACCGCAGCGAGGTTCAGCCGTGCCACTCGAGCCGCTCACCGGCGCATGTAGTTCGCCGAAAGAACCGTCCTCACCGCCTTGGGACGACGAGGAGCCCGTCCCCTTCGTTGACCTGCATGCCCAGCACGCGGCCATAGCCCGTGAGCTCGACGCCGCCCTGCACCGCGTCGTATCCAACGGATCCTTCATCCTCGGCGCGGAGGTCGCGGCGTTCGAGGCTGAGTTCGCCGCCTACTGCGGCGTCGCTCACTGCGTGGGGGTCGGATCAGGCACCGTCGCGCTCGAGCTGGCCCTTCGGGCCGCTGGAATCGAAGACGGTGACGAAGTCATCGTTCCGGCCCATACCTACATCGCGTCCGCGCTGGCCATCGTCCACGCTGGAGCGACCCCGGTGCTGTGCGACGTCGAAGACGCGACGGGCCTCTTGGATCCCTCGGCAGTCGAAGCCGCCATCGGGCCGCGCACCACGGCGATCATGCCGGTGCACCTCTACGGGCAGATCTGCGACATGCAGGCTATCGGCGAGATCGCCGACCGCCAGTGCCTGATGGTCATCGAGGACGCGGCCCAGGCCCACGGCGCAACCCGCGCCGGCCGGCGAGCCGGTTCTTTCGGACGCGCGGGCTGCTTCAGCTTCTACCCCAGCAAGAACCTCGGCGCGCTCGGCGACGGAGGAGCGGTCTGCACGAACGACGGCGGTCTCGCCGAGCGAGTGCGGCGCATGCGACACCTCGGCCAGCGCGCAAAGGGCGAGCATCTCGAGGTCGGCTACAACGAGCGGCTGGACGGCCTCCAAGCGGCGTTCCTCAGAGCGAAGCTCCCGCACCTCGACGGCTGGAACGCCGCCCGTCGAGAGCACGCGCATGCGTACCGAAGCGGGCTCCCTTCGCTTCGAGCCCTCGGGGAACGCAGCGGGTCGCAGTGCATCTACCACGTATACCCCATTCGCGTGTCCAATCGGGAGGACTCGGTTCGGGCGCTGGCGGACGCGAACGTCCAGACAGGCGTTCACTACTACCCCGCGATCCAGGCACAGCCGGCGCTCGCGTCCTTCTTCCAAAGGGTCGACGCACCGGTCGCTCGGGCATGGGCGCAGCAAGAGCTCTCGCTGCCGATGTTCGCCGAGCTCACGGAGAACCAGATCGCGCGCGTCGTCGACGCGTGTCGCGGAGTCGCCCAGTCGGCGTGAGCCGATGCCGGGCTGGACGTGACACCCTCCCCTGCAAGCGACACATCCCTCGCGCGCCCGCTCCGCGTGACGCCGGGTGCTGCGCAAGCGCTCCTCGCCTTCGGGCTCACCGGGCTCTGCCTCGTCTTCGGGCTGGCCGCCGCGACGGACCGGATAGAGCTGGTCCTCTTCGCCGGTGCGTGCCTTGCCGCCCTCAGCTTCCCGCTCTTCGAGCGTTTGGGAAACCGCGCAATCCTCGCCTGGATCGTCGTGTCGGTGGTCGCCTATCCCTTCCTCCGGTACCCGTCCGGACGATCCGGCGTGACGTTCGATCGGGTGTGGCTCGCTGGTACGCTCGCCGCTCTCCTCGTGGCGCACCGGAGGGGGCTTCGTGCACCCGCCTCCCGCCAAGCCATCGTCGCGCTGGTGACCTTCGCCGCAATCTATGGCCTGCGAGCCGTCCTCACGTCCGGATCGATGACCTCGGCCGTAGGCTCGTGGATCGACGCCATCGTGCTGCCGCTCGTCGTCTTCTTGAGTGCCCGCGCCGTTGCTATGACTGACGGCGGCGTTCTGCGGCTGTGTCGAAGCCTCTCGTTGGCGGGGGTGATCCTCGCGGTCATCGGCCTAGCCGAGCTGATCGTCGGATTCGAGCTCGCGTCCTACAGCGGCGGCGCGGCGCGTTTCGACCAGGCCATCGGCCTGATCCGCGTCTCGGGGCCGTTCCCCACCCCTGAGCCATTTGCCTTGAGCCTCGTGGCGTGTCTCGGGGCGACCGTCTACTGGGCGTGGGTCAGGGCGACCCGCAGCGCATATGTCATCGGCACTTTCGTTGGAGCTTTGCAGTGCGCGGCGATTGCGATCACCTACTTTCGAGCCGCGTGGATCGCCGCGGTGCTTGTGCTCGTTGGCGGTCTTGCGCTCGGCCAGGCGCGTGCAATCAGACGTGTAGCGGTAGCGGGTGTCCTTGCTGTGCTTCTGTTCGCTGCGTTCATCGAGTCCGAGCAGAGTTCGAGGTTCGTCACTCGGCTGAAAAACCAGGACAACGTCGTCGGACGCTTCGCTACCTACCAGGAGGGCTATGAGATATTCCGCTCTGCTCCGATCTTCGGCGTGGGAGTGACGCGGTATGAAGTGGAGCAGCCGAAGGTGGCCACGGTGTCGGCCAGCGGCGGGGTCAGTGCGCTGCCCAACCCTCATTCGTCCTTCATGGCGGTTCTCGCCGAACAGGGCATCGTCGGCTTTCTGGGCCTTCTGCTTGCGATAGGAGCAGTTGTTCGGCTCGTCCGCCGGCTGCGCCGGCGCCCTCTAGCGCGCGAGGATCAGATCCTCGGCGCCGTCTGCGTCGGTGTGGGACTCGGCTACCTTGTTATGTCTCTGACCTTGACGATGCTGCCCTACGGACCGTCGAACGCGTTCTTCCTGTGTCTGATCGGCGCAGCGGCAGGTCGCCTCGATGTCGGCTTTGCGTCACGACCCCGGATCAGTCCCGCCCCCGCAACGATCCCGCCGGCCCGGACCTCCGGCCGCGCCAGGCCGGACGACTCATCAGCCGGGCCCCAGCCGATCCTCGGGCGAGCTCCTGTAGGACTACCCCCCCGTGGCGCTCCGGGCTCCCACCCCCCACCGGTACCTGAGCCCCAGCCACCCGACCACTCGCTCGCCGCCCTTCGGGGCGACGCCAACTGGCTCCTCCTCGCCGCGACCGCACGCGAGACAGCCGAGCGCTTCTGCGGGCGCCACGGCCTGGCCCCCACTCTCGTGCTCGACAGGCACGACCTGCGACAACTCGCCGCCAGCCTGCGGGAGGACGTACGGTCACGGCGTATGTCGAAGGTCGTGATCCACACGCTGGACTGGCGCCGGCAACCGATGCCCCAGCTGTTCGAGGTCGCGGCCGCCGCACTTCCCGTGGCCGAGCGCTTCCTCGTCGACGAGCACACCGGCACCCTCTCCCGCTTGGGCTCGAGTGCGGGGGCGCGTGCGCTCGTGAACCTAGCGGGTGACGGTTTCGCCGGAGCGCTGCGCGTGACCGGCGAGCTGGCGGGCGCACCCCTCAGGCGTCGCCTCGGGCAGCGGATAGGGCGACCGCAGAGCACTGACGTCCCGGCCGTACTCGCGATCTGGCTCGGCGGCCTAAACGCGGAGGTGGGTGGGTCGGTGACGCACATTGCGGGGATTCTTGGAGCCTTTCGCCGCCGTGGCCTGCGCGTGGGACTCATCGCCTCTGGTCATCCTCCCGAGCAGCTCGACGCGGTG
>JBBRYO010000171.1:0-6032 GCA_038237595.1 Candidatus Limnocylindrales bacterium | reverse complement strand
TCGAAGTTCAGCCGCAGCAGGTAGGCGCGATACACGTCGCCGAGCTTCGCCGGCACGACGCAGTTGACGAGCCAGCTGATGAAGATGATCTCGGTCGAGTCGCGGATCGAGATCCTGGTGCCGGCGCCGCGCAGCAGCAGGCCCCAGCGGTAGCCTCGCAGCGGGAACCCGACGTAGTAGACGCCAAGCGCCAGGAGCAGCAGCACGGGGTTGGCGTTGGTGATCGAGTTCAGCAGCGACTTGAAGTCGAAGTTGCCCGCCGTCGTCGCGATCAGGACGAGCAGGGCCACCGGCAGGACGATCGAGATGATCGTGCGCGGATCCCGAAGCCGCGACGACAGTGTCGGAGGCGGCTCTCCGCCGTCCTCGCGGACCAGCGGATAATCAATGATGGCCTCGTCCGGAGGGGGCAGCGAGCCGTCCTGGACGCTCACGGCCGCACCTCGTCGCCGGCGGCCAGGATCGGCTGCACCCGGCGGTTGCCGCGCAGCCGCTGGACGACCTTGGCGACCGGCGTCCAGAGGCGCACGAAGTAGGAGCCGCGGCCCATCACCAGCTCCGCGTCGGCGAGCAGGTCACGCAGCTCTGCGGCACTGGAAAAGCCCCGAGGCAGCACCGAATACGCGACGCCAACCTCCAGGAGGCTGTGTGCGTCGCTCGAGGCGATCCCCGGCAGGCCGTGCCCCCTCGCGAAGAGCGCGGCGCGTTCGTTGGCGCGTCCCACGGCCCGCGCATTGTGAACCTCAACGAAATCGATCGCTGCCGCGAGCCCGTCGAGAGCATCTTCGGCGCCCATGGCGCCGCTCGAAGAGCGGAAGCGATCGAAGGGGTGCGGCAGGCCCACCAGGCCGCCCTGCGCGTGGATCGCGGCCGCCGTTTCGATCGGCGACATGCGGGGAGAAACGGCCTCCTCGAGGTAGAGCCCGAGCAGGTCGCCGCCGGTCGTGCGCACCTCCTCGCCCACGATCACGTTGACCTCGTCGGGGGCCAGGTCACGGGCACGCAGGGCGCCGTCGATGCGCTCGTGATCGGTGATGGCGAGGTGCGTCAGCCCGAACCGCTTCGCGTTGCGGACGAGATCGGCCGGCTTGCTGAGCGAGTCGAAAGACGAAGAACTGTGGCAGTGAAGGTCGACGAACGCGCGTCTCGGCGCGGGATCCACGCCGCTCAGATGCGCTGGACGAGCGACTTCTTGAAGAAGTCGAAATGCTCCAGCGCGATTCCCGTGCCGAGCGCAACGCAGTTGAGCGAGTTCTCCGCGACGTGGCACGGCACGCCCGTGACCTGCGTCAGGAGCTTGTCGATGTTGCGCAGCAGCGAGCCGCCGCCGGACATCACCATGCCCTTGTCGATGATGTCGCTCGACAGCTCGGGCGGCGTCTCCTCGAGCACGGTGCGGACCGACGCCACGATCTGCTGGAGCGGCTGCTCGAGGGCCTCCATGACCTCCGAGCTGGTGAGCGGGATGGTCCGGGGCAGCCCGGCGATGAGATCGCGGCCGCGCACCTCCATATGCAGCTCGCGCTCCAGCGGCAGGGCCGTGCCGATCGCGATCTTGACCTCTTCCGCGGTGCGCTCGCCGACCATCAGGTTGTACTTCTTGCGGATGTAGTTGGCGATCGCCTCGTCGAAGCGGTTGCCACCCACGCGCAGCGACCGCGACACCACGATCCCGCCGAGCGAGATCACCGCAATCTCACTGGTGCCACCGCCGATGTCGATGATGAGGTTGCCCGACGGGCCGCTGATGGGCACGTTCGCGCCGATGGCCGCGGCGAGGGGTTCCTCGATCAGGTACGCCTCGCGCGCGCCGGCCTTGAGGGCGGCGTCGCGAACCGCGCGCTTTTCGACGCTCGTCACGCCTGATGGCACGCTGATCATCACGTCCGGCTTCGTGAACGAGCGGCCTGCCTTCTTGATGAAGTACCGCAGCATCGCCTCGGTGATGACGTAGTCGGCGATGACGCCGTCCTTCATCGGACGGATGGCGGTGATGTGGCCCGGGGTACGGCCGATCATCTCGCGCGCCTCATCGCCGACGGCCACGATAATGTTGTCCTCACTGACCGCCACCACGGACGGTTCCTGGATGACGATGCCCCTGCCCTTGACATAGACAAGGATGTTGGCGGTGCCCAGGTCAATGCCGATCTTCATTCCGATGGTAACTAGCCCTCTGAGACGTGCTCGATCCGCGCGCCGAGATCGAGGAACTTGCGCTCGATGTTCTCATACCCCCGCCGGACCTGGTGCGCACCGTGAATCACGCTGCTGCCGTCGGCCACCAACGCGGCAAGGATCAGGGATGCCCCGGCGCGCAGGTCGCTCATCTCGAGCTCCGAGCCGTGGAGCGCGGCTGGTCCGAGGACGGCGGCGTGATGATCGTCCTGAAGCTCCACGCCTGCGCCCATGCGGCGCAGCTCCTCCATCCACTCGAGTCTGTCCTCGAAGATCGTCTCGTGGATGTGGCTCGTGCCCCGCGCCTGCGTGAGCAGGACCGCGGTCGGCGGCTGAAGGTCGGTGGCGAGGCCCGGGTAGGGCGCGGTCCGGATATCGGTGGCGACGTACTGGTCGCTGCCGGGAGGCGCGCCCCGGACCTCGATCGAATCGCGGCCGCAGCTGAGCGAGACGCCGACCTCGGAGAGCATGTCGAGGAACGCGCCGAGGTGGTCGCACGGCGCGCCGCGCAGCGTCACCTCTCCCCCGGTCACGGCGGCGGCGATCACGAACGTCCCGGCCTCGATCCGGTCCGGGATGACGTGGTGCTCGGCACCGCGCAGCCGCCGCCGGCCCTCGACCTCGATGACGTCGGGCGACGTGCGCTCCACCTCGGCGCCCATGCGCTGGAGGAACGCGATCAGGTCGTCTACCTCGGGCTCGCGCGCAGCCGGACGGATGGTCGTGTGCCCGTCGGCGAGCGTGGCTGCCAGCAGCGCATTCTCGGTGCCCATGACCGTGACGTCCGGGAAGACCACGTCGTTGCCGCGCAGGCGGCCGGGTGACCGAGCGAAGTAGTAGCCGTTGCGGTACTCGATGTCGGCGCCCAACCGGCGCATCGCATCCACGTGCAGGTTGACGGGCCGCCTCCCGATGCGGTCGCCGCCGGGGTTGCTGATGATGACCCGCCCGAAGCGCGCGAGGAGCGGGCCGAGCAGGATGAAGCTGGCGCGCATCTTGGCCGATGCCTCGAGCGGCACGAAGAGCCAGTCGACGTCGCCGGCGGCGACCTCGTAGGTGTGCGGCGCCGGATGGTCGACCACCACGCCAAGGTCGCGCAGCGTCTCGACCATGACGTTGACGTCGGCGATCTCCGGCACGTTGGTGAAGCGGCAGCGCTCCCCGGTGAGCGTGGCGGCCGCCAGCATCTTCAGCGCCGCGTTCTTGCTGCCGCTGATCGGCACCTCGCCGCGCAGCGGCTGCCCGCCCTCGACGCGGAATGCCTCGCGCTGGATCGGGGGCTCCTGGTACTCCCAGTGGAAGGGACGGGCGTCGGCCATGCTGTCTCTAGCTCCGCTGCCGCGGACCCTCGCGGTGGCGGCGTTCTGCGACGCGGATGCGCACCAGCGCCCGTTCCATGGCGGCACGCGCGCGCGCCAGGTCGGCGGGCTCGCTGAAACCCTCCGAGAGTGCCTTCTCCGCTTCGCGCCGAGCCTGCTGAGCGGCCTCGAGGTTGATCTCCGAGGCCATGTCCGCAGTCTCGGCCATGACCACGACCTTGTCGGGTCGCACCTGGACGAAACCACCGGCGATGGCGAAGTACTCCTCCTGCCCGCCCTTGCGGATCTTCAGCTCGCCGAAGCCGAGCGTCGAGATCAGCGGGGCGTGGTGCGGCAGGATGCCGAGCTCGCCGTCGGTTCCGGGGCAGATCACCATGTCCACGTCGTCCTCGTAGGCGAGGCGCTCGGGCGTGACGATCTCCAGGTGGAGCGGCATGTCAGGAGGCCAGCTTCTTGGCGGTCTCGCGGACGTCTTCGAGGGTTCCGGCCAGGAAGAAGGCCTGCTCCGGAAGGTCGTCGGCCTTGCCCTCGAGGACCTCCTTGAACGAGGCGACCGTTTCCTTGATGGTCACGTACTTGCCCTCGCGTCCGGTGAACACGGCGGCCACGTTGAACGGCTGGCTCATGAAGCGCTGGAGGCGCCGCGCTCGCCCGACGAGCGCCTTGTCGTCCTCTGACAGCTCGTCGATGCCCAGGATGGCGATGATGTCCTGGAGGTCGCGGTAGCGCTGGAGCACGCGCTGCACCTCGCGAGCGACGTCGTAGTGCTCCTGCCCGACGATGTTGGGATCCAGGACGCGCGAGGTCGAGGTGAGCGGATCCACCGACGGGTAGATGCCCAGCTCGGTCAGGTAGCGCTCGAGCCGGATCGAGGAGTCGAGGTGGCCGAAGGTGGTCGCCGGCGCGGGGTCGGTGTAGTCGTCAGCGGGCACGAAGATGGCCTGGAGCGACGTGATCGAGCCCGTTTTGGTGGACGTGATGCGCTCCTGGAGTCCGGCCATCTCGGTGGCCAGGTTCGGCTGGTACCCGACCGCGGACGGCATTCGCCCGAGGAGCGCGGAGACCTCCGAGCCTGCCTGGGTGAAGCGGAAGATGTTGTCGATGAAGAGCAGCACGTCGCGGCCTTCGTCACGGAAATACTCGGCCATGGTCAGGGCCGTGAGGCCCACGCGCAGCCGTGCGCCCGGCGGCTCGTTCATCTGCCCGAAGACCATCACGGTCTTGTCGATGACGCCCGACTCGGTCATCTCGTGCAGCAGGTCGTTGCCCTCGCGTGAACGCTCTCCCACTCCGGCGAAGACCGAGTAGCCGCCATGCTCCTCGGCGACGTTGCGGATCAGCTCCTGGATGATGACCGTCTTGCCCACGCCGGCGCCGCCGAAGACGCCGACCTTGCCGCCCTTGGCGAAGGGCGCGATCAGGTCGATGACCTTGATGCCCGTCTCGAACACCTCGGTCGCGGTGGTCTGGTCCTCGAAGCTTGGCGCATCGCGGTGGATGCCGTAGTAAGTCTCGGCCTTGACCTCGCCCTTGCCGTCGATGGCGTGGCCGAGCACGTCGAAGACCCGGCCAAGGGTGGTAGGCCCGACCGGCACGGTGATGGGGCCGCCGGTGTCGACCGCCTCCGTACCGCGCGCCAGGCCGTCGGTGGTGGTCATGGAGACGCTGCGCACCCAGTTGTTGCCGAGGTGCTGCTGGACCTCGCAGACGAGCGACTGGCCCTCGCGCTGGATCTCGACGGCATTGAAGATCGCCGGCAGCTTGCCGGGCGGGAACTCGATGTCGACGACCGGGCCGGTGATGGCGATCACGTGGCCGACGGTGCCCTTGGTGTCGGATTTCCTGGGTGCGGCGACGGCCATGGCGGTCAGGTACCTCTCTGCAAAGCGCTGCGCGTCATGACGCGGTCGCGCCGGTGGCGATCTCGATCATCTCGCGGGTGATGTTGGTCTGGCGGACCTTGTTGTAGGTGAGCGTCAGGTCCTCGATGAGCTCCTGCGCGTTCTCGGTGGCGTTGCGCATCGCGACCATCTTGGCCGACTGCTCGCTCGCGGTCAGCTCGAGCACGGCCTGGAAGATGCGGGTGGCGACGTAACGCGGCAGCAGCTGGCGGAGCACCGCGTCGGCGTTCGGCTCGAAGATGAACTGGTGGCCGGGCACGCCCTCGGTGTCCTCGGCAGGCTCGACGGGCAGCAGCCTGGTCACAGCAGGTCTTTGGTTGAGCGTCGAGACGAATGCGGGGTGGACCAGGTCGATCGTCGAGTACATGCCGTCGAGGTAGTCGTCGGTCACCAGCCGCGCGAGCGGCAGCACGGACGCGAAGTCGGGCCGGTCGCCGAAGCCCTCGAAGCTGGCCACGATCGGCGTGTGGGCGCGGCGCATCGCGGCCTGCCCCTTGCGGCCGACCGTCACGACCTTCTGGTCGCCCTTGTGGGCGAGCATGTCCTGGAGCCCGAAGCGGATGGTGTTGGTGTTGAGCGAGCCGGCCAGGCCGCGGTCCGTGGTGAACAGCACCACGAGGCGCGTGCCTCCCTC
>JBBRYO010000170.1:0-6082 GCA_038237595.1 Candidatus Limnocylindrales bacterium | reverse complement strand
CTCCACCCCGGTCGAGCCGTCGTTGCGCCGGACGAGCAGGTCGACGACCGCCGCGCCGACGCGCAGGTTCTCGATGCGCACCTCCGGCAGCCATTCGGGGAGCGTCGGCGCGATCATCCGCAGTTCGTCGTTCACGGCATCTGGCTGCATGCCGAGCATGGCATCGAGCAGCTGGAAGATCGACCCCGCCGCCCATGCCTGCGGAGAGCAGGCAACCGGGTAGGGCACGGGGTACGGGGAATCGGAGCGGTCGAAGCCGCAGAAGAGCTCCGGCAGGCGGGCGTCGCGGAAGAACTGCGTCGCCTCGAGCATCACGCCCGCGACGCGGGCCGCCTCATTGCGTAAGCCGTAGCGCCACAGGCCCGCGGCGCAGATGGCGTTGTCATGCGGCCAGATGCTGCCGAGGTGATAGCCGATCGGGTTGTAGCCGGCCATCTTCGAGGACAGCGTCCGGATGCCCCAGCCAGAGAAGAGGTCCGGCCCGAGCAGCCGGTCGGCCACGCTGCGGGCCCGCTCCGGCGACGCGATGCCGCACCACAGCACGTGGCCGGCATTCGAGGCGATCGCATCGACGGCACGCTTTTCGCCGTCCAGGCACAGTGCGTAGGTGCCGGCCTCTTCCATCCAGAAGCACGCCTCGAAGCGTTCGCGCAGCGCCTCGGCGGCGCGCTCCTGCGCCTCTGCGAAAGGGACGTCTCCCCGACGGCGCGAGAGGCGCGCAAGCTCGAGTCGTGCCTGGTAGACGTAGGCCTGTACCTCGACCAGGGCGAGCGGCCCCGTGGCGAGCCGGCCGTCGGCCCAGCGATTGGCGTCGCCGGAGTCCTTCCAGCCCTGGTTGATGAGCCCGCGCGACGAATGGCGCTGGAACTCGACGAAGCCGTCGCCGTCCGCGTCGCCGAACTCATCGATCCAGCGCAGGCAACCGAGCGCGTTGGGCCACAGCCGCTCCACCAGCTCGAGGTCCCCGGTCCAGCGCTCGTACTCGCCCAGTAGCATCAGCCACAGCGGCGTGGAGTCGACCGAGCCGTAGTAGGGCGTCTGGGCGATCTCGTTGGCGGCGGCCATCTCGCCGGTGCGCAGCTCGTGGAGGATCTTGCCCGGTTGTGCGTCGCGCCAGTCGTCGACGTCGGTCGCCTGGAGGCGCGCAAGCACCTGGAGCGTTTCCTGCGCGACCTGTGGCCGGATGCTGAGCAGCTGAAGCGCAGTGATGATCGAGTCCCGCCCGAAGATGGCGTTGTACCAGGGCACGCCGGCGGCAACGAATCGCTCCCCCGGCCCAGGCCCCGAGTTCACCAGCAGCCGCAGGTCGCTCATGCCCCGGCGCAGCGCCCGGTCGGCCGTGTGGTGCGAGGTGCTGACCGTCGCCGAGCTCGAGTGCCAGGCTCGGTGGGCCGCCTCGGCCTCTTCGGTGGGCAGGTGGCGCGGACCCGCGGTCGGGCGGCGCAGCGCGCGATCGGCGTCGGGCGAGTCGATGACCTCGGAGGTGACCCGGATGTCCAGTGCGCGCACCGCTCCGGCGTCGACCACCCAGTCGAAGACGAGCAGCACGTTGCCCGGCGCGACGCCCCTGGAGCCAGCTTGGGCGGGCGCGTCAGGCGCGGCCTTCAGCAGTTCCTCGATCTCCTTGTACGGGATGTCGGCGGGCAGCACGAACGGCCGCTCCGAGAAGAGCAGCTCGGTTCGCCGCAACCGGGCGTCGAGTCCCCGGTAGCTGAAGACAACGCGGTCCTCCTCGCACACGTCGGGAAGGCGCTCGCCGCGCTTCTCGCGGACCACGCCCCGGACCTCGAAGATGTCCGCGAAGTCGGCGTCGAGCCGCAGCGTGAGGCGGCAGCGCTCCGGGTGCATCGTGTAGTTCTGGATGCGGATGCGCTCGCCGAGGCCGTCCGACAGCAGCCGCTCCCGGACGATGCCCAGCGACTGGCGCTGGAGGACGTTGTTGGCGTCTCCCTTCTCGATCGGGTTGCGCGCGATGTCCGGGTTGGTGAGCTGGATGGTGCCGCCGTAGCCGGCGCCGCCGCCAGTCCGCAGGACGACCGGCCGTGCACCGTTGACGAGTAGCTCGTAGCGGTTGAGGACCCGGGTGTCGCCGAGGTACAGGCCGAGGCCGCGCGTGTCGGGGTGCACGTCGCCGAAGGCGTCACAGACCAGGAACAGGATGTCGTGCTTGAGGACGAGGGTGCCGGTGAGGTCGGTGGCCCGCTGGATCGGCTCCGCCACGCCCTACGCCCCCGACCCGTCGGTCTGGCCGTCCGAAGTGTCGTTGGTGCCGCCGAACCCGCCGTCGAGGTGCGCGAGGCGCTGCGCCTGGTCGGTCATGATCAGGGCGTCGATCAGTCGGTCGAGGTCGCCGTCGAGCACCTGCGGCAGGTTGTGGAGGTCCATCCCGATGCGATGGTCGGTGACGCGGTCCTGCGGGAAGTTGTAGGTGCGGATCTTCTCGGAGCGGTCGCCGGAGCCGACCATGCTGCGGCGCACGGCGGCCTCCGCCTCGTGGGCCTTGCTCTGCTCCATCTCGAGGAGCCGTGCCCGAAGCACGGCCATCGCCTTCGCCTTGTTCTTGTGCTGGCTCTTCTCGTCCTGGATGGCCACCACCATGCCGGTCGGCAGGTGGGTGATGCGTACGGCCGAGTCGGTCGTGTTGACACTCTGGCCACCTGGCCCCTGGGAGCGCATCACGTCGATGCGCAGGTCCTTGTCGTCGATGTGGATGTCCACCTCGTCCGCCTCGGGCAGGACGGCAACGGTGGCCGTGGACGTATGGATGCGGCCGCTCGACTCCGTCTCTGGGACGCGCTGGACGCGATGGACGCCGCCCTCGAACTTGAGGCGGCTGTAGGCCCCGGCGCCGTCGATCTGGAAGATCACTTCCCGGTACCCCCCGATGCCCGTCTCGTTGGCCGTCAGGACCTCGCTCTTCCAGCGATGGCGCTCAGCGTAGCGGTTGTACATGCGGAGCAGCTCGGCCGCGAAGAGCGCCGCCTCCTCGCCGCCGGCGCCGGCCCGGATCTCCAGGATGACGTTGCGATCATCATTCGGATCGCGCGGCAGCAGCTGGAGTCGGAGATCGGCCAGCAGCCGCGTTTCGTCCGCCTCGAGCTCTCCGACGATCTGCTGGGCCAGCTCGCGGGTCTCCGGATCCGTGCTCGTCTCGCGCTCGCGATGCGCTCCCGCAAGCTGTTCCCGGACGTTGCGCAGAAGCCGGTAGTTCTCGACGATCGGGGCCAGCACCGCCTGTTCCTGGCCGAGGCGCTTTGCAGTCTCGAGGTCGGCCGCCACGCCTGGCCTCGACCACTCCGCCTCGAGGTCGTGGAGCCGCCCCTCGATCTCGTCGAGGCGTCCCTCGAAGCTCACGTCAGGTCGGTATCGGGCCCGCCAACGGCTTCGGGAGCCGGCGCCGGCGTCGCCGTGCGCGCCTCGACATCGGCGGCCAGGGTCTTCGCGTCGGGAATGGGCTCGGTCAGCGGCGCGAGGCTGCCCTCAGGCACCGGCTCGCCGTCCGCCGCCATGGCCTCACGCATCGACGCGATCGCGACCTCGATCATCGAGTCGTCGGGCTGGTTGGTGGTGATCGCCTGCAGCCAGATGCCCGGCAGGAACAGCCAGCGCACGGCCCAGTTCTGGCGATGGCGCGCGCCCCAGCGAAGGATCTCATAGGAGACCGCGGCGACCACCGGGATCAGCAGGACCCGACCCAAGATCGCGATCCACAGGGCGGTCCCCGCCAGCAGGCTGAACAGGATGATGCTGACGATGATGAACACGACCAGGAACTCGGTGCCGCAGCGCGGGTGCGCGGTCGGGTAGCGGCGGATGCGCTCGATCGTCAGCGGATCGTCGTGCTCGAGGGCGTGGATGGTCATGTGCTCGGCGCCGTGGTACTGGAAGACGCGGCGGACCTCGCTGGAACGGCCGACGATCAACAGGTAGGCCACGAAGATCACGACCCGGATGACGCCCTCGACCAGGTGCTGGATGAGGACCTGGCCGCCGGGGATGGCGGCGTTCGTGGCGGTCTGCGCCAGGAAAAGTGGCAGGAGCACGAACAGCCCGACCGCAATCCCGATCGTGATCGAGAACGTCACGGCCAGCGTTCCGCGGCCCATTGTCACGCCGTCGCCCGCCGCGGCCAGAGAACCGGAGCGCATCAGCCAGCGTGTGCCGATGACCAGCGTCTCATAAAGGACCACGATGCCCCGGAAGAACGGCGCCCGTGCGAACCGGTTGCGGTGGAGGATGCTGTTGAGCGGCTCCTGCGCCGCGAAGATCTGGCCCTCGGGGCCACGCACGGCGACGCCGATGGCATCGCGCCCGCGCATCAGCACTCCCTCGAGAAGTGCCTGGCCGCCGTAGGCGAAACGCGCCATCGTCAGTTGGTTGCCGGCACGTCAGCTTCGCATTGCCGCGAAGCCGCTGCCAGGCTCAGGTCCGGGCCGAGCGCTCGAGGCGCTTCTGGAACCGCTCGACCTGGCCGGCCGTGTCGACGATGGTCTGCTTGCCGGTATAGAACGGGTGGCAGTTCGAGCAGATGTCGACGTGCAGATCGGGCCGCGTCGACCCGACGGTGAATGTCGTATGGCACGAGGCGCACACGACGTTCGCCTGGTGGTAGGTGGGATGGATGTCGGGCTTCACGGGAATCGATCTCCGGTTTCAGGCGCTGGGTGCTGTCTGCTGTGTCTTCTGGGTCTTTGTGGTGGATGCCGTGGTCGGTGCGGCTGCCGCTTCGACGCGGATCCGCTTCTTGTTGCGGCGCTCGTGTTCGAACTTGACGTGGCCGGTGACGGTGGCAAAGACGGTGTAATCGCGGCCCAGGCCGGTGCCCTCACCCGCCACGAAGGTCATCCCCCGCTGGCGCACGATGATCGAGCCCGCTGGGACGAGTTGGCCGTCGCCGACCTTGACGCCCAGACGCTGACCAACGCTGTCGCGACCGTTCTTGGAGCTGGAACCAGCCTTCTTGTGTGCCATGGGGCTTACTCGTCCTTCTTCGTGGGCCGCTTGCGCGGTGCCGGCTTCTTCGCGGCTCCGGCCTCACCCGCCTGGGTGCGCGACGCCGCGGTGCGTCCGGTTCCGGTTGGCTTCTTCTCTGCGGCGGCCTTGCTCGTGGTCGGGGTGGCAGCCTTGCCACGCCGTGAGGGTGTGCCCGTCGTCGCCTTGGTGCCCTTGGTCTCAGCCGGGGCCGCTTCGGCTGCCAGCTTGGCGGCGAGCGCCTTGTCGGCGGCTGCCTTCTTTGAGGCCTCCTCGGCGGCTGCCTTTCGAGCGGCCTCACGATCGGCCGCCTGCGCCTCGTATTCCTTCGCCGCGCTGCGACCGCCGAAGGCGATATCGGCAATGCGCAGCACCGTCAGCTCCTGGCGGTGGCCCTTCTTGACGCGCCGCCGCGTCTTGGGGCCGTACTTGAAGACGATCAACTTCTCGCCGCGGTCCTGTCGCAGCACGTCGGCGCTGACCAGCGCGCCCTCCACCACGGGCCGCCCGACGGTGGTGTCGTCACCGTCCGACACGAGCAGGACTCGTTCGAGCTTGATGGTGTTGCCGGCTTCGACATCCAGCCGCTCCACCTCGATCTCGTTGCCGAGCTCGACGCGGTACTGCTTGCCTCCGGTTTCGATGACTGCGTACATGCTTCCCCGACGTGGTTGACTCTGAGAAAGGGCACGCCTTCGGGTCAGCATGGCGTGCCGCCACACCCGGACCGTCCAGCGGGAACGGGAATGGTACGCGTGAAGGCCGATCTTCGTCAACGAGGTACGGCGGCTCTGCTAACCTCGAAGCAATGACGGTCAGCCTGCGTCACCCGGAGCTGGGCGCCGCCTGCCACCTCTGCGTCCCGTGTCGTGGGAGGAACGCCGCGTGATCGGGCGCAAGACCTGCTACCAGATCTCCAGATCGATGTGCACGCCGACGCCGACATCATCGCCACGGTGCACCGCCGCCTCGCCCAGCGCTATCTCCCGGACCTCGACTCCAGCCCCGAGGCGAGCAAGCGCATGCTCGAGATCAACCAGGCCTACGACGTCCTCAAGAACGCCGAGCAGCGGGCCCGCTACGACGCGGAGCTGGCGCGCCGGCGCGACCG
>JBBRYO010000169.1:0-6124 GCA_038237595.1 Candidatus Limnocylindrales bacterium | reverse complement strand
TCGCCGGGGACGAGCGGCTCCCCGTCGCCGAGGCCGACCAAGACGCCCAAGCCCACCAAGTAGCCCCGGGACCCGAAGGTAGAATCGCGTCATGCCCTCGGGGATGAGCGAAATGGTGGTGGAGAGCGTCCGCGTCCATATGCTCTCTTCCCAGCACGTGGTGATCCTCAAGGAAACCGAGCGCGACCGTTACCTGCCGATCTGGATCGGACCCTGGGAGGCGAACGCGATCGCGATGAAGCTCCAGGGCGTGACGCCGGACCGGCCCCTGACGCACGACCTCTTCTCCCGGACGCTCGAGGAGCTCGGCGTGGCGATGCGGCGGATCGTGGTATCGGATCTCGCCGACGAGACCTTCCGCGCCCGCATCGTGCTGGAGCTCGACGGCCAGACCCGTGAGATCGACGCGCGGCCGAGCGATGCCATCGCGCTCGCGATCCGCTCGTCCGTCCCGATCTACGCCACCGACGCCGTGCTCGATCGGGCGGGCGTCATCCCCGAGACAGACGAGGACGAGAAGCTGGCCGTCTTCCGCGAGTTCATCAACTCGCTCGACATCGACCTCGAGTCGGGAGAGGGCTCGGGAGAGCCCGGCGGGCCGACCGATCCCGGAGGCCGCCAGCGCCCGGACTGATCGGGTGAGTCGTCAGATCTGCGGAACCGACCCCAGGACGGGCTCGCCACGGCGCAGTGCCGCGGCCGGCTGCGCCCAGAGTCGCAGCCGAAGCCGCCAGAAGTCACGCACGGCACGCAGCACGACCCTCGGGTTTGCGCCGGACGCCGTTCCCGCCGTCCGCGGGTAGTGCGGCACCCCAACCTCCACGATCGTCCGTCCGCGCGCCCGCAGCTTGATCAAAAGCTCGGCGGAGAGGAAGGCACCACCGGATTCGAGCCGCACGCCGTCGAGTGCCTCGCGGCGGAAGAGCTTGCAGGCACAGTCGACGTCATGGACCGGGAGCCCGAAGAGCAACCGCAGGCAGAAGCGGTAGGCACGCGCGTAGGCGAGGCGGATCGGGGGGTCGGCGCGCTTGAGGCGATAGCCGACGACCGCATCGGGCGTCGCGGACTGGGTCGCGGAGATCGGCTGCTCGGCGCGCCTGAGCAGCGGCCGGAGGTCCGCGAGGTGGAACTGGCGGTCTCCGTCGGTGAAGGCAACCAGACCGTAGCGCGAGGCGCCGAAACCGCTGCGAAGCGCCGCGCCATAGCCCTGGTTCACGGCGTGGTGCACCACCCGAACCAGGCCCGGATTCTGCGCCGCCAGTCGGTCGGCCAGCTCGGCCGTGCCGTCGCGGCTGCCGTCGTCCACGGCGATGATCTCGAAGCGCCGCGCCAGCGTGGGCAGCACTTCGAGCGCCTCGGCGACGAGGGGGCCGATGTTCTCCGTCTCGTTGTGGGCGGGGAAGAAGTAGCTCAACTCATCGACGCGGTCGTCGGGCAGGGTCGACCCGGCAGCGGCGTCTGGGCCGCGGTTCTCTGGCACCGCGGGATCGTACACGGGACCGTCAGGCAGGGCCCGCGGGCAGCACCTTGTACACATCCGTGAGCCGCGGAAGCCCGCGCACGAGCTGGAGGTTGTAGCGAGCCTGGAACTGCGGCAGGTCGTACGAGATCCGGATCAGGTACACGGGCCGCTCGCCGAGAAACGTGTCGATCGCGGTCTGCACGGTGCCGTAGCCGTCGTCGAGGATGGTTCGATCGTCGATGATCGTGACGTCCGGGCGCAACCCCTCCACGAAGTGCCCGTACCACAGCGCCGTCGAGTAGCTCCACCAGCTGATCAGCACCGCATCGGGGGGGAGCGCCGCAAAGGTGGCCTCCATCCAGATTCGCACGCTGCGATCACTAGACACGTCGAGGTCCGGCACGCGAGCGGGGATCGGCACGAGGATCGGCACGACCAGGAGCACGGCCGCGAGTGCCAGTGCCACACGTCCCAGTGACCGATCGGGCGTCCTGGCTGTGCGGGCGAAGGGCTCGCCGGTGCCGCGGTCCCACAGCAGCAGGAGCCCCGTCCAGATCGCGTCGATCGCCAGCGCGGCCCAGACCACCGCCAGGCAGAGCGGCACCAGGTAGTAGCGCTCGATGTCCGCGTTCTCATACCCGAGGGCGAACACGAACGTAAGCACGAACCAGAGCCCGGTGAGCGCCATGAAGCGCCAGTGCCGGAACGCACCCAGAACGATTCCGGCCAGCGAGAGCCAGGCCGCGGCGCCGAGGTTCGCCTGGAGCTCCTTCCAGACGATCGCGACGCCACCGCTCACCGAGGGCAGCTGGTGGAACGTGCCGCGGAACTGCTCGCCGAGGACGAGGTACTTGAAGCGGTCCCAGGTCGTCGGGATGGCGTAGTCGAGTGGCGGGTTCATAGCCGCGCGGATCGGGATGTAGGCATAGACCAGCACCGTCGTCACTAGCAGCGCCGCGACGCAGCCGAGCACCAGGCGCCACCGCTGCCACAGGATCGAGGGGGAGACGAGCACGACGAAGACGCCGATCCCGGGCGCCAGCAACAGCGTCAGCGCGTGGTTGCCGAGCGACAGCCCGAAGACGATCGAGGCGGCCAGCAGCCAGCGTCCGGCGCCAGGCGCCTCGGCGCGCTCGCGCTGCATCCAGCCGACGAGCAGCACCAGCATCAGTGTGGCGAAGAACAGGTGGAGCGGGTGCGGGTCCGCCTGGAGGGCGACGCGCCAGGCCAGCGGCGTGACCGCGAGCGCGAGCCCCGCCGCGAACCCCAGCAGCGGGCGTCGGGTGAGCTGGATGATCAGCACGCAGGTGAGGGCTGCGGCGCCCGAGATGAGGATCGCGGACAGGAGGTTGGCGCGGTAGGCCTCGTTGCCGAATGGCTGGAGCACGACCGACGCGAACCAGGCCAGCAGCGTGTACGTCGGATAGCCGGTGGGGTGGGCGATCCCCAGCACGGGACCGATGGTCTGGAATTCGCCGGTGTCCCAGAGGGCGACGTCGGGCAGCAGGGTGCGCACGTCGAGGATCATCGAGATCACAAAGACGAGCAGGGGAGGGAGTGCGGCCGCCAGAATCCCGGGCAGCGCGGATTCCCCCGGCATCGCGAGGGCCGGCGAGGTCGAGACGCGGGTCTCGGTGGCGGAAGCGGAATTCCTGGCGCTCACCATCCGAGGGTAACGCCCCAGTAGACGCCCCATGCGTTCACCAGCACCGACGCCGCCACCAGCGCCACCGTCCACCAGCGCACGCCGAAGCGCGCCAGCGCCACGCCCACCAGGACCATGCCGAACGGCGCGAAGTCATTGCTGAAGCGATAACCGAACTGGACCCAGCCCTGGCTGAAGTGCATCAGGTTCACGAAGGCGATCGCCACGATGGCGATGGCCGCGCCGGCCACCATTCGCCGCCGCATGCTCGAGAACAGCGCAGGGATCCCGAGCAGGTAGGCGGGGCTCGTCAGGAGCAGGCTCATGCCGATCGGGTCGGGCCGCAACGCAGGGCAGTCCTTGTCGAGCAGCACCCCCAGGCCGCTGGTCGTCGCGTTGGCGCAGTCCTTCGTGTTCGCGGGCTGCTCGGGCGGCAGGAGCAGCATGATCGCGAGGTTGCCGGGCACGTAGCGCAGGTCCTCGATGGCCCAGGCGGCGTTGTACTGGCCGCCCGGCGGGTGGTACTCGCTGCGCGCGATGTAGTCGTAGGCGGGGTTGAAGACGTGGCCCGTGACGGCAAGGTTGTAGATCACCAGCAGCCCGACCGGGATGGCGGCTCCCAACCCCGCCGAGAAGGCGCGACGCACCCAGCTCCCGCCACCGCCCACGAACACGAAGAACGGCGCCCCGAGGATCGTGGTCAGCCGCGCGAGTGCGGCCACGCCCAGCAGGAACCCGGCCGCGAACTGGCCCAGGTCCAGGAACTTCAGGGACCGGCGCGCTGCCCCGGTTACGGCCTCGCGTCGCTCAGCATCGAGTGCCGCGGTGATCGCCAGGAACAGGAAGGTGGAGGCGACCACGTGCGCGAAGAACCACGTGCTGCCGAGCATGGCTGCATACCAGGCGACGGTCCCGAAGCCGTAGAAGATGGTGCCGAGCGCCGCCGCGTCCCGGCGCTCGGTGATGCGGATCAGCATCCGCCAGCACAGCCCGACGTTGACCGCGCCGAGGACGGCCGCGAAGAGGGCCGCGTCCGTCGAGGTACCCCAGATCGCCACGAGGGGCATCAGCACGACGGCGGGAAGCGGTGGGAAGGGGATCAGTCCGAATCCCGGCCGGCCCGCGATCGGCATGACGTCCTGGAAGGACGGGGCACTCGGCACTTTCCACGGGATCGCAGCGTCAAGACGCAGGAACGACTGCGCCTGCCACACGAAGTGGTTGTAGTAGTTCTGCCGCGCCGGGTTGCTCAGGACGTAGACCACGAGGGCCAGAAGCACGAAACCTGCGCCGATCACGGCCGGATCCACACGCGCAAGCCCCCGTTCCAGCACGCCCGGAGCGGGCCCATCCGGGTCGCGCCGGAGCACGGGCACGTCGGGGGTCGTTGATATACTGCCGCTCAATTCATCTGCTTTCCCTGGAGGCCGGTCGGCGTTGACTTCGACCCCGGCACATGGGGTCGACCGCGTCTTCGGGGCGTCTGGACGCCCGCTCCGAGCGCTCTCGGCGACCCCGGCGCTGATCATTCTATTGCTGGCTGGGCTTGCGCTCCGTCTTGCGATTGCCTACGTCTTTTTTCCGGACTCGGGGTTCAAGAGCGACCTCAATACCTACACGTCCTGGGCGTTGACCCTGGCCGAGCACGGCCCCGGTGGCTTCTACGCCAACGCGGGGTTCTCGGACTACCCGCCAGGCTATCTCTACCTGCTCTGGCCCATCGGCCTGCTGTCGAAGCTGCTCGCGCCGGGAGACCCGGCAAGTGTCGCGATGGGGCTGATCAAGCTCCCGCCGATCCTCATCGACCTTGCCGTCGGGGCGCTTCTGTATTTCCTGGTCTCCGGCTGGGCGCGACCCGGTCGTCGCGCCGAAGGGCTGGGTCTTGCGGCGGCCGCCCTGTATGTCTTCAACCCCGTGACCTGGTACGACTCGGCGCTGTGGGGCCAGACCGACGCCATCGGTGCGCTGGTGCTGCTGCTCGGCGTGGCGGCACTGATCCGCGGCAACTCCGAGGGTGCGGCGGGACTCGCCGTCCTCGCGGGCCTCGTGAAGCCGCAGTACGGCCTGGTGCTCGCGCCGCTGGTCATCGTCATCCTGCTGAAACGGCACCTGACCGGGACCAATCCGCGCAACGAACCGTGGGGGCCGCAGCGGCTGCGCGCGTGGCTGGCGCGAGAGCAGGGACCTGTACGCATCGGCACGTCGTTCCTGACCGGCGTCGTCGCCTTCTTCATCGTTGCCCTGCCCTTCGGCATGGGCCCGTACGAGTACCTCGCGCTGGTCGCGTCGACCGCCGGCCAGTACAAGTACCTGACCGTCAATGCCTACAACGCGTGGGCCCTGATCGGCGTCGGCAAGACGCCATCCCTTGCCTCGAGCGGCCTGTGGTCGGACGACACTGCCAAGCTGCTCGGACCGCTCAGCGGCTTTGCCATCGGCACGGCCCTGCTGATCGTGGGCTTCCTGATCGGGATCGCGCGAGGCCTGTGGCGCGACGACCGACGATCCATCCTGGTGCTGGCGGTCTTTCTCTCTGCCGCCTTCTTCATCCTCCCCACCCGGGTCCACGAGCGCTACCTCTTCCCCGTCTTCGCGTTCCTGCCGATCCTTGCCGTCGGCAACCGGCGCTGGACGGTGGCGCTGGTGCTGTTCGCGATCGGGTCCTTCATCAACCTGCACGCGATCCTGACCATCCCGACCTATGCCACCGATAACGTCAAGAACCTGCCGTTCGGAGAGCTGTTCCGCGGCTACCCGTTTGTCCTGCTCAGCGTTGCGCTCCAGACGGCCGGCTTCGCCTATGCCGTCTGGCAACTGCGGCGGGCGGCCGCTGAGGACCTCGACGCCATCGAAGTCGCGGCGCTCGAAGTCAGGCCCGTGCGAGCCCGTGGCGCGAGGCTGGCTCCCGGGTCGGCCGTGGGCACCGCCGCCTCGGGCGGGTTCGCCTCGACCCTGGGTGGGTTGGGACGCGCCGCGACCACGGTCATCACGGGCCGCTCGGTGCGCCTCGATGGCGA
>JBBRYO010000168.1:0-6170 GCA_038237595.1 Candidatus Limnocylindrales bacterium | reverse complement strand
TTGATCATGCGTGCGCCGGCGCTCGGTGAATCGGCCCACGCGGGAATGAGTCCCCAGCGGTGCCGCTCGACTACGCGTCCGTCGTCGCGCTGGAGCACGACCGTGACGGGATCGGTGGGCGCCACGTTGAAGCTCGGCTCGAAGGCCTCGTCCTCGCGCAGCTCCGCTTCGAAGATCCGCGCCACGTCCGAAGGATTCGTCTGCTGCGTCATCCGCCCGCACATGCCGCGATGGTCGCACGTCTGCCGAGGCCGATCCCCCAGACTGCGCCGGTGGACGCCAACCTTGCCCGTCACTGGCTCCTGGAGCCGGGCCTCGCATTCCTGAACCACGGCTCGTTCGGAGCCTGCCCGATCCCCGTTCTCCAGGTGCAGGCCGATCTCCGCGCACGGATGGAGCGCGATCCGGTCCGCTTCCTCTCGACCGACGTCGGCGGCGAGCTCGACCGGGCGCGCGAGGCGCTTGCCGCGTTCCTCGGTGCGGATCCCGCCGACCTGGCCTTCGTCACCAACGCGACCAGCGGCGTCAGCACGGTCCTGCGTTCGCTCGAGGAGACCCTCAGCCCGGGCGACGAGCTGCTCACCACGGACCACGAGTACAACGCCGTGCTGAACGCGCAGCGCTTCGTGGCAGGACGGCGAGGCGCAAAGGTCGTGATCGCGCGGATCCCGTTCCCGCTGCGTTCCGGGGACGAGATCGTGGATGCCATCCTCGGCCGCGCGTCAGCCAGGACGAAGCTGGCCCTCGTCAGCCACGTCACGAGCGCGACCGGCCTCGTCTTTCCCATCGCGCGCTTGGTTGCCGGGCTCGCCGACCGCGGCATCGAGACCCTCGTCGACGCGGCCCACGCGCCGGGGATGGTGCCGCTCGACATCGGCACGCTGGGTGCCGCATACGTCACGGGGAACGGCCACAAGTGGCTGTGCGGACCCAAGGGCGCCGGCTTCCTGTGGGTGCGACGCGACCGCCAGCCGCAGATCCGGCCACTGGTCATCTCCCATGGCGCCAATGCGCCCGCCATCGATCGATCCCGATTCCGGCACGAAGCCGACTGGACCGGGACGCAAGACCCGACCGCGGCCCTGTCGCTGCCCAGCGCAATCGACTTCATGGCCACCCTGCATCAGGACGGCTGGCCGGGCGTCATGGCCGCCAACCACGCGCTGGCGCTGGCCGGGCGCGACGAGCTCTGCACTGCCCTCGGGATCGCGCCGCCGGCACCGGATGACCTGCTCGGTTCGATGGCCGCGCTGCCGATTCCCGCCGACCTGCCGCCGGTGCCGCTCGGCCACACCTCGCTCGATCCCGACGAGACGCTGCCCGAGGATCCGCTGCAGGGTGAGCTGCTGGCACGCGACTGCATCCAGGTCCCGGTCGGGGCGTGGCCGCCGGTGCCCAGCCGCGGTCCGCAGCAGCGTCTGCTGCGCATTTCCGCACAGCGCTACAACGACCTTGACGACTACCGCCGACTGGCGGCCGCACTGCTGGCGAGGGCCGGCTGAAGGTCGGTATTCTTGGCGTCCGCCCACATATCGAACACCGAAGGAGCCCGTTTGCCCGACGCGTCCCCGGTCATCCACGTCGCCGACCTGCGCAAGATTTTCCGCGTGCCGGTGCGCGAAGGCGGCCTTGGCTCGGCGCTCCGGAGCCTCGTGCGCCGCGAGCACCGCGACGTCCCCGCGGTCGACGGCATCAGCTTCGAGATCGCGCCGGGTGAGGTTGTCGGCTTCCTCGGGCCGAACGGGGCCGGCAAGACCACGACACTCAAGATGCTCTCGGGTCTGCTCTTCCCCACGTCGGGCGAGCTCCGCGTGCTGGGCCACGTGCCCTCTCGGCGCGAGTCCGCCTTCCTGCGCCAGATCACGATGGTCATGGGCAACCGCAACCAGCTTCAGTGGGACCTGCCTGCGCTCGACTCGTACGAGCTCTTCCGGGCCATCTACCGCCTTCACCCCGACGACTTCCGGCGCACGCGCGACGACTTCATCGAGCTGCTCGACCTGGGCGACCTCGTGCGGAGGCCGGTCCGCAACCTGAGCCTCGGCGAGCGCATGAAGGTCGAGATCGCGGGCGCCCTGCTGCACCAGCCGCAGGTCCTCTTCCTCGACGAGCCGACGCTGGGCCTCGACGTCACGATGCAGAAACGCATCCGCACCTTCGTCGCCGAGTACAACCAGAAGCGTGGCGCGACGGTGCTCCTCACCAGCCACTACATGGCCGACGTCCAGGCACTCTGCCGGCGGGTGATCGTCATCCACCTCGGACGCCTCCTCTTCGACGGGGAGCTGGCGGCGCTGGCCACGACCTTCAACTCGACCAAGACGATCGGCGTGACGCTGAAGGAGGGCACGGCCAATCTCTCAGCCTACGGGGACGTCCTGTCCGTCGAGGACGGCAAGGTCAGCCTGCGCGTTGCTCGCGCCGATGCGCCTGAGATCACGTCGCGGCTGCTGCGCGACCTCGCCGTCACGGACCTGACCATCGAGGACCCGCCGATCGAGGACGTCATCGAGTCGGTCTTCGCCGGCGGCAGCGCCACGCCGGTCGCGACGCCCGTCCGCTGAGCGCGATGGATCCCGCCGCCGTCGCTCGGCCGGCGCCGCCGCGCCTGGTCGGTCGGGCCCGGGGGCTCTTCGACGTGTACGTGGCAGAGGCCAGGCTCTCGATCGCCCAGCAGTTGCAGTACCGCGTCGCCAACTACATGTACATGATCGGGATGGTGGCCGAGCCGGTTATCTATCTCGTCGTGTGGTCGACGGTTGCCGAGCAGCAGGGCGGCTCCGTCGGGGGCTTCACGCCGGGCCAGTTCGCCGCCTACTACATCGTCTGGACGCTCGTGCGGAACATGAACATCGTCTTCACTCCCTACGGCTGGGAAGAGCGCATCCGGGAAGGCCACCTCTCGGCGCAGCTGCTCCGTCCGCTGTTCCCCATCGTCGAGGACCTGGGCAGCTTCATCGGCTGGAAGTTCGTGGTCATCCTCATGTGGCTGCCCATCGCGGCCGTCCTGACGCTGCTCTTCCATCCGCAGCTGAGTCCCTCGCCGCTCCAGATCGCCGTCTTCGCGGTGGCCATCTGGGGCGCCTACCTGATCCGCTCTCTGAACCAGTCGAGCCTCGGCCTGGTCACCTTCTGGACGACACGCGTTGGGCCGATCTTCGAGCTCTACATCGCGGCGGAGCTGTTGCTCTCGGGGCGCCTCGTCCCGCTGTCCCTCACCCCGGACTGGGTGCAGCACCTCGCGAATCTCCTGCCGTTCCAGTCGACCTTCGGGTTCCCGATCGAGGCGCTTGTGGGGAACCTCACCGATCAGCAGCTGCTCGGCGGCCTTGGCGCGCAGCTCTTCTGGATCATGGTCGGATCGGTGCTCGTGCGGGTGGTGTGGCATTTCGCCATCCGCCGCTACAGCGCGGTCTCGGGCTAGGCCGGCATGCGAGCCTTCCGCCTCTTCTGGGTCTTCTTCCGCGTCGGCGCGCTCAACGAGGTCCAGTACCGCGCGAACTTCGCCCTCCAGATCCTGCAATCGGCCATCGCGCTCGGGACGGGGCTCGCCGTCCTGGCGCTCGTCTTCAACCAGACCCCCTCGCTCAACGGCTGGACCCCTATCGAGCTGCTCGCGGTGATGGGCGTGCATACGCTCATGGGCGGCGTGATCGGCACCTCGATCCAGCCAAACATGGAGAAGCTGCGCGAGGACATCCGCCTGGGCACCTTCGACTTCGTGCTGACCAAGCCGGAGGACGCGCAGGTGCTCGCGAGCGTGCGCGAGGTGCGGATCTGGCGCGCCGTCGACGTGGTGGTCGGCTTCGTCGTGCTGGGGATCGCGGTCAGCCAGCTGTCTGCGGGCATCGGGCCGGCGCAGGCGCTCGCGTTCGCCATCGCGCTCCTGCTCGGCGCGTCGATGATCTACTGCTTCTGGCTGATCCTGACCACCGCCGCGTTCTGGATTGTGCGCATCGACGAGATCCACGAGCTCTTTGAGGGGGTCTACCAGTCAGGCCGCTGGCCGGTGACCATCTACCCGGGCTGGCTGCGGATCAGCCTCACGTTCCTGGTGCCGATCGCCTTCGCAGTGACAGTGCCTGCGCAGGCGCTGACGAGCCGGCTCACCCTCGACACGCTGGCGCTTGCAGCCGCGTTTGCGCTCGGGCTCCTCGCGTTCACTCGCTGGTTCTGGAGGTTCGGCCTTCTGCACTACTCCGGTGCGTCGGCCTAGACCGCGCGGTGTCGGTCAGTCGGCGCGCTCGAGGATGAATACCGGGATCACCCGACTGGTCTTCTCCTCATAATCCTTGAAGCTGGGGTGGGTGTCGGCATGTGCGTCGTAGAGGCGCCGGCGCTCTTCAGGTTTGACCTCGTGTGCGACCACGGGAAAGCTCTCGTCTCCGACCTCGATCATCGCCTCGGGATTGGCTCGCAGGTTGTGGTACCAGCCAGGATGGGTGTCGGCTCCGTTCTTGGACGCGACGATCACGTAGTTGTCGCCGTCACGGGTGTAGACGACCGGCGTCGTGCGCACCTCACCCGTCTTCGCGCCCTTGTTCGTCAGCAACAGCAGGTCGCGCCCGACGAAGGGCCCGATGGTCGAGTGTCCGCCGTGGGCCTGGAAGTCATCGATGAGGTTCTGGGTGAAGTCCTTGTATGCGCTGGCCATGAGGTCGATCTCCTGAGGGGCGTCGCTCGAACGGCGTTGGTCGCCTGCCGCGGCAGGGGCAGTTTACAACGTATGTCCGAAGCCGATGTCGCGGATGCCCAACCCGTGGACAATGCAGTCGAGATGGTGAATCCCGGCCCGGTCGCGCTGGTCGGCGGCGAGGAGTTCATGCCCGGTAACGAGCCGCAGGATGAACTGCTCGTCCGGGCTGCCGCCGCGCTTGCCTCGGACCGTCCGGCCTTTGTGATCGCCACGGCCGCTTCCCGCCAGGGAGCGGATCGCGCCGTCGAGCACGCCGTGCAGTGGTTTACGGCGCTCGGCCTCCACCTCGAGGAGCTGCCGGTGCGGACCCGCGGCAAGGCCAACGCTCCCGAGGTTGCCGCGCTCGCCCGGCGCGGCCGCTTCTTCTACCTCCTCGGCGGAGACCCCGGAATCGTCCCGGCGACGCTCCGTGGGACGGCGGCCTGGTCGGCGGTCACCGAGGCGTGGCACGAAGGCGCACCGCTTGCCGGCTCGTCGGCCGGTGCAATGGCCCTCGGGGAGTGGACCCTCATCCGTGCCCGTGTCCCGGGTGACGCGCAGCGCCAGGCGCGCGAAGGGCTCCGCATCGTGCCCGGAGTGGCCGTCCTTCCGCACTTCGACGATTTCGGAGAGCGCTGGATCGAGTCCGCGACGGCAACCCTGGCAGGCAGGGACGCCGCGCTACTCGGCATCGACTCGCGCTCCGCGGCGGTCTGGGCCGATGGTAGGTGGCGCGCCATGGGCCGCGGGACCGTGACGGTGATCGACGGCCACGGCGAACGCGGACGATTCGAGCCCGGCGACGCGATCGCCGGCCTGCCCGCCCCGCGCGCGTGAGCGATATCCCTCGTGACGAATGCGCCATTGACGGTTCGCGCGCGAATTCCGATAATCTAGGTCAGGATTAGACGAGCAAGACGCCGATCCCGGACGCCGAAGACCCGAGCGGAACCCCATTCCTGGAGACCTGATGACCTCAACCCGCGATGCCGTACGCGACCGACGCGAAGAGTTCGCGTTCCATGACGACCTCGTCTATCTGCACGAGGCCAAGCGTGGTCTGACCCGGGCGACCGTCGAGGAGATCAGCGCGCTCAAGAACGAGCCCGACTGGATGCTCCAGTTCCGGCTCCGCGCCTACGAGCACTTCCTCAAGCGCCCAATGCCCGTGTGGACCGATGGCCTCGACCGGATCGACTTCGACAAGATCGTCTACTACCGCAAGCCGTCCGAGCGCGAGGAGAAGTCCTGGGAGGACGTTCCGGACCAGATCAAGGCGACGTTCGAGCGACTCGGCATCCCCGAGGCCGAGCGCAAGTTCCTCTCCGGCGTCGGCGCGCAGTACGACTCTGAGGTCGTCTACCACTCGGTCAAAGAGGAACTCTCCAAGCTCGGCGTGGTCTTCATGGGCACCGACCAGGCGCTCGTTGAGTACCCGGACATCTTCAGGAAGTACTTCGGCACCGTCGTGCCGCCTGAGGACAACAAGTTCAGC
>JBBRYO010000167.1:0-6286 GCA_038237595.1 Candidatus Limnocylindrales bacterium | reverse complement strand
CCGTCGGGCGGCCGTGGAGCTGGCCGAGCGCTTGGGGTCGGCCCTGACCGAGATCGAGGTCGACGCTCGGGCGGTGCGGGTACGCACGTTCCACGCACTTGGTCGCGAGGTCCTCGCCGATGCCGGCGTCGATGTCTCGCGGCTGGTGGACCGGGCGACGCTCCTGTCGGAGCTCGCGGGGCAGCCCGTCGAAGGGGCGCTCCTGCGCCGCCTGGACGACGCCTTCTCGCGGCTCACGCTCGACCCGGAGCGCGGCCCGCCTCCCGAGGAGACCGACGTTCACGCGGCCTACGCCGCCTATCGCGCGGCCCTGGCGGAGCGCAACTCCCTCGACTTCGACGACCTGGTTGCGAGCGCCCTGGCCCGGCTGCGGAATCGGGCGGATCTGCGCGAGCGCTGGCAGGAGCGTTGCTCGATCCTGCTGGTCGACGAGGCCCAGGACCTCGACCGAAGCCAGCTCGACATGGCGTTCCTGCTGTGCGAACCGGCGCGGGACGTCTTCCTCGTCGGCGACGACGATCAGACGATCTACGCGTGGCGCCTTGCGGACGTCCGGCGGATTCTGGGTCTCGCGGCCGCGCTCCCGGGCCTGCGTCGAGTCGACCTGGAGACGAACTACCGCTGCCCGCCGGAGGTGGTGGGACGCTCGGTACGACTCATCGAGCACGGGGTCGAGCGGTTTGCCAAGCGCATCCGGGCGTCTCCGCGGGCGTCGGGCGACCTCGTGCTGGCGGCCGACACCGGCGATCCGGTTGCACGCGCCCGGCGCCTGCTCGACGCGTGGTACGGACGGCGGGAAGGCACGTATGCGGTCCTGGCACGTACCAACGCCGAGCTGGCTCCCTATGCGGCGCTGGCCGTGGAGCGCGGTATCACCTACTCGGCTTCCAAGGACGGGCTGATGTTCGACGATCAGGCGGTCCTGCGGCTCGTTCGCGAGCTCCCGGTCGAGGTCATCGGTGCGCCTGCGTCGAACTGGCTGAGCAGCTGGGCACGGGTGTTGCGCGCCTCCGCACCGGAGGATGGACGGGCGGTGCGTTCACTGATTGCGTGGGCCGGCACCTTTCCTTCGGCGTCGGTCATGGTCGACGCGTTCACGGATGCACGCGCGCGGCGGGACCGCCTGCGGCGGGACGACGCAAACCTGGTCCTGGCCACGGTACATACGACCAAGGGGCTCGAGTTCGATCACGTCGCGGTGATCGGCATGGACGCCGGCACGTTTCCGAGCGAGCGGAGCCTCGGCGACGCGCCGGATCGGGGACGTGCCCTGGAGGAGGAGAGGCGGCTGGCGTACGTCGCCTGGACTCGCGCGCGCCAATCGCTGCTGCTGCTCTACGACCCCGGAGCGCCCTCGCCTTTCATGCTCGAGGCCTTCGATCTCGCCGAGCTGGCTGGGGCGTGAGCACCGCGGGGATCAGCAGCGATCCCTGATGTCGACCGCGAAGTCCACGTGCGCGCGCAGAGATGAGAGTGCCGCTCCCCAGCCTTCGAGGGCCTCGGCCCATGCCTCGAGCACGCCCGGGCGCGCGATGTCGAATGGCCCGTCTGTAAGCGTCAGCTGCGTCCCGTAGCCGAGTGGTTCGAGCGAAACCGTGACCTCGGTCACGTAGGAGTCGTCGGGAGACCAGTGCCAGCGGAAGCGGAGGGTGCGATCTGGATCTGCCTCGATGACGTCGATCGCGATGCGCCGGTCGTGCCAGGTCAGGATCGTGCGGGCGTCCACCGCCAGTGACCCCTCGACCCTGACGGGGAACCAGCGAGCCAGCTCGTCCGGGTCGGACCAGCTCCGAAAGACGCGTGACGGCGACGCCTCGAGGCAACGCTCGATCGTGACCCAGCGGCCGGTCGTCGACGTCGGCCGGGGTGCCATGCTCATGGTCACAGACCCAGCTCGCCGCGGACGGTCTTGAGCCCCTCGATGACGTTGGCGATGTGCTCCTCGAGGGGCACGCCAAGCTCCTCGGCGCCCTTCTCGAGCTGGTCGCGTGGCACCTGCCGCGCGAAGCCCTTGTCGCGCATCTTCTTCGCCACGGCGCGCGGGTCGACCTCGTCGAGGCTGCGATTCGGCCGCACATAGGCGACGGCGATGACGAAACCGCACATCTCGTCGCAGGCATAGACGGTCTTCGCGAGGAGGCTCGTGCGGACCATCCCGGTGTGATCGCCGTGGCCAAGGATCGCCTCGACAACGTCGTCCGGGTAGCCCAGTCGCTTGAGCTCCTCGGCACCGCGCATCGGATGAGTGTCGGGGTAGCGCTCGTAATCGAAGTCGTGCAGCAGCCCCGCCACTCGCCAGGTCTCGAGGTCCGAGCCGCGGTACCCGAAGCGGTGCTCGCCATACCAGGCCACCGCCGCCTCCACCGCAAGGCCGTGCCGGCGCAAGGCGTCACCCTGGGTCCACTCCGTCAGAAGCGCCCACGCATCCTGGCGCGAAGGGATTGCGGCGGCGCTCACCTCACGCCTCGGACTGCTCGTCCGCGGCAGGGGCGGGCACATCCGGAGACGCGATGACCGACTCAGGTCGGCGTGGTCCGCGACGACCCGGCATCCCGAGCCGCCACCACACGAACAGGACGAGCGCCGCGACCACCAGCACGAGGATCACCGTATCGAGCGGCTGGAGGCGGTGGCGGATGTCCGCCCAGTTCGCCCCGAGTTGCTCGCCGATCCACACCAGCAACACGCTCCAGAGGAAGGCGCCCGCCGTGGAGTAGACGATGAACGACCGCAGCGGCATGCGCGCGACGCCCGCCGGGAAGCTGATGAACGTCCGCACCACTGGAAGGAGCCGCCCTACGAAGACCGTAGCGCGCCCGTACCTGTGGAAGAAACGGTCGGCGGCCGCGATCTCATCGTCCCGGATCAGGAGATAGCGGCCGTAACGCTCCAGGAACGGGCGTCCGCCCCACGCCCCGATCGCGTAGGCGATGAGCGAGCCCAGGGTGTTGCCGATCGTGCCGACCACCACGACCACCAGGAAGTTCCACGGCGAGTGCGTCAGCGGCTCGAGCTGCGAAGGGTCGGACACGAGAAATCCCGCGTACGGCAGGATCAGCTCGCTCGGCAGCGGGATCATGGCCGACTCAATCGTCATCGCGATCATCACGCCGAGGTACCCGACCGCCCCGTAAAGAGAGTTCAGGAGCGGAATGACCACTTGGTCGATGAACGCCAGCACGCGCGCAGTCTAGGGCGCAGTGGGGCTCGGCGCGTTCGCTAGCGACTGATGGCCGGCGCAGCTCGCTTTCGAGAGGTGCGAACCGCAGCGGAGGCCTCCACCGGAACCGGCACCTTGCGGTCTATGCGGCCCGACGCCTCCGCGAACGTGACGTGACTGAGCGGCACGATCGACTGGCCGGCCAGGACTCGCGCCAGGTACTCGCCCGTGGCCGAATCCGGCGTCCGTGCCACCTGCTCGGGCGTGCCCTGCGCGACGATCGCGCCGCCGCGCGCCCCTCCCTCGGGCCCCAGGTCGATCAGCCAGTCCGACGTCTTGATGACGTCCAGGTTGTGCTCGATGACGATCACCGAGTTGCCCTGGTCGACCAGCCGATGGAGCACCTGGAGCAGCTTCTCGACGTCGGCGAAGTGCAGGCCGGTGGTCGGCTCGTCGAGCAGGTAGACCGTCTTGCCGGTTGCCCGCCGCGAAAGCTCCGTGCTCAGCTTGACGCGTTGCGCCTCGCCGCCCGAGAGCGTCGTGGCCGGCTGACCGAGGCGGATGTAGCCGAGCCCGACGTCGACCAGCGTCTGGAGCCTGTTGCGGATCTGCGGGACGGCGCTGAACACCTCGAGCGCCTCCTCGGCCGTCATCTCGAGGACGTCGGCGACCGAGTGCCCGCGGTAGTGGATCTCGAGCGCCTCGCGGTTGTAGCGCTTCCCACCGCATACCTCGCACGTGACGTAGACGTCCGGCAGGAACTGCATCTCGATCTTCAGGATCCCGTCGCCCTTGCAGTTCTCGCAGCGCCCGCCCTTGACGTTGAAGCTGAAGCGCCCGGGTCCATAGCCGCGCACCCGGGACTCCGGCACGCCGGCGAAGAGCTCGCGGATCGGGCCGAACAGCCCGGTGTAGGTGGCCGGGTTCGATCGCGGCGTCCGGCCGATCGGGCTCTGGTCGATCTCGATGATCTTGTCCACGGCCTCGACGCCCTCGAGCGAGTCGTGCTCGCCGGGCCGATCCCGCGCGCCGTTGAGCTTCTGTGCCAGCGCCCGGTACAGGATCTCGGTGACCAGCGTGCTCTTGCCCGACCCGGACACGCCGGTCACCGTGATGAACGTGCCGAGTGGGAATCGCACGTCGAGGTTCTTGAGGTTGTGCTCGCGAGCGCCGCGCACGATGAGTGCGTTGCCGTTGCCCTTGCGGCGCTGACGCGGGATCGGCACCGAGCGCTCGCCGCGCAGGTACGCGCCCGTGACCGAGCGCGGCTCCGCCAGGACCGCCTCGAGCTGCCCGCTCGCGATCACCTCGCCGCCGTGCTCGCCTGCCGCCGGCCCGATGTCGACGACCCAGTCGGCCGTTCGGATCGTCTCCTCGTCGTGCTCCACGACGATCAGCGTGTTTCCGAGATCCCGAAGCCGTACGAGGGTGGCGATGAGCTTGGCGTTGTCCTTCTGGTGCAGCCCGATCGTGGGCTCGTCCAGGATGTACAGCACACCCACGAGGCTTGACCCGATCTGGGTCGCGAGGCGAATCCGCTGCGCTTCTCCGCCCGAAAGCGTGGAGCTGGTGCGGTCGACGGTCAGGTAGTCGAGCCCGACATCGACGAGGAAGCCCAGCCGCGACACGATCTCCTTCAGCAGCTGGCGGGCGATGGTGCGCTCCCGCTCGCTGAGGTGCCCCATGAGCCCCTGCGCCCAGTCGAGCGCGTCGGTCACGGACATCGCCGCGACGTCCGCGATGGTGCGACCGTCGACTGTCACGCTGAGTGCCTCGGGCTTGAGCCGCCTGCCGCCGCAGGTGGGACACGGCCGCTCGACCATGAACTTCTCGAGCTCGCTCTTCACCCACTCGGAGTCGGTGTCCTTGTAGCGGCGCTGGAGGTTCGGGAGCAGCCCCTCGAAGGTCGCTTCGTACGACCGCTCGCGGCCGTTCTGGCGGTAGCTGATCCGGACGCGCTCGCCCTTCTTCGCGCGCAGCAGGTAGTCGAGGTGCTCCTGCGGGAGATCGCGAACCGGAATGTCCGTCCGGAAGCCGCGTGACTTGGCGATGCCCTCCACGACCCGCGTGTACCAGGAGTCCGCGATCGGCATTCGCGACCACGGGACCAGGGCGCCCGCGGCGAGCGACAGAGCTTTGTTCGGGATCAGGCGCGACTCGTCGAACTCGAGCCTCATTCCCAGTCCGGTGCAGTCCGGGCAGGCGCCGTGCGGCGAGTTGAACGAGAAGCTGCGCGGCTCGAGGTCGTCGATCGTGTAGCCGTCGAACGGACAGCTGTAGCGCTCGCTGAAGCGTTGTTCCTCGAACGCGCCCGGGTCCGCCGCGGCGACCACGACCACGCCCTCGCCGAGCCGCAGTCCCGTCTCCACGGAGTCGGCCAGGCGGGAAGCGTCAGGGTTGCGGTGGTCGGGCCCGAACGGGACGCCGTCTTCGTCGGCGTGCTTGACCACCAGGCGGTCGACCACCACCTCGATGCTGTGGCGCTTGTATTTGTCGAGCGATGGCGCCTCGTCCAGGTCGAGCAGCTCGCCGTCCACCCGGATGCGCACGAAGCCCTGCTTGCGGACGCTCTCGAAGACGCGGTCGCCCTCGGTCTTGCGGTCCTTGACCAGCGGCCCGAGCACCAGCAACCGACTCCCTTCGGGCAGCGTCAGGATCCGGTCGACGATCTGCTGGACGGTCTGGCGCTGGATCTCGTGGCCGTTCGGGCAGTGGGGATGGCCGACGCGCGCGAACAGCAGGCGCAGGTGGTCGTAGATCTCGGTCACCGTGCCGACGGTCGAGCGCGGGTTCCGGCTGGCGCCCTTCTGGTCGATCGAGATGGCAGGCGACAGCCCGTCGATCTGGTCGACGTCGGGCTTTTCCATCTGCCCGAGGAACTGGCGGGCGTACGCCGAGAGGCTCTCGACATAGCGGCGCTGGCCCTCGGCGTAGATGGTGTCGAAGGCAAGGCTGGACTTGCCGCTGCCGGACAGGCCGGTGATCACGACCAGCCGGTCGCGCGGCAGTTCAACGGTGATGTTCTTGAGGTTGTGTTCGCGGGCTCCACGAACAACGATGACGTCCTGGGGCACGAAGTCGAGTCTACTTGGTGCGGCGCATTAGAACAAGTGTGCTAAACAAGGG
>JBBRYO010000166.1:0-6333 GCA_038237595.1 Candidatus Limnocylindrales bacterium | reverse complement strand
ATGAGCGTCAGTTGGACCGAGTCGGGAAGCGTCTTGAACGATGTGATGACGGACCACGCGAAGGGCACGAACATCAACAGCGAGTAGCCGATCAGGAAGGCGTAGGCAATCCGCCGCCGCCATCGTGCGCCGCGATCCCCGGCGGGCGCGGCATTGTCGGAATGAGGTTGGGCCTGGGCAGTCATGGCAACCTCCTCACCAGCTCGGCGCCTGTCCGAACAGGCGGCGCTGCACGAGAGTCGCGCTGAAAATCAGCAGGAACAGGATCACGCCGATGGCCGCCGCAAGGCTGAAGTTGAACTGCCTGAAGGATACGTTGTAGAGGTACAGCACCATCGTCATCAACGAGTTGTTGGGCGAGCCGTCGACGCCGCCCCCGATGAAGGCCTGGTCGAACAGCTGGAGGCCACCGATCACGGCAACGGTGGCCACGAAATAGTGGCCCGGCTTCAGCAGCGGGAACGTCACGTAGCGGAAGTTCTGCCAGGCCGATGCGCCATCGATGGCAGCCGCTTCGTAGACCTCGCGACTGATCGATTGCAGTGACGCCAGGTAGAACAGCATGAACGTCCCTGACGTCGTCCAGGCGTTCAGGATGATGATCGACTGCATCGCCGTGCCCTGGTCGCCGATCCAGTTCTGGTTCGGCCCGTAGCCGAAGAGCTGGAACAGCGGGTTCAAGCCCACTGCGCCACGAAACTCGTTGAATAGTCCGTCGGGCGCCACGAGGAAGATCCACAACGTGGTGATGGCCGCGGCACTGGCAATCGCCGGGAAGTAGAAGGCCGCTCGAAAGAAGGTCTGGCCGCGGATCTTCTGGTTGACGACGACCGCCAAGAACAGCCCGATGACCATGGTGAGCGGCACCCAGATCACGGTGTAGTAGAGAGTGTTCTTGATCGCCGTCTGGAAGATCGGATCGTTGAGCGCGCTCTGGTAATTCCCGAGACCAACGAAGCTGACCGGCCCGGTGCGGATGTTCCATTTCCAGATGCTGATGTAGACCGCGTACAGGATGGCCCCGATCTGGAGCACCAGGAACAGCAGCATCGGGATGGCGATGAACAGGTAGCCGGCGATGTTCTCCGACCGTTGCCGGCTGCGCTGGCCCCTGAGTGGGGCCCGATCAGCGGCCGGCGTCGTTGCCACTGCCATGCGGGCTTGCCTCCCTCCGAGCGATCGGGATCAGTGCCACTCCGGGAGGGCAGACACCCGATCCCGGAGCCAGTTTGATGTGCGGCCGACGACGCGCCGGCCGCACATCGGCGTCACTGCCCGGAGAGAGCCTTGTCGATGGCCGCCTTGGTCGCGGCGACGACCGGTCCCGCGTCGTAGGTCTTCTTCTGGAGCTGATTGGTGAACTCGTTCTTGAATGCGTCCTGGACTGGCCCCCATCCGGGCATGAAGCCCGATCCCGCCTTCGCGTAGGCGCTTTCGGCCACGAGCACGTCCTTGCCAGCAGGGATCGGCACGTCCTTGCGCGACGGTTGCGCGACGCCGCCCTGGGTCCAGACCGTCATGCCCTGCTGCCCGGTGAGGTACGTCAGGAGGGCGAATGCCTGGTCCGGATAGGCTGCGTCGGCGCCGATGGAATAGCTGACCGTGAAGGCAATCGTGACCGGCTTGCCGGACAAACCCGTCGGGACAGGCGCCCAGGCGTAGTGAAGGTTCGGGTACGCCCCGGTTACGAACGGATCGAGCCAGCCGCCCTCGAAGATGAGCGCGACGTGACCCTTGGCAAGTGCCTCTCCGCACCAGCCGTCCCCCATGGCGTCTGCCGTCATGCCGAGTCCGTTCTTGAAGAGATCCATGTACCACTGGATGGCCTTCTTGGAGGCATCCGAGTCAATCGTCCCTGTCTTGCCGTCCGCAGACACCACGGATCCGCCCTGCGCGTACAGGAAGGCCAGGCCGCGGTCGAGCCCGGGGTTCAGGCACAGGGGAGCCTTGAGGGCCGCGTTGCCTTTGAGGCCGGTCGCCGTCGCGACCAGGTCATCCATCGACTTGGGTGCGGTCTTCACGATGTCGGAGTTGTAGGCCATGCCGATCGTGCTGCCGTCCTTGGGGAAGCCGAACCACTTGCCGTCCTTGCTCTTGAAGATCGACGCGTAGCCGTCGAAGAACGGGCTCGTGTCGAAAGCGGCCTTGGAGATGTAGTCGTCGAGCGGGAGCAGGTAGGTCTGATCGATCCATTCCTGCGCGTAGTCAGCGTTGACGTAGAACAGGTCGGGCACGTCGTGCGCGGCGATGTTGCTGGCCATGACCGCCTTGTAGTCGCCCACGATCGGCTGATAGGTGATCTGGAGGTTGGGGAGAGCCTTCTGTGCGGCACACAGCGTCTGCGTGAGCGCGTCACCCTCGGCGCCGGTGGACTGCCAGCCGGAGATCTTGACCGGGCCGCTGATGCCGGCCGCCCAGCTGTTGGCGCCGCCGGCTGCCACGCTCGGGGCAGGGCTTCCGGTGCCGGCCGCGCAGGCGTCGGCCAGCGCGACCGCGGGAGGCTGCGTGATCTGGGGCGTCACGGCCGGCGTCTCGACAGCCCCGGTAGTCGGCGTTGTGGTCTCGCCGGCCGCGGTGCTGCTCGGCACAACCGCCGCAGTAGTCGGCGTGGCGACAGGAACTGCGGCTGTCCGGGTCGGGGCGACGACGCCGGTCGATGGCGAGGCTCCTCCGCCGCCGCATGAGACTACGATGACCGCGACCCCCATGGTCGCCAACAGTCGACGCATGTGCGTCCTCCTCAGCTCCCGGACACGGCCGGACTGGATAACCCACGGGGCCGTCAGCGACATACCGTGGCCAACTTCTCCCCGAACCCAGGTGCCGCTGATATTAGCGGGAATGACGCGCGTTAGTCGAGACATTGCTATTACTATTACGCAGCATTTTCCCCGCTCACATACCATCGGCGCCGCAGATGAGGGACAGTTGACTCTCGAAACTCACGCCACGGACGAGGCGCACTCCGCCGCGGCCATCGAGCGTGGGCGCCCCAGCTACAGCTGGCGCTTCGGGCAGGATCGGCGCCTCGAGATGGTGCGTCGCTTCGTGCCGCTCGAGGGTGCGCGCGTCCTCGACATCGGCTGCGGCATCGGCACGTACGTCCGGCGCTTCCGCCAGTACACCGACGACGTGCACGGCGTGGATGTCGAGCCCGATCGTGTCGCGGAGGCAAGCGTCGAGCTCCCGAACATCCACCTGGCACCCGGCGAGGCGCTCCCCTTCCCCGACGATCACTTCGACGTGGTCTTCTCGAACGAGGTCATCGAGCACGTGAACGACGACCGCAAGACCATCTCGGAAGCGGTGCGGGTCACCAAACCGGGTGGAACGATCGTGATCTTCGCGCCCAACCGGCTGTACCCGTTCGAGACCCACGGCGCCTACTTCGGGAAGCACTACGTGTTCGGCAACATCCCGCTCGTGAACTGGCTCCCCGATCCGCTCCGCAACCGGTTCGCGCCCCATGTGCGCGCCTACACGCAGCGCGGCATCCGCTCGCTATTCCGCGGTCTGCCCGTACGCGTCGTGCACCACCGCGTGATCTTCCCCGGCTTCGACAACGTCAGCGCCCGGCATCGCCGCGCCGGCCGCGTCCTGCGGCGAGGCCTCTACACCGCCGAGAACACGCCCCTGCATACCCTCGGGCTGTCGCACTTCCTGGTGGTCCGCAAGCTCGGGTGATTGCGCAACCCGTCGCTGGCCGCGTTTCACGGCCGACCTGATTCCTCGACGCGTCGCCACGACGACCATCTCCATGCCGGCTCCGACTATGTCCGTGCCCGCCGGCGTCCAGCCAACCTGGTCGCCGACGACCAAGGCAAGCACGCGGCAGTCGTCGGATTCGACGTCCGTGCCCATGGACTCCTCGGAGGCCACCGTCGAGCCATCAGCTGCCGAACCGGGCTCCACGGGTACCCGCGCGACCATCAGGACCTGGCTGGCACTCAAGGGGATGCTGGCAAGGACCTGCCTCCCGACGGCGGCAGCGGCAAAGGCAGGCGCGGCGAGTGCGGACACGCTGCGCGAGTTGTAGTCGCCGAGCGCCTTGTCCAGCTGCGCGGCGAGGTCGGGATCGAAGAGCCGCAGCACGATCCGCATGTCCGGCCGCGCACCACGGGCGTGCATCGCCGTCGCCAGGTTGGCGGCGTCGTCCTCGGTCACGGCCAGCAGGGCGCGCGCATAGTCGACCCGCAGCTTCTTGAGCGCCTGCGGCGTCCGGGCGTCGGTGGCGACCACGGGAATCCGCTGGCTCCGCGCGGAATCCACGAAGCGGCTCTCCATGTCCTTCTCCGCCACGACCACGGGGATGCCGCGCTGCCGCAGCAACAGGGCAATTCGATAGCCGATCGTACCCAGCCCAACCACGATGACGTGATCCTTGGCGTCGGTGGGCTGCGGCCCCAGGATGTTCGAGATTCGCGCCGACAGCACGGTGTCTGCGATGACGCCGAAGAACATCGCGAGGGCGGCGGCGCCGAACAACGTGAGCACGATCACGAAGACCTTCAATGCGGGCGTGTTCGCGACGCTCTGGTCCGCAACTCCGCCGAAGAAGGCCGAGATGGCGTTGTAGATCGCGCTCACGGGATCGGTGTTGGCGAAGATGGCGAGGATGATCGAGCTCACGACGGTCGTAACAAGCAGGACCGCGCCCAGCGCCCAGAACCGGTTGTCGACGCGGCGCATCCAGTTGACGCTGGCCGCCCGTGGCAAAGCGACCGTCCGCCCCTTCGGTTTGGCAAGGAGCGTGTGCGCCGGTCCGCCGCTGGGATCGATCAGGCAGAGCAGATGGCTCCCTGTGCGCGGGAAGAGCTTGACCGGCGTCTGCGAGTCGTCCGCCAGTGGCACCACGACCGCCGGGTCGTCCGGCTCGGCGTATCGCAATGCCAGGGTTCGCCCGAGCACGTCGATCCAGCGCTCGTCGGCGTCCTGGTCCAGCACGGCTGTGATGAAACCCGGAGCCGCCAAGGCGGACGAAGACATCGCCACGGCGTCCGGAAAGAGGCTCTCGATCCGCCGCGCAAACTCGTCGTCGAAGGTCCGCAGCACGATGTGAATCGCCGGATTGAGGTTGTGGGCCGTGAGCGCGGCATGGATGTTGCCGGTGTCGTCGTCGTCGGTAAGGACGATGGCCCGGGCGTGCTCGACCCCTGCCTCACGCAGGCAGACCACGTCCTGCGGGCTCCCATCGATGATCCGGACGCCCAGACCATCCGCGATCTCCCGTTGGCGTGTCTCGATGTTCTCCGCCACCACGACGACGTGCTCGCCGAGCCTGTTGAGCTCCTGGAGGGTCCTCACGCCGAGCGGCTCGAGCGTGCACAGCACGATGTGGCGTCGCAGCTCGGGTCCGGCCATGCCGCGGAGGGTACTCATTCCGCGTCGCGAGCGGTAGCGGTGCTCGCAGGGTTGGGCGCGGTGTCAGTAGGGCGGTGGCGTCACGCTGGGGAGGGGCTCGGCTGAGGGCGATGGAGATGGCGAGACGGCGGGCGCTCGCTTGTTCCAGACCTGGACCGACCCGACCTCCGACCAATTCCCGGCGACGTCACGCCACTGCACGTAGACGGTGCGCTTGCCCGTGTCCGCCGAGCCGCCGATCGCCGGGTCGGTGAGCGACACGTCCAGGCTGGACAGCGAAGGGTAGGTGGCGCCGCTGACGAGCTGCCCGTCGGCAAGGTCGGCCAGGTTCGAGACGCGGACGAAGGCGGGGCCGCTCCCCGCCGAGCCGTCGTCCGGCTTCAGCGTGAGGCGGGCCACGCCCTGGACGACCGGGAGGGCCTGCTCCTTCTTTCCGGCGAGCGCCGGGTCCAGGGAGGTATCCAGGGTCGCGGTTCCACTCGGCGCCTTCGAGTCGGTGGTCGTGCCAAGCGCGAGGCTGAGCGCCGACCAGAGCTCGGGATGGGTGCCGTCGTCCCCGAGCGCCCAGATGCCGATGCCGCGCAGCCCCTGGTCGAGGGCCAACCGGACCTTGGTGCGGAAGCCGTCCACGTCGTCGTACCAGAGCTGCCGCCATGTGACAGGACAGGCGTGGCACGGAGCCGCCTGGTAGACGCTCCACGCGGTCGCCTCCGTCTCGTCATAGAGGCGGCCCGTGAGCTGTGCCTGCTCCACGGCCGCGCCGTATTCGACCGTCTGGGACGGTCCGAACGTCCCGGGATCCTGGGTCAGCGCATGCGCGGCAGAGCCCGCGGTCGACCATGCCCGCCCGTACCACGGCAGGCCCAGGATGATTCGGTCCGGCGCGATCGTCGCCAGCGCCGCGGCCACGGTTGCGCGCAACCCGAAGCCCGCGTCGCCGGTGTCGAGAGGCGCCGTCGAGCCGGCGCGCGT
>JBBRYO010000165.1:0-6371 GCA_038237595.1 Candidatus Limnocylindrales bacterium | reverse complement strand
GGCGGGGGTCGACGCGGCGGAGGAGCAGGGCGCCGAGGAGATAGTAGAGGAGGGTCAGGCCGATGGCGACGCGGGGGCCGAGGGCGACGTCGCCGGTGAGGCCGGTCGTCGAGGCGATGACGACGCCCGCGATCGTGCCGGCCAGGGCGCCTGAGGTGGCGGTCACGACGTTGCTGAGACCCATGTAGCGCCCGGCGGTCGCCTTCGGGATGATGTCGACGAGGAGCGCCCAGTCGACGGCGATGAACATGCCCGCCCCGATACCGACGGCCACGGCGGAGAGACCGAAGACGGGAAATCGCACGCCCGCGAGGGTGATCTCGGGTTGGGCCGGAGTGATCGCCAGGACGGCCATTCCGACGGCGCCGATCAGGCACCCGAGCCAGATCACCTGCCGCCGCCCGTATCTGTCGGACGCGCCGCCCGCCCAGGCGGACACCCCGGCCGCAGACAGCACCGTGATCGTGAGCAGGATGAGGATCGCGGTCGCGGCCTCCGTGGGGTCATAGCCCAGGGAGCGCGTCAGGTAGAACTCTGCCTCGGCGATCACGGTCCCCGTTGTCATCAGGATGAAGAAGCGGCTGCCCAGGAGCCAGACGAAGCTGCGATTGCCCCACGCCTCGGCTATCGCACTCCGCACTCCGGCCAGCGCAGATCCGCTCCGTTGAGGCAATTCGACCGGCCGGTCGGCAACGCCGAAGACTGCCGGCAGCATCGTGCCCACCTCCAGCAGCGCCAGCGCCAGGATCCCCAGCGGAACGTTCTTGATCGCGACCGCCAAGCCAGCGACGCCCGCGCCGACCAGCTGTCCGGCAACGGTCATCAGCCCGACCAGGCCGGAGGCCGTGCCCACCTGCCTCGAGGGAACGAGATCCGGCACGTAGCCCTGGAACGGGCCCTGCGCGAGGTTGCTCGAGAACTGGAGCAGGGTGATCAGGACCGCGAACGCGAGGTAGGTCTGGGCGTTGGCGAGCGCTACGAGAAACACCACATCAAGCGCGGTTCCCACCAGGATCCACGGCCGGCGCCGCCCGAGCCTGGAGCGGGTGTAGTCGCTGAGAGCGGCCGCGATCGGCTGCACGATCAACGCCACCACGGCGCCGACGAGGCCCACAAGCCCGATCGCGACCTCGGGTCGCACCTGCTGCCCGAACGCGATCGGTGTGAGCTGCTCGATCGGGACCTTTGCGCAGTCGACGAAGGACACGCCCGCAGGGCAGATGAGCTGTTGCGCGACGACCGGTTGGATCTGGAGCGCGATGCCCGACCAGAGCCCGCTGAGGGCGAGCCAATACAAGCTGATGCGCACCAGCTCGATGCGCGAAAGCGACGGGCGATCGTCGGAATCGGGTTCCGCCGGGACTGCCGGGAGCGGAGTGAGGCTCACTGCCTGGTCACCGTTGTGAAGATGCCGCCGCCGCGTAGTCTGCGCCGATGGGCGAGCGCCCGGCGCTCCTTCCTGCGCAGCCGCCTGCCCGGCTCGGGCAGCTCATCAGCAGCGCGCCGCCCGGTTCCAGGTGGTTGTGGAAGCGTTGCATCGCCTGCGAAGCGTCGGCCGGGTCGAGCACCAGCTGGAACGAGCTCGACGGGACGCAGATCGTCCGGAAGCGTCGCGGGAGGTCGAGGTCCTGCATCTCCTGGATCGCCAGGCGTCCTCCCAATTGGACGTGTCGCCGCACAGCAGGTCCCACGCGGTGGCGGTGATGCCCCAGTACTCGTAGTCGTTGGACATGGTGCGACAGCGTAGCCCGTAGACTCGCGGCCTGATGATCGACAGCGGATGGCAGTTCGGGCCGCCGGCGAGGCCGCGCCGCTCAACTCTCCTCCGGCTCGGCGTCATCCTGCTGGTCGTCGTCCTCGCGGTTTCCGGCGGGTTCGTGCTGTTGCTCGACCAGCAATCGCCCCTGCGGCCGTCCGGGGGCGCAAGCAGCCCCCCGGGCACGCAGCTCACCATCGCAGGCTCCGCCCCGAGTAGCTGGGATCCGGCGCGGATCGGAGACGCCGGCTCCGCGTCCATGCTGTCGCAGGTCTTCGAGGGCCTGACTGCGCTCGACGCCCGCAACGCGGTGCAGCCGGCGCTGGCGTCGAGCTGGGCGGTCGACGACGGCGGCAAGCGGCTCGTCTTCAACCTCCGGAGCGGGATCACCTACAACGACGGTCGGCCGATCACCGCGAACGACGTGGTGGCGAGCTGGCTGCGGGTCATCGATCCCGCGCATCCCAGCCCGCTGGCGAGCCTCCTGGCCGACGTGGCGGGCGTCAAGGCGTACCTCGCCGGCAGCGGCCCGGTGACGGACGTCGGCCTCCAGGCGCACGGCAACCAGGTGGTTGTCACCTTCCGGCGACCTGCGGCGTACTTCGTGGCAGCCGCGGCCTCGCCCACGCTGGCGGTGGTGCCGCCCGACTTCGCGGCGCCGGCACCCGAGCTCCCCGGCAACCTGGTCGTCTCGGGCGCGTACCTGCCTTCCGACCAGACGGCGACGTCGATCCACCTGACCGCGAACCCGCGCTACTGGGCCGGCTCACCACCGATCGGCAGCATCCAGGTGATCACCGATTTCCAGGGCCAGAGCCCGGTCGCGCTGTTCCAGGGCGGAACCGTCGACTACACGTCGATCGGGGCCGGCGATGCCGCCTGGATTCGGTACGACAGCGACCTCGGCCCCCAGCTGCGGCGCTCTGCCAGCCTCTCCGTCGAGTATTACGGCTTCGATACGACCCGCCCACCCTTCGACTCGGCGGACGTCCGGCGCGCCTTCGCGATGGGCGTGGACTGGCGGCGGCTGGTGACCCTTGACGATCCGAGCGCGGAGCCCGCAACGTCCCTGGTTCCGGCCGGAATCGAGGGACGCAGCTCGGGCGACTACCTGCCTGCCCACGACGTCGCGGGCGCCAAGGCGGCGCTGGCCCGTGCGGGATACCCGAATGGCAAGGGATTCCCGGCGCTGACGATCGTGACCTCCGGCGGCGCGTTCGAGGAAGGCGTCGCGCAGCAGCTCAAGGACAGCCTCGCCATCGACGCGCACGTCGAGGTGATGGCATTCGACGAGTACTCGTCGCGGCTCGAGCAGGATCCGCCGCAGATGTGGGCGCTCAGCTGGATCGCGGATTACCCGCATCCGCAGGACTTCCTCGGCCTGCTGCTCGAGACGGGCAGCGTCAGCAACTACGGCCATTGGAGCGACCCGGCGTACGACGCCGCCCTCGACACGGCCGCGGCCACCGAGGATCCGGCGGCCCAGGCGCAGCAGTACGCGACGGCGCAGCAGATCCTGAAAGACCAGGTGCCGCTCATCCCGCTGCGCTACGGCGAAGACTGGGCACTCAGCCGCACCGGGCTGCTGGGAGCGTCCGAGACGGGTGTCGGGTTCGTGCGCTATGCCGGGCTGGCGTGGGGCAACCGGTGAGGGGCGGAGCCGTGGCTGGGCGCTCGCGCGGACGCGGGATCGGAGCCCGGGCGTGGCTGCTGGGCGTGCTCGTCGCCCTGGTGGCGATGGCGCCGGCTCCCTCGATCTCGCCGATCGAGGTCACTTTCGACCCGCCGACGGCCACCAGCCAGCTCAACGTCTCGCTCGACTTCTCCGAGACCTTCCGCACGTCGTCCACCCCCGCCCGCGTGGAGCTTCTCTCGCACCTGCCGTCCGACACCGTGACACAGGTCCAGCTCGCGACGTCGACGCGATCGAGCGGAGACAGCTACGAGGTCACGGTCTCGATCCCCGGACATGTGACGCCGAACACGACCTTCGTCTATCGCTTCCGGGTTGTGGCCGACGACGGATCCAGTGCCCTCGGGCCCGAGGCATCGATCACGGTCACGGACGACCGCTTCACCTGGAAAACGCTCCAGGGCAAGATCGTCCGGCTGCACTGGTACAGCGGCAGCGACGCCTTCGCCAAGCGGGCGCTCGACATCGGCGACAAGGCGATCGATGAGGCCTCCGCGCTTCTCGGCGTCACGGAGACCCAGCCGGTCGACTTCTTCATCTACGACTCCGAGACGCCCTTCCGCGATGCGCTCGGGCCCGGGACCCGGGAGAACGTCGGAGGCCAGGCGATCGCCGCGATCCGGACGCTCTTCGGCCTGATCCAGCCGAGCGAGATCGACTCGAGCTGGGTCGACACGCTCGTGACCCACGAGCTGACGCACCTGGTCTTCAACACGGCGGTCCAGAACCCGTATCACCAGCCGCCGCGCTGGCTCAACGAGGGCCTCGCGGTCTACCTCTCGCAGGGCTACAGCGACAGCGACAAGGCGCTTGTCGCGAGCGCCGCCGCGAGCGGCGACCTGATGCCGCTCGATGCCATCGCGGGTCTGTTCCCGACGACGTTCGACCGCTTCTCGCTCGCGTACGCCCAGAGCGTCTCGGCCGTCGACGACATCATCAGGACCTACGGCAAGCCCGCGCTGGTGACGCTCATTCGCAGTTACGCCACCGGCGTCACCGATGAGGAAGCGTTCAAGGCGGCCATCGGCAAGGGCGTGGCCGCGTTCGCCGCTGAGTGGCTCGCCGCGCAGGGCGGTACAACGCCCAAGCCAAACGGTCCGGTGTCGCCGCCGCCCGGTCCCGTGCCGCCCGACTGGGAAGGCGCGCCGGCGGCCAGTTTCGTGCCTGGGTCGAGTGGCACTCCTCCGGTCCATGAAACGCCGCTTGGGACGCGGTCGAGCGGCGCCGCGCCAGCGGCCCCCCTGCCGACAGCCATCTCCGGAACGACCCAATTGCAGCACGACACCGGCATCTCGGTCGGGCTCATCGTCCTCGGGATTGCAATCGTGCTCGTGGTCATCGTCGGTGCATTCGCCCTGCGTGCTCGTCGCACTGAGCGTCGCCCGCCCGGATCGCCACGGGGCGGCTGGCCCGCCGAATGACTCGGGGCTTGGCCGCCCGCCGGGTAACCAGGGGCTTGGCGGCAGCCGAGGACTGCCGTCTCAGCGAGCACTCCTTGAGCCCGGCGCGCGGTTGTCGATCCGGCGCCAATCGCCTCTTCAGTACAACTGTTATCAGTGGGATATCCGTCGTCTACTCAGGCCGTCGAACGCCCCTGGTACTTCGTAGCCGCGGCCTGAGCGCGGTCCGGTCCCGAAGCGGAGCGAATCTGTGATCGGCGGAGTTGACTACCCCCAGTGCGCACGGGCTACCGTTGCTTGTCCCTTCCAGAATGGAGTTCTCGGCCTCCGACTCCGGGAAGCGGATGAGTTGGCCGTCGACGGGATTGCGTTCATGACGAACCGGATGTCTCGCAGCGATGTTGACGTGCCGTGCCACAGTCGCCGACCGCCCCGTTGGCTGCCGAGTGGCTGGTCGCCGTACCGATAGCCAAGCCGATGCCTCTGCTACGCTGGCGCGGCTCATGCGAGACCTTGCCCGCCGTGCCCTCGACACCGCCACGCAGCAGGGTGCCAGCTACGCCGACGTCCGTGTCGTGCGCCGCCAGGACGAGCAGGTCACCGTCAAGAGCGGCCGTGTCGAAGGTGTCTCGTTCGGGGAGACCGAAGGCTTCGGCGTACGCGTGCTGGTCGATGGAGCGTGGGGTTTCGCCAGCTCGAGCCGGCTCGATGCGCTCGAGGCCGATCGGATCGCCGCCCTCGCCGTTCGAATCGCCCGGGCCTCGGCAACGGCACTGCGCGACCCGGTCGCGCTCGATGATCGACCGCCGGCGCACGGCCACTACGAGACGCCGCTCGGGGAAGATCCCTTCAAGATCCCGATCGACCAGAAGATCGAGGATCTGCTGAAGGCGGACCGCCAGATGGCCGGCGTGAAGGGCATCGCCTTCACCGAGACGATGTACCACGGTCAGCGGGAGTGGAAGGAGTTCGCCGCGAGCGACGGCTCCGAGACCGACCAGGTCTTCACCCATGTGGGCTCGGCCATCGAAGCCAACGCCGTCGCCGGCGACGAGCTCCAGCGGCGCACCTACCCCGACCAGGGCGGTGGCTACCGCGCCGCCGGATACGAGTTCATCCGCGGGCTGCATCTCGCCGACCATGCCGGCCGGCTGGCCGAGGAGGCCGTGGAGCTGCTGACCGCGCCGCAGTGCCCCCCGGGCCGCACCACGATCGTCCTCGACCCGTCCCAGCTGTATCTCCAGGTCCACGAGAGCTGCGGCCACCCGACCGAGCTCGACCGTGTCTTCGGCACCGAGGCCTCGTACGCCGGCACCAGCTTCCTGACCACCGACAAGCTCGAGTCGGGCTTCCGCTACGGCTCCGAGCTCGTGGACATCGTCGCCGACGCGACCGCGCCCGGTGGCATGGGCACGTTCGGCTGGGACGACGAGGGCGTGGCCGCCCAGTCGGTGCCTCTCGTCAAGGAAGGCGTATTCACGGGCTACCTCACCAGCCGCGAGACCGCACCGCGCATCGGGCG
>JBBRYO010000164.1:0-6372 GCA_038237595.1 Candidatus Limnocylindrales bacterium | reverse complement strand
CGGCGGTCCCTCCCATGTGACCGTCGACGAGCACACCCGCCGGCTCACCATCCCGTCGAGCGGTGGCGCCCAGACGCTGGTGGCCGTCGTGCGCGAGCTCGACGAGGCCACGATCGCCATCGATGACATCGGGCTCCGGCGCCCCACCCTCGACGACGTCTTCCTGGAACTGACCGGGCACGCGGCGGAGGAACGTCCGGCCGATCCGGAGGGCGCCCGTGCTCCGAACAAGGCCGCGAAGCCGGAGGCCGCCACATGACCGCCGTTGCTCGACCCCGCGACGCGGCCTTCGGCGCGGGCCTCCGCCAGGCGCTCCGCGACGGCGCGATCGTCATGTGGCGCAATCTCAAGCGCATCCCGCGGATCCCGGAGCTCGCGATCTTCGCGGTGCTCCAGTCGATCATGTTCGTGCTGCTGTTCTCGTTCGTCTTCGGAGGCGCGATCCCCATTGCCGGTGGCAACTACAAGGAATACCTGATGCCCGGGATCTTCGCCCAGACGATCGTCTTCGCGACGGTGACCGTGGCCATCGGCATGGCCGACGACATGGGCAAGGGCATCATTGATCGCTTCCGCTCTCTGCCGATGTCCCGTTCAGCGGTCCTCACGGGACGCACGTTCTCCGAGGTCGTCTACCAGTCGGGCATCCTGGTCGTCCTCATGCTCAGCGGTCTCGCGGTCGGCTGGGCCGTCCATACCGGCATCGTCGAGTTCCTGGCGGGCTTCGGGCTCCTCCTGCTGTTCGCCTTCGCCATGGCCTGGCTGGGCGTCTGGGTCGGCTTGTCCGTGCCCACGGTGGAAGTCGCCCAGCAGGTCGGCTTTACCGTGCTCTTCCCGATCACGTTCGTCTCGAACGTCTTCGTTCCCGTGCAATCGCTGCCGGACTTCCTGCGGCCGATCGCCGAGTGGAATCCCACGAGCACGCTCACCGCCGCCATCCGTCAGCTGTGGGGCAACCCCACCGCGATCGATCCACGGCTCCCGCCGCCGACGGGCTTTCCGGCCGAGCACCCGGCACTGCTGACGCTCGCCTGGATCGGCCTGATCCTGTTGATCTTCATCCCACTCGGCGTCCGCAAGTACCGCTCGGTCAGCCGCTGATCTCGAGGCGACCTCGAAGGTCGCCGAGCTCGCCGATCACTCGGGCAACGAGACCGACGCTGGGCCGCCGTCGTCTCCAACGGTGTCACGCGGCCGGATCATACGGCGTCGGGCCGCCGCCACCGATCCGAAACAGATAGTTGCACTAGCAAGCATCTTGTGGCATCCTGTGGCCATGCCCGCCATCACCGTCGACGACATCACCGTTCTTCTGCGCATTCCCGAGCCCGATCCCGTGATCGCGCGCCAGCGCCCGGTGCGCGGCATCACCGTCGCCCCGCGGGGCTTCGAGGGTGAGGGCTTCCCGGTCCGCCGTGCCTTCGCCGGCGTCGATCTCGCCGATCTCGACCCGTTCATCCATCTCGACCAGATGGGCGAGGTGGAGTACGCGCCCGGCGAGCCCAAGGGCACGCCGTGGCATCCGCATCGCGGCTTCGAGACCGTCACCTACATGATGGACGGCACGTTCGAACACCAGGACTCGAACGGCGGTGGCGGCGTCATTACCAACGGCGACACGCAGTGGATGACTGCGGGCGCGGGCATCCTTCACATCGAGAAGCCGCCGGAGTGGCTGGTCGTGAGCGGTGGCCTCTTCCACGGCCTCCAGCTGTGGGTCAACCTGCCGCGCGACCAGAAGTGGACCGCGCCGCGATACCAGGACCTGCGCGCGTCCGAGGTTGCGCTCCTCTCGTCAGCCGACGGCGGCGCGCTTGTGCGCGTGATCGCGGGCGAAGTTGCCGGACACGCCGGACCAGGGTCGACCTACTCGCCGATGACGATGGTTCACGCGACCCTGAGCCCTGGCGCCCAGCTCTCCCTCCCCTGGCGAGCCGACTACAACGCGCTGGTGTACATCCTCGCCGGGCACGGCTCGGTCGGCATCGAGGCGATCCCCGTGCAGACCGGCCAACTCACCGTCTTCGGACCCGGCGATGCGCTGACCGTGGCGGCGGCGGTCGGGCAGGAAAGCCGGAGCCCGAACCTGGACGTGCTGATCCTCGGCGGTCGCCCGATCGGCGAGCCCGTCGCGTGGATGGGTCCCTTCGTGATGAATACCCGCGAAGAGGTCATCCAGGCCTTCACCGACTACAAGGCCGGGAGACTCGGCAGCATTCCGGCAGTGCACAACACGCCGAGCGGCCTGGTCGAGACGCGCCAGGACGAGTTCGCGCATGACGGCGGTTCACCGCCCGGCTGAAGCCCTGGTGCTGTAGCAGAGCGTGGCCAGGACCACCTGCGAGCTCTCCGCGGGGAAGAGGGGCCGACGATGCGGCAGTTCTCGCCCGAAGAGGGCCAGGAATCCGTTCGCGGGGACCTCGACTCGTCTTCCCCCTTCCGGCTCACCGTTCGCGAGGGTCGCGGCCTGCATCAGTTCCTGGACGCCCTTGCTCCGAAGCCTCGGGTACACGACGAGCGGCGGCACCTGCCCGACGACGCTCGTCAAGAGCGTGATCTCACATGCGGGTAAGTCAGTGTGGAGATGGATGAAGGACCCCGCGCTGTAGTACATGTACGCCAGGTTCTGCATCGGCACCAGGCGCTCGTTGCTGGTGAGGCGACGGACGAGCGCCACCATGTCGGGGTGCCGGTGGAGATAGGTCAGCCAGGGCCCGGCGCGGCCGAGCGGAATCGCATGGGACCCGAGAAGTACGACTCGTCCGGCCCGAACCCATAGCGGTGGCATCCGCGGACGACGCCTGTCAATGATTTAGCGACCTCGAAATGGCGGTTGATGGCGACGATTTGATCCAGGCGACTCCCCGCGCCTGGCGGCGTTCGGCGAGGTCCCGGGCGCATAGACTCCGGCGCATGCTCCGTACCGTTCAGGCCACCCGATACGTCACGCCCCTGCGCGAGGGCGGATCACTGCCGGGACTCGTCGAAGCCGACGACGACGGGCTCTATGTCCTCAAGTTCCGCGGCGCCGGCCAGGGTCCCCTGGCGCTCGTGGCGGAGCTATTGGCCGGTGAGATCGCGCGCCGGCTGGGCCTGCCCGTGCCGGAGATCGTCCTCATCGAGTTGGATCCCGCGCTGGGAGCCGCTGAGCCGGACCCGGACGTGCGCGAGCTGATCGACAGGTCGGGCGGCACGAACCTGGGCATCGACTTCCTGCCGGGCTCGCTCGGCTTCCGGCCGGGCGTGGGGCCTGCGCCGGGCGGCGCGCTTGCCGCAAGCGTGGTGTGGTTCGATGCGCTTGTGACGAACCCCGATCGCTCCATGCGCAACCCGAACATCCTCGTCTGGCACGGGCGGCAGTGGCTCATCGACCATGGCGCGGCGCTCTTCATCCATCACACCTGGCGCGACGTCGACCGTCATGCGCGTCAGCCCTTCGAGCGCAGCCGCGACCACATCCTGCTGCCCTATGCCGACGCGATCGCGGAGGCCGACGAACGCCTTGCGCCCGAGCTCACGCCTGAGACCCTCGAGTCAATCGTCGAGCTGGTGCCCGAGGCCTGGCTGGCTGATGACGCGCTCAGTCGCCGGGCACGGCAGACGCCGGAGCAGCAGCGCCGCGCCTACGTGCAATACCTGACCCGGCGCCTGGAGGCGCCGCGTGCCTTTGCCGAGGAGGCAGAGCGCGCCCGCGTGGAGAGGCTCGCGTCCGCGGCCGATGGTGGCAGGCGTGGCTGAGACGCATCCGTTCCAGTACGCGATCGTGCGCGTGGTGCCGCGCGTTGAACGCGGCGAATCCATGAACGCGGGAGTGATCCTGTTCTGCCGGCCGCGGCGCTACCTTGCGGCGCGCGTCGACCTGGACGAGAAGCGCCTCACGGCGCTCGCGCCGGACGCCGATCCGCAGACCGTGCGCGCCCACCTCGACGCAATTGCCAGGATCGCGGCAGGCGACCTCTCGGGTGGCCCGATCGCCTCACTCACGAAGCCGGAACGTTTCCACTGGCTGGTCGCTCCCTCGAGCACGATCATCCAGCCGTCGGCGGTCCACACGGGCATGACCGACGACCCCGCGACCGAGCTCGACCACCTCTTCGATTTGATGGTGGGCTGAGGGCTTCACCGCCTCGCCTCCGGCACGAGGCAGCTACGACTGGTCGCTCGGTCCGCCGTGCTCGCCTTCGCGCTTCGGCGCAGGGCCGGGCGATTCGGTTTCACCGCCTCCGCCCGCGCCCGACGTCCCGCTGGATCGTGGCTCAGGGGTCGCGTGTCCCCTGATCCGCGGATCCCAGCCACTCCTCGACGCGGTCGGATCCTGGGGCGGCGCTGGCTCTGGCTCGTTCGCTTCGTGCGCAGGCCCGGCTGGGTTCGTGGCGTCGCGCCATGTGCGGTTGCGGCGAGCGCTTCTCTGGCGGGCGCCGGCCTTCTTTCGCGCGGCCATCACTTGCTCACCCGATACGGATCATGCTCGAAATCTCCCGATCAGCGCGCGTAGGCCAGGGTGAAACGAGCGTCCTGGAGATGCCCTGCGACAGTGAAGCACCGGACGCCAACGTGCTGGGTCGGGCCGCTCGTGCTGATGGAGGTCAGGATGCAGCGGCCCCTGCCGGTGCCGTAGGAGGTGATCTGCACGCCGCCGCCCGCCTTCATGCCGGGGAGGGTCGCGACGTACGTGCCGGTCCCGGCGCGGTGGATGCTCGGCGGGGCGGCTCCGACCGTGGAGAACGTGAAGTTCGGATCGGGGTGGTAGTTGGTGGTCGACTTCTGGTTTGCCCAGAGGTAGTAGGACCGCGTGCCGTTGAAGCCCTTGAGCGCGAGGTCCTTCATGTACGTCACGGTGAAGCGGCCGTCGACGCGAGCGCCGGCGATGTCGCGGCAGAGGACGATGGCATTCAGGGCACCCGCGGCAGGTGCCCACTCCACCACCCGGCACGCCACCGTGGCGCCGTACGCGGTGACCTGGACGTCCCCGTGGTTGGCATTGGTGAGTCCCGGCATGTTCACTTCGTACCTGCCGGTGCCGTCGCGATGGATCGTGTTCGTGCCGCCCGACGAGTTGTAGCTGTAGTTGGGGTCGGGGGTGTAGTCGGTTGCGGTCTCGTCGTTCGCCCAGAGATAGCCGAGGCGACCGGATGAGCCGCCGCTGCCGCTCGTAACGACGAGGTAGTTGGCCACGAACTTCGAGTCGGCCGGGCTTCCGGACCGCGTGAAGCAGCGAAGGGAAACGTCCTGGTCAGGGCTGCCGCCCCATTCCACGATGATGCAGACATGCGGCGCCGCTCCCAGCGGAGTGACGTGCACGATTCCGCCGCCGGCGCCGATACCGGGCATCGTCACGTTGTAGCGCCCGACGCCGGTTCGCGACACCGTGTTGATCCCACCGGACGAGTTGCCGCGGTCCTTGAGTGACGGCGTGTAGTGGTGCGTCGCCGGGTGGCGAGCGACCACCCAACCCCACGTCGAGGAGGTGACACCGGTCGGAGTGACGCCGCTCGGAGTCGCGGTGCGCGCAGTGGCGCCCGCGGAGCCCTTGATCAAGAGGAACGCGGCCGTGGCAAGGATTGCGCCGGATCGGAGTCGGCTCGGCAACGAGCGGCCGCGGACAGGGAGCGACATCAGGACCTCCATGGGCTCGGCTCTGCGGCCCGTCCGGCCACTATCAGGGTCCGGCACCTCGGCGTCAACGTTACCGGGACGCGTGCCATATTCGGCGCCATAGCCGATCCCAAACAGCCATATGTCCACAGAGCGGACGTTATCCAGCGATCTGGGGCGTCGGAGCCACCTCCCGGCCAGGGAACGTCCGGTCGGCCCTCGAGAGTCAGCCGTTGAGAGGAAACTCTCTGCCACAGCATCCTGATTTCAACGTCCGTCCGGCTCCCGGGACGGTCACCATTGCATAACGATCTCAATGTGGACATATGGCTGAAATCTGGCCCCCGAAGACGCGTCACCGGGACGAGCCAGGTGGCGCCGGCGGCCGGCAGCCGCCGGTCGTGGCTATCTGGCCGCTCGGGCAGCGGCGCATCAGCCATGGCGCCAGCACTGACGCAGCTAGGGCGAACTGAACTTCTGCTTGAGCAGGTGATCGAGCTCCGTGTGCGTGCCCTCGTAGCCGAGCGCCCAGATGCCCACGCCTCGCAGGTTCCGCTGGTTGACCAGGTCGAACTTCAGGCCGTAGCTCTCGACGTCGTCGTAGTACAGCTGGCGCCAGGTCAGCGGGCACGATCCGCAGGCCCGGTACTGCCAGCGGACCCACGGTGCCTTTTCGAGCGGATCCCAGCGTCGGCCGTAGGTCGCCGCAATGCCGACGGCGGTGCGGTACAGGATGCTGAACGGGAAGCCGTAGGTGCTGCCGGCCGGGCGAGTGTT
>JBBRYO010000163.1:0-6394 GCA_038237595.1 Candidatus Limnocylindrales bacterium | reverse complement strand
TCGATCATCAGGTCGTGCGGAACGCTCTCCAGGAAAAGATCGATCGAGATCACCACGACCGCCATGTCGTCGATGCGGCTGATGACCGGGATCCAGTCCGGGATGAAATCGATCGGCGAGACCACGTACGCGGCCGCGATGCCGAGCACGGCCTTGCGCGACCACGGCACGCGCTCGTCCTTGGCGAGCTCCCATAGCAACCGCCCATAGAGGGGCGCACGCGACGCCACGGGCAGGAAGGGCCACAGGTTGAGCGCGTTCAAACCGAGCTTGAGGGGATTTCGGGCACCCATCGGAACGCGGAGTATATCGAGGCGGCCGGGATGCTCCGCGGAATGGTCTTGACAATCGAACAGACGTTCGGTAAGGTGTGGCACGGAAGGAGGCGCCGCGTGACCAAACACGACGCCGCACGCAAGCAGAAGATCATCGACTACATCGCTGCCACGCTGCGTGCGCGAGGCTACCCGCCGTCTGTGCGTGAGATCGCCAGCGCCGTCGGCCTTGCCTCCACGTCTGCCGTCCATCACCACCTTTCCGCGCTGGAGAAGGATGGCTACCTGGAACGCGGCGCCACCCAGTCCCGCGCTCTCCGCCTGACGCCCACCGCCGCGCTGCACTCGGGTCTCGCCGCGGAGCTGCTTCCGGGCATGCAGCACGAGGAGATCCACCTGCTTCCGATCGTCGGTGAGATCGCCGCCGGCGGTCCGATCGAGGCATACCAGGACGCCAGCGAGACCATGTCTGTGCCGGAGCTCCTGGCGCCCAGCGGAGACGCCTACGTCCTGCGGGTCCGCGGCGATTCGATGGTGGACGCCCACATCGCTGACGGTGACTTCGTCGTCATCAGGCCCCAGGAGACTGCACGCAACGGCGACATCGTGGTGGCCCAGGTGGAGGAGAACGCCGTCACCCTCAAGCGGTTCTTCAAGGAGAAGGGCCGCGTCCGTCTGCAGCCCGCCAATGATCAGTACCCGCCCCAGTTCTATGACGACGTCCGGATCCAGGGCAAGCTCATCGGAGTGATCCGCCGCGTCGACTAGTCGATGTTGAAACCCTGAAGCAATCACAGTGCGTCGGCAAATCCACAGCCGATCCACAGTCGCAGTGGACGAATTCCAAGCTGGTGGACGGGATTTGTGGACGCTCCGCTAGCGATGACCGCCCGGCTCGCCTGAGGATGCAGCTCGTCACCCGACGATCGCTCGGTCACCCCAGGAGCCCGCCCTTGTCCATGGACCGCCTTCCGCCCCAGTCCATCGAGGCCGAGCAATCGGTTCTTGGTGCGCTGCTCATCGACCGTGACGCGGTGGTCGAAGTGGCGGAGCTGGTGCATCCCCCGGACTTCTACCGCCAACACCACGGGACCATCTTTGCCGCGATCCTGGAGCTGTACGAGCGCCGCGAACCGGTGGACATCGTCACGGTCTCCGAGGTCCTGGAGCGCGGCGGAACGCTCGAGGAAGTGGGCGGCTCGGCCTACCTCACGAGCCTCATCAACCTCACGCCGACGGCCGTCAACGCGACCCATTACGCCCGGATCGTCGAGCGCAAGGCGGTCCTTCGCAACCTGATCGCCGCCGCCGGCCGGATCGCCGGCATCGGCTACGACGAGAGCACGGACCTCGACGAATCGATCGACAAGGCGGAGCAGGAGCTCTTCTCGGTGTCCCAGAAGCGGGTCGCCAGCGGCTTCTCGCCGTTGAAGACGCTGCTCCACGCCGCCTACGACCGACTCGACTACCTGCACCAGCACAAGGGCGACATCAGCGGCATCCGCACGGGTTTTGCTGATCTCGACGCGATGACGACGGGCCTCCAGAAGTCCGACCTGATCCTCCTTGCGGCCCGGCCCAGCATCGGCAAGACCAGCCTGGCGCTCAACTTCGCCGAGCACGCGGCCGTGCGCGAGGGCAAGACGGTCGGAGTGTTCAGCCTGGAGATGAGCAAGGAGCAGCTGGTCCTTCGGCTCCTGAGCTCGGTCGCCAACATCGATTCGCAGCGCCTGCGCACCGGCTTCCTGGAGGAGATGGACTTCACGCGTTTGGCGCCCGCCATGAACGCACTCGCGGAAGCTCCCATCTACATTGATGACACGCCGAACATCAGTACCATGGAGTTGCGCACGAAGGCGCGCCGGCTCCAGGCCGAATCCGGGCTGGACCTCATCATCGTGGACTACCTCCAGTTGATGCAGTCCACGACACAGTCCCGGGATTCGAACCGCGTCCAGGAGGTCAGCGACATCTCACGGGGCCTCAAGGGGCTCGCCCGCGAGCTCCAGGTCCCGGTGGTGGCGCTCAGCCAGCTGTCCCGGCAGGCGGAGATGCGCGAGTCCAAGGAGCCGCGGCTCTCGGACCTGCGCGAGTCCGGGGCACTGGAGCAGGACAGCGACCTGGTGATGTTCCTGTGGCGGGACAAGGAGCGCGGCTCCGTAGACCAGGATCAGGAAGGCGAGGTCATCAACCTGCGGCTCGCCAAGCACCGCAACGGCCCCACCGGTGAGACGAAGCTCTGGTTCAAGAAACGCCAGACGCGCTTCGTCTCCTACGCCGAGGAGGGTCGCTACGCCGAGGGAGCCTACGCCTGAGCGGAGGCCTGACCGCGGCGCCCGCTAGAAGATCTCGCCAGGCAGCACCGGCCGGAGCGACAGCAGGTAGCTCTTGCCGTCCAATCCGGTGACACCGATGTCGGACGCGCCGCCGGACGGCTCGACTGACTCGACCTTGCCTGCCCTCACCTGGGACTCGAAGTCCGTGAGAGTGCTGGCGAGGTCCTCGAGCCCCTTCAGGACGGCGGCATTCGGCCCCTTCGGGTTCGGGCTCAGGCCGAAGACCGAAACCTGCTTCTTCACGCCGCCGGCCTCGATTGAGAAGATCGTGGAGCCGGAGTCCGGGTTGCCCGGGTACGACGTCTGTGCGTCCTTGAGGTGGTCCCGCACGAGTGCCTGGGTGAGCAGCGCGTCAACCAGGTCGACCGAAAGCTGCGCCCGCTGGAAGGGCGGCATGCCGGTGCCGGTCGGGTCGGTGGTGGGGCGGAAGACGACGGTGTTGTCGCCGTAGAGCGTGAAGGCCGGCGCGCGAAGGAGGTTCCCGGCTGGATTGATGAAGCCACCGGCGAAATCGATGCGGAGCACAACCGCGGTGGGATCGGTGGGATGGTCGACCTTGCCCAGTGGGACGGGCGATGGGGACGGCTCGGCGGTGGGCTCAGTGCTCGGCTGGATTGACGGGCCCGTGGTGGGAACGGTGCTCGGCTGGGTGGAAGGCTCAGTGGTGGGCTGGGTGGACGGCTGAGAGGTTGGTCCGGTGCTGGATTGGCTGCTTGGCTGACTGGTCGGTGATGGGGTCGGCGCCGCGCTGGGTGGGGCGCTTGGTGTCGGCGTGCCGCTGCTGCAGGCGACGATCAGGAGACCTGCCGCCAGGGCCAGTCCGCGGCGGAGGAGGGAGAGGAGGCGTGCGTGGTCGTTCGGCATGGCGGCGGGACGATTGAGGCCGCGGCTCAGTTCCCTAGCTCGTCTCGTCCGGCAACAGCGGTCGCAATAGCAGCCCGAAAACCTTGTTGCCCGTGCCCTTGATGCCCAGACCCCGGACACCCCCGGACGGAACCTCAGTCACCTTCGAAGCCTCGTCCGACGTGATGGTGCGCGTGAGTAGCCCGGTGGCCTCACTCGCCGAAAAGTCGTCCAGCGTGAGGTTGGCCCAGGGCCAGTCGTTGGGGGGACCTTGAGGCGCGAAGTCGCTGAGGATCGCGCGATACATCGCGGGCTGGTAGACGCCGACCGATTCGACCTGTCTCTTGACATGGGCCTCGAAGTTGCCGAGCAGTCCCGCGAGCGCCTGGAGCGCGGCGAGGTCCGCGGCATCAGGGTCGGTCCCGCCAGCCTGAATGCCGAGTGCGTACACGGACACGACCTTCTTGATCCCGCCGGCGTCGATGTCGAAGAGGGTGGTCGGCGCGTCCGCGACGTGCAGGTTCTGGTAGGAGTCGCGGGCGGTCGCAAGGTGTCCCTGGTCGAGCGCAAAGGTGAGAAGCGCATCGACCTGATCGACGGTCAGCTTCGCGCGGAGGAAGGGTGGGTACCCAGTTCCCGTGGCGTCGGTGGTCGGTCGGAAGACGACGGTGTTGTCTCCGTAGAGTGTGAACATGGGGGCCGAGAGCGACGCGAACGTCGCGGGCACGAAGCCACCGAGCACCTCGGCGCGCAGGACGATTGCCTTCGAATCCGTGGGATGTCCAACAGGAGACGATCCGGGGGTGGGGGCTGGAGTCGCCGTCGCGGGGGACGAAGTGGGGGCGCCGGACGTGCCCGGACTGGATGTCTGCCCGGGGCCCGGGGCCCGGACCCCCGCGCAGGCGCCGACGAGGACGGCCGCAGCAAGCAGGATGGCGGTTCTTGCGTGGCGCGCGTCAGGGACATGGTTCATCGACATGGGCGCAGGACGCCCTGGGCGGAGGGGTGGTTCCGCACCGCTGGTCACGCCGTACACTCTTCGTCCCGATCGGGCTCGAACGGCCGGTCAATCACGCGAGGGAGGGTGCCATATGGGCGTGATCATCATCCGCGAGATGGTCGGCAGCAGCCCGACGTCCTGGAGTGACGCAGCCCGCGTGGCAGTCGCGACTGCATCACGCACCGTCCGCAACATCCGTGAGGTCGAGGTGGTCAAGTCCACTGCGCGCGTGGTCGACGGCCAGATCACCGAGTACCGCGTGGAGGTGAAGATCCACTTCGAGTACGAAGGCAGCTGACCTCGCGTCCAAGGAGAGATTTCCACATCGCAAGATAAGGCCCGGATGAGCCCTGAATCCGAAGATGGCCGCATCGTGCAGCGCATAACCGTCCCTGCAGCTCCTGCGCCCGCCCGGGCAGTTCCCAGCGGCTCGGTCAGTCGCGTGCCCATGACCCAGCCGCCGGAAGCCGTCGAGGCTCGGCCCGCTGAGCAGATCGGCCTCTCGGTCATCCGCAGCAAGGTGCAACCTCCGCCGGTCCGCGACTCCACGCTGGAACGACCGCGCCTCCTGGACTGGCTCACGTCGCACGCGGATGATCGCGTCAAGGTTATCGCCGCCGAAGCCGGCTACGGCAAGACCACACTGTTGGCCGACTTCGCAAGGCGCAGTGATGTTCGCTGCCTCTGGTTCCGAATGGAGACCAGCGATCGCGATTGGGTCAGCTTCGTCAACTACCTCATCGCGGCCGTGCGAGAGATTGAGCCTGCCTTTGGCAACGCCACTGCGGGGATACTTGCCCAGATCGCGGCCCTGAATCCGAGCGTAGAGATCGTGGTCGGCTCGCTCATCACGGAGCTGGAGGCCATCGCCGAAGCGCCCACGCTGCTGATCCTCGATGACTTCCACCTGGTGGAGGACGGGAAAGACGTCTACACGATCCTGGCGCGGCTGTTCGAGTGGGCTCCCAAGAGCTTCACGTTCCTGATCTCGTCGCGGCGAACGCCGGAGCTCCGGCTGGCGCGACTCGCTGCTGCGGGTGACGTGGCCCAACTGACGACGGACGATCTGCGCTTCTCACGGGAAGAGACCACGCGGTTGTTCGCTGACGCATACGGCCACCCACTCGAGCCTGATCTTCTCAGTGAGATCGACGCTCGAACCGAGGGTTGGGGTGCGAGCCTCCAACTGGTCTACTCGTCGATCCGCACGCGGCCCGAATCCGAGGTCCGGGCCTTCATCCATTCACTCTCGGGCGCCGAGGGATCGCTTTACGACTACCTCGCCGAGGAGGTCCTGTCGGGTCTGACGGCACAGCTTCAGCGCATGCTCGTCCACGCCTCCCTGCTCGACCGCATCGTGCCAGGGCTGGTTGTCGCCATCCTCTCCGTTCACGGCGATCCGCCTTCGGGCGATGACGTCATGGCTCTGCTGGATGAGGCGGACGACCTCGGCTTGATGGGGCGAAGCGCTGCCGGTTCGACCAGCCGTCGCTTCCATCCACTGCTTCGCGAGTTCCTGATCCGCCAGGTCTTGACTTCAACACCCCCTGAGCTGCTGCGCGAGATGCACCTCCGCGTCGCCCGAGTGGCCGAACCTACCGACTGGCTCATCTCCTGCCACCACTACATCGAAGCCGGCGCACCCTCCGAAGCGATGCGCGTCCTTAACGACTCCGCTACTGCGGCTCTGGGCAAGGGTGCCTGGGGTCCGGTTGGCGAGCTCCTGATCCGCATGGACGACCTCGAGCCACCACTCGCTGTCCAGGTCATCCGGGCGCGCGGCATGATCGCGAGCGGCAATCCAGAAGGCGCATTGGGGTTGCTGAAATCGGCACGGATGCCACAGGCAACGCCGACAGAGCGCGCGTTGATCTACCTGGTGCGTGCAACCGCGAGCAACAACCTGGGGAACGGCGACGTCCTGCAACAGAATTTGGATT
>JBBRYO010000162.1:0-6520 GCA_038237595.1 Candidatus Limnocylindrales bacterium | reverse complement strand
TGCGCAGGATTGCGATCCCGCGATCTCGTGTCCTGGTTCCCATTGGAACACCCCTTTGTTTCTGAGGTGGCAGCCCTTGCCACCCTCCCTCGATTGGAGTACTTGATGGTTGAACCGTAGTCCCGGAGCCCAGCGGGGGCGACGTGCCACTCGGCCTGATTCGCCGTGACCAGCGGAGTGCCGAATGGCACCCCTGTCACGCCGAGCCGGCTCGATGCGAGCGGCACACGTTTCCCGTCGCCGGAGGCGTTGAGCTTGGGCGCCTGGATCGCACGTTCCCTCTGCCGACACGTGCGAGGTGCACTTGAGCCCGCTGTGGTTGCGACCCGCGCTCAGGCTCGCGGCTGCGCCTGCAACGAACGCGCAACCGCGGGGTCAGTTGGTCGCACGACCAGCACCGGACAGACCGCGTTTCGGACCAGGTGATCCGAGATCGAGCCGAGCAGGAGGCGGCCGGCTCCTTCGCGCCCGTGCGAGCCGACCACGATCAGGTCCGCGCCCTCAGCTTCGACCGCAGAGAGAATCGCTTCCCCGGGGTCGCCGGTCCAGAGCAGGAACTCCGTGGCAACACCGGCGGATCTGGCGCGATGCACGATGTCCACAAGGAGTGGCTCACGCTCGGCATTGGCCTGGTCGACACGCTCATGGCGCCTCGACCGGAGCACCAGGCGCGTGTCGAGCACGTTGACGAGCAGGAGACGGGCACGCAACTGCGCCGCGATCGAGATGGCGTGCTCGGTTGCCTCGGCAGAGGTGGGACCCAGGTCGGTGGCCAGGAGAATCGTCTTGATCTGGCGAGTGCGCAGCGGCGCGGGGCTCGCCGAAGGCTCCCTGGTGCCGGCCTGAGCAGCCACGGACCCGGTCATGCTCGCGTTACCCGCTCACGATGAGCGCGGTAACCATGCCGAACATGCCGTGCGGCCCATCGGCGTGCGGCAGGACGTGGCAGTGGAATGCCCAGGCTCCCGGGTTGTCGCAGGTGATGACGACGTCGTAGCGCTCGCCGGGATTGACGCCCAGGGTGTCGCAGGTGAACGCGGCCGAGCCGAGCGGCCAGCCGTCTCGGGCCACGACGCGCATCGGCATCCCGTGGAGATGCCAGGGGTGCGTCATCACGCCCTCGTTCATGAAGCGGATGACGATGACCTCGCCCAGCTTCGCGGTGAGCGGTTGGGTGGCCGGAAAGCCTCGGCCGTTGATCGTGAAGCCCCCGAGCGCGTCGTTGCTGATCCAGATGATGTCCTGGGTCGCGCCGTACCTGCGGTCATAGCGCTCCGCGGCGTTCTTCGGATCGACGATCAATGCGCCCAGCAGGCCGCGGCCCACCTGGTCCGTGGCGTTGTGGTGGGAGTGGTACATGTGGGACCCGGAGGGCTTGGCGGCGAACTCGTAGCTGAAGCTGGTTCCCGGGGTGATCGGTTTCTGGGTGATGCCGGTCACTCCGTCCATCGCATTCGGAACGGACTGGCCGTGGAAATGGATGCCGGTGGACTCGTCCAGGTTGTTCGTGAAGACGGCGCGCATGTGGTCGCCTTCGGTGAGGCGCAGAAGGGGCCCCGGCCATGTGCCGTTGAAGCCCAGCGCGTCGATGGGATCGCGCTTCGCGTCGATCTGGTGCCTGATCTTGTCGACCGTGAGGTTCCAGACGGTGGTGCTGCCGACGAGCGTGGGCGCGAGGGGCTGGTTTCCGAGGCCCTCGATCGTCTGCCACTCCCCTGCCAGGAAGCGATCGATGACGGCCTGCATCTCGGCGTCCATGACGCTGGACGACATCGAGGCGAGCGGCGTGGCGGCGGCCGGTGTGCCCATGTCCATGCCCGCCATCGGGTCAGTAGTCGCGCTCGCTGACGGAATCGCCGATGAAGCCGGCGCCGAGGAGCCCGGGGAGGGTCGCAGCGTGGCAGGGGCCAGCGTCCAGAGCGCGGAGGACGTGGATGCGCAGGCCGCGATCATCGAAGCCGCGGCTCCGCCGGCCATGATGGCCGCGCCCTGGAGGAACCCACGCCTCGTCGGGCGTCGGACGAGCGGCAGCGGACCCGGTATGGGCGTGGTTGCGTCAGTTTCAGCCATGGGATCCATCGTGACCGCAGCTGCGCTGGGGACACAGGGCCGCCTCGGCCCTTTCGACGGGCCATTGGTCACGAGACCGGGCGCGAGTCCCGCGTGAGCGTGCGACGCAGGCTGCTAGGCTGGAGGCCGTGACCTCCACCCCGCCCGAGGCTCAACGGGCGACGCCGGAACCTTCCTCGCCATTCGGACCGGTTGCCGACGCTCTCGATGCGGCCACCCGGGCGATCGCTGCCGAGCCCTCCCTCGATCGCGTCCTCCAGCTGATCGTCGACCGCGTCCGTCCGCTGGTCGGCGCGCGCTACGCGGCCCTGGGAATCGTCGACGACCAGGGCGTCATGGAACCCTTCATCACGAGCGGCATGGACGAGGCCACCATCCACGCCATCGGCCCGTACCCACGGGGCCGTGGGCTTCTCGGCGCCATCGTCAGCCAGAACCGGACGATGCGCGTCCCCGACGTGATGTCCGACGAGCGGCGCTCGGGCTTCCCGCCAAACCATCCGCCGATGCACAGCTTCCTTGGGGTTCCCGTGCAGGTCGAGGGTCGCTCGGTCGGTAACCTCTACCTCACGGAGAAGCAGGGCGCTGCCGAGTTCAGCGAGGACGACGAGCGGCTGGTCGAGACGTTCGCCCTCCACGCCGGCGTCGCCATGCGCAGCGCCAGGATGAACGAGCAGCTGAAGCGCCTGGCGGTCGTCGCGGAGCGCGAGCGCATCAGCCAGGACCTGCACGACGGCATCATCCAGAGCCTCTACGCGGTGGGCCTCAGCCTGGAGGACCTCGCCGAGCTGATGGCCGAGGACCCGGCAGAGGCCGGCGCCCGCGTGGATCGCGCCATCGACTCGATACACGGCACGATCCGCGACATCCGCAACTTCATCCTGGGGCTCGGGCCCGAGTACCTCGAGGGTTCGTCGCTGGCCGGCGCACTAGCATCGCTTGCCGAGGAGCTCCGCGCCAGCAATCTCGTCGAGGTAAAGCTCGACCTCTCGTCGGCCATCGAGCTCGACGCCTACGGGGCCACGCAGTTGATGCACCTGGCCCGCGAGGCGCTCAGCAACGTCGCACGGCACGCAGGCGCCACGCGAGTCGAGGTCAGGCTCGGCGCCGAGGACGGCATTCTCGTGCTGCACATCTCCGACAACGGCGGCGGCTTCGACGTGGCACAGATCCCGACGCGCGGACACCGCGGCATGGCGAACATGCGGGGCCGAGCGGAGTCGCTGGGGGGCAGCCTCGAGATCGAGAGCAGCGCCAACGGCACCGGGGTGACCTTCCGGCTTCCGCTTGCCGAAGCGCCGCGCGCGGCTTCGTGATGGAGACACGCGACGGCGGGACCTCCGCGGAACGACGCTCCCCGGAGACGCGGCCGCTCCGGCTCCTGCTGGTCGACGATCACGAGGTGGTTCGCCAGGGCCTCGCCGCACTGCTGGATCGGCGCGAGGGCTTCGAGGTGGTGGCCGAGGCCGGCAGCGTGGCCGAATCGATCGAGATGGCGGAGCGCTTCCGGCCGGACCTCGTGATCATGGACGTGCGGCTGCCCGACGGCAGCGGCGTGGAGGCGTGCCGTGAGATTCGGGCCGAGCATCCCGAGATCCGCGTGGTTATGCTCACGAGCTACCCGGACGAGGAGGCGGTGCTCTCGGCGATCATCGCCGGGGCGAGCGGGTACCTGCTCAAGCAGATCCGCGCTCGCGACCTCGTGGCGGCGCTGGAAGCCGTGGCACGCGGAGAGTCGTTGCTGGACCCGGCGGTGACCGAGAGCGTGCTCGCACGGGTGCGCCGGATCGCGACCGGTCCCGACACGGACGAGCTCGCGCAGCTGACCTCACAGGAGCAGAAGATCCTGCTGCTCGTGGCCGAGGGCAAGACCAACAAGGAGATCGCGGCCGAGGTCTTCCTCTCGGACAAGACGGTCAAGAACTACGTCAGCTCGATCCTCTCGAAGCTCAACCTGCAACGTCGTGCCCAGGCAGCGGCCTTCATGGCCAAGCGAAAGCCGAGCGGCTTCTGACCGTCGCGCGTCGCCGAGCGCCGTTTGCGCCGCCGATCCCCGTTTGGGCCGCCGACCTCAGCCCGGCTGGGACGACTCAGGACGCGTCGAGGCCCGCGGATCCGGTCGAGATGCGGATCTCGACAACACCGGCCCCGACCGGCTGGACCTGGGCGCCATGTGGCGCGGAAGTGAGCAACCGGAGCACACGCGCGTTGTCGGCAAAGGCGGTCGCCACGACCGTCGCGATCTGACGCTCGCCGGCCCAGGCCAGCGCCGCCTCGAACAGGCGACGGCCGATGCCCTGTCCGTTGTACCCGTCGGCCACCGCCACCGCGAGCTCGACCGTGGACGCGTCGACCGGGACCAGGCACAGGTGCCCGACAATCTGCCCGTCGTAGGGACTGCCCGCCAGCCACAGGTCGGCCACGAACCCTTCCTCGTGGGCGTGGTCGGGGCTGCAAAGGGAGCGGCACGACGCGTCAGGCATGCCGCTCGAGGTGCCCAGAAACCGGCGCATCCGGCTCTCCGGCGACAATGCGGCGTAGAACTCCGCCAGATCCTCGCGGTCGGCGTCATCGACGCGGCGCAACCGAACGGCAGGCCGAATCCCGGTCTGGAGAGTCGCGGATGTGTTCATGTTCTGCATGTGTCGAGTCTCGCGCGCAGGTCGGCCCGGGACAAGGTGCCTAATGGCCCGTTCTCGTGGGACCCCCGGACCCGTACGCTGTGGCCTGCATGAGAATCGTGAGTGCCGCGGAGGCCGTGGCAGGCATCCGCTCCAGCCAATCGGTCTACCTCCACGGCGCCAGCGCGACGCCGTCCGTGCTGCTCGACGCGCTGGTGGCACGTGCCCCGGAGCTGGAGCACGTGAAGATCGTGCATCTGCACTGCGAGGGGCCCGGTCCCCATCTTGCGCCCGAGATGGAGGGCCATTTCCGGCACGTCGCGCTCTTCATCGGACCGAACGCCCGCCAGGCCGTGAACGAGGGCCGCGCCGACTACATCCCCGCCTTCCTGTCCGACGTGCCGCACCTGTTCCGCCGCGGGATAGTGCCGCTCAATGCGACCTTCATCAACGTGAGCCCACCCGACGAGCACGGCTACTGCTCACTCGGAACCTCGGTGGACGCGACGGTGGCTGCCATCGAGTCGGCCGCGACCGTCGTCGCCCAGATCAATCGGGCCATGCCCCGGACGTTGGGAGACGGGTTCATCCACATCGATCGCATCGACCTCGCCGTGGAGGTCGATATGCCGCCGTACGTGCACGTGGGACCTGCCATCGGGCCACTTGAGCGACGCATCGGCGCGTACGTGGCCGAGATGGTGCCTGACGAGGCCGTGCTCCAGATGGGCATCGGTGCCATCCCGGCCGCGGTCGCGATGGACCTCCTGGACAAGCGCAACCTGGGCGTCCATACCGAGATGTTCACCGACGTGATGGTCGACCTGGTCGAGTCCGGAGCGGTCACCGGCGCCTGCAAGGAGATCAACCGCGGCAAGATCGTGACCGCCTTCATGATGGGCACGCCGCGGCTCTATCGATTCGTCGACGACAACCCGATGATCGAGATGCGCTCCGTCGAATATACGAACGACACGTCCGTCATCCGGCGGCTGCGTCGCATGACGGCCATCAACTCGGCCATCGAGATCGACCTCACCGGCCAGGTCTGCGCGGACTCGATCGGCTATCGCATGTACAGCGGCATCGGCGGCCAGATGGACTTCGTGCGCGGCGCCGCGCTTGCAGAGGACGGCCGCTCGATCATCGCCCTGCCGTCGATGGTCAAGGACGGGTCGCGATCGCGCATCGTGTCGGTGCTCAATGAGGGCGCGGGGGTCGTCACGACCCGCGGCCACGTACAGACGGTCGTGACCGAGTGGGGCGTGGCGGAGCTCCACGGCCGGAGCATCTCCGAGCGCGCACGAGCCCTGATCGGCATCGCGGATCCCAGCCATCGCGACCAGCTCACGACCGCCGCCAGGAAGGCGCACATGCTCTAGCTCGCTCGTGCCGCGCGGCGAGCCGGTCTCCGCTGCGGAGGCCCACACCGGCACCGCCAGCTCGACCGTGTAGCCCTGGTCCACGATCCCGTGACCTTGCCGATCTGGTGAACGCCGGCGTCGTTGCCGAAGACCATGTCCGACTGGAGGCCGACCTGGGCGAGGTTGCTCACGCTCTGGCTGTAGCCGTGCGTGACGTAGACCGCGTCGCAGGTGTTCTTCGGCAGGGCGATCTGGGATCTTGTTGGCCGAATCGGTCGCCTTCGCGAGGCTGGGATAGACCTCGAAATGGATGTGCGGCCTGCCGCCCGAGTAGCACGCGGGAAAGATGCTGGGGAAGGTGACCACGCCGTCGGCCCCGGCGGCCTGGACCCCGCGCAGGTAGTTCTCGTTCGTGAAGCCCTGGGACTACGGCGAGTACTGGCCCTCGCGGTTCCAGTGCCCGTT
>JBBRYO010000161.1:0-6560 GCA_038237595.1 Candidatus Limnocylindrales bacterium | reverse complement strand
TCGAGGTCGACGTGGCGGCCGATGAGGTCCCCGCGAGCGGGTAGTCCAACTCGTCAGATCTGATTCCGCATCTCACCCGCGACGCCGGACCGCTCCGATCTCCGAGAGGCTGGTCACCGCGTCGGGCAACGCCGCAATTTCGACGCCGCTCCCCGCGGCGAAGTCACTGAGGGTGATGCGCCCATCGGCCCGCTCGGATGGCGTCCGCGATGGGCTCGGAGAGGCGGGCGACGCTCACGCGACCGCGCGGCGCTCGCGCGACGACGAGCCGGCACGCGCGGTAGGCGGCAAGGTCGGGTGGGGCCGCCCTCGCCAGGGTGCCATCCGCCGAGCCGCGCCTGATGACGAGCTACGGGGTGACCGTGAGGGTCCCCTTCATTCCGAGGCCCGCGTGGCCATCCACCGGGCAGAAGAACGTGTAGGTGCCGGGAGCAAGCGCGACCGTGAATGACTCGGCCGTCCCCGGCTGGTACGAGAAGTCCGGCGTCTGCGCTGTCACCGAGGCGCCGGTGAGGAGGAGAGCGTGACTGATCGTGCCCGCATTCTTCGCCTCGATCATCACGACTCCGGCCTTCACGGTCGGCGCCGCCGGGTCGACCTTGTACTCCGTGAGCGACAGGGTCACCGTTTCCGCAGCGACGCTCGGAGCCGACGAAACCGACGGCGGAGCCGACGAAACCGCCGCCGAGCACGCCCCGACGAGGATGGCGAGGCTCGCGATCAGGCCGAGAGGCGCGATCGGGATCCGGCGCCATGCGCGCCCGGGTCGCATGCGGCTCAATTGACGACCAGGTCGACCTGGGCGACAACCTCGGGCATGAGCGGCGCGTGCTGGTCGTCGACGAGGATGGCGAAGAATGTGTGCTTGCCGGGCGCGATGCCCTTCGTCGAACCCTGGAACGTGTCCGTTCCACTCATGCCCAGCATCGTCGCCATGCCCATCATCGGGCCGGTCGTGGAGTCCACGTTGAGGTGCCAGTGTCCGTAGCCCGGCACGTTCGTCTTGCCGAAGAGCGCTTCGGACAGGGTGATCCCGGTCGTCTTGACGGTCACCGTGAAATCACCGGACACAGTCAAACCGGGGGCTGGCGACACGAACGCGATCGTCGGGGTGCCGGCGGCCGCGGCGGCCGAGATCGTGGGCAGCGGGTTCGTCGGAGCGTAGGTGAAGTCGACCGACGCCGCGCCTTCCTTGATCTCTTCGTGGTCGTTCTTGGTCGGCAGGACCGTGATCGCGTGCGGGCCCGGTGCGACGTTCTGCATGCTGATCGCCGCGGTCGGGGTGCAGTACATGTTCACGAGCGCGTGGTCGAGCTCGACGTGGTAGTGGCCGACGCCGTCGGCGTTCGCTTTGCCGGCGTCTGCGCAGCTGAGCGCGTAGCCCACGGCCGCGACCGAGATCGTCAGTGCGTTGTCCGTGACCGTCGCTCCCGGGGAGAGGCCGGTGACGGTCACCGCCAAGGCAGCAGCTGCGCCCGATGGCACGGCCCGCGCGGACGTCGCCGGAACGGCGGATGGGATCGCGGCACCGGAGCAGGCGGCGAACACGAGCGAGAACGAGGCGATGAGGCTGGCGCGTCTGGCCGTGCGACTTGGATTGGTCACCAACAGGTACCTCCGGGGGTCGAGGCCGGGCGTCGAGGAACGCGCACACACACACGACGGGCGGAGGCTACCCCGCACCACCGCGCGCTGGCTGTGGGCCACGACACAGACGGAAGGCACGAGACTGGACCACGACGCGCGGATCCAGGTCCGCGTCGTGAGGCAGCTGCCCGGATCGGCCGGGCGATCGTCGACCATCTCTGGGACGCCGACGATCGGGCGTTCTACCCACGAGATCTCCGGTCGAACCGGCTCGAGCCCGAGGAGACGATCGTGGCGTTCGCCCCCAGGCTGGATCCGGATCTGCCGTCAGCGCTGGTCGACGCCGTATGCGGGCGGCTGGAGTCGGTCTGCTTCCATCCCGACGCGCCGGAGCATTTCGTCGTCCCGACGTATAGCGTCCGAAGCCCCGGCTTCGATCGACGTCGCTACTGGCGCGGGCCCGTATGGCTCAACACGAACTGGTTGCCCTGGCGCGGCCTGCGCCTGCATGGTCGGACCGCCCTGGCGGACGAGATCGCGAACAGCAGTCTCGCGCTCGTCGGGCGATCCGGGTTCCGCGAATACTTCGAGCCCTTCGATGGATCGGGGCAGGGTAGCGACGACTTCAGCTGGAGCGCCTCCCTCGCGATCGACTTCATCCGGTCCGCCACGTGACAGGGCCAACGTCGTCAGCCGACGTACGTGCGGTCCCTGTAGCACCAGATGAAGCCCGAGTCGGCCGGCATCTGGTAGATGACCGGATGGTCCTGCGTCAGGGCGTGAGCCCGGGCGTGGCCAGCCTGCGACTCGCAGCAGCCGACGTGTCCGCACGTGGCGCAGAGGCGGAGGTTGAACGTGCTGCCGCACTCCTCGCAGCGTGCCCCGCTCGGGGCCGCCCGCTCGGCCGGGATGTGTTCGCAGGTGGTGGCGATTGAACCGGTGAGCCGGCGAAGGAGGTCCATGGACGCAACCCTACGCCTGGATGGCGTAGCGTTGATGTGACGCGCGTTACGGCCTCGGAGCTTACGAAGCGCACATGATGACCGGACGGGGCCGCGCCCGACTCGGTGGCGGGGACCCGGCCAACACCCGGAGGCAGGCTTCACCAGTGACCGATTCGATCGCCGAATACGAAACGCGGATCGCGCACCAGCGGGCTGACAAGGACACCCGGTTCCGAGCGTCGCCACACAGCCCGATCCCACCTTCGGGGCGAATGGCGTTCGAAGGATTGACGTACTTTCCGATGGATCCCGCGGCCCGGTTCGAGGGCCTTCGATTGTCGCGACCGGTAGAGGACCTGCCGACATCGTTCGACATCGCCACCTCCGATGGCGGATCTTGCGGCTACTCCCCGGATTACTCCTGTCCACTGACCCCGGCCGAGAACCGGCTGCCGGAACGGATGGAAGCCGGCGAGGGACTTCCAGTGGCGGACCCACGATGACGGCCGTACGCCCCCAGCCGACACCGATGCCGCCAAGCCTCCCGTCGCAGGTACGGCCTGACGGCGAGATCCTGCACGAGCTCACCCGCTCCATCTGCCCCGAGTGCCGCGCCGTCATCGACGCGCAGGTGCTCCTGCGCGATGGCCAGGTCTATATGCGCAAGCGTTGCGACGATGACGGCTGGTTCGAAGGGCTGATCTACGCGGACGCCCGCGCGTACGTCGACCAGGCGAAGTACAACAAGCCCGGGCAGGCACCCGCACGCATCTCGACGGAGGTCTTGAAGGGCTGTCCGCTGGATTGCGGCCTCTGTCCCGAGCACCGCCAGCACACCTGCCTGGCACTCGTCGAAGTGAACAGCGCGTGCAACCTGGACTGTCCGGTCTGCTTCGCGAACGCCGGCGCCGGCTTCAATCTCACGGTCCCCGAAGTCGAAGCCATGCTCGACCGGTTCGTCGAGCTGGAGGGGCACCCCGAGGTCGTGCAGTTCTCGGGTGGCGAGCCGACCATCCACCCCGACCTGTTGGAGATGATCGCCGCCGCGCAGGAGCGCGACATCAAGTACGTCATGGTCAACACCAACGGGCTGCGGATCGCCAACGACCCGGAATGGTTTGCGCGGTTCGCGGCCCTGCGGCCACTCATCTACCTCCAGTTCGACGGCCTGACCGACGAGACCTACCAGGTCATCCGGGGGGAGCCCCTCCTCGAGACGAAGCTGCGAGCGCTTGACCGTCTGGCCGAGGCGGACCTACACGTCGTCCTCGTCGCGGCGATCGAGCGCGATGTCAACGAGCATGAAGCGGGGGCCATCGTCGAGTTCGGACTCCGCCATCCCGCCGTCCGCGGCGTGATGTTCCAGCCGGTGACCCACAGCGGACGCCACCCGGATCACGATCCGATGCGTCGGATGACCATCCCGGACGTCCTGCGGGCATTGGACGCACACCCGGACGGGACGTTCCGATCCAGTGACTTCGTGCCGATCCCGTGCTGCTTCCCCACCTGCAGCTCGGTCACCTATGCGTACCTCGGCGACGACGGCGAGGTCATCCCGCTGCCGCGCATCCTCGAGGTGGATCAGTACCTGGACTACATCACGAACCGATCGGTGCCCGGCATCGATCGGGATGTCCTCCATGCCCTCGAAGGTCTCTGGTCCGCTGGGTCAGTTCCCGGCGACACCCAGTCCGAGGCGTTTGTCTGCGCCGCCTGCGATCTGGACCTGCCAGCCTTGACCGACCTCGCTCGGCGGATCTTCATGGTCCAGATGCGAGACTTCCTGGATCCATGGACGTTCGACGTCAAGAAGGCCATGAAGTGCTGCATCGGGATCCTCCAGGATGACGGTCGGATGATCCCCTTCTGCACCTACAACACCGTCGGCTACCGCGAGGAGACACGTCAGCGACTTGCCGCTCGCCGACGCGGCGGCCGGGCAATCCCCGTCGTGGAAGCCACCCGATGATCCAGCCGGAAGTGCCAACGACGGTCGCCGCTTGCTGCTCGACGATCTATGGGAGCCCACTCGCGGAATTGCTGGTCGGCGACAGCTTTCACCCGGGCGGCCGCGATGGGACGCGCGAGTTGCTGGCCGCCGGCGAGCTTCGACCGGGGGTGCGCCTGTTGGATGCTGGATGCGGCCTCGGGGCATCGGCTCGACTCGCGGCCGACGAATTCGGCGTCTTCGTCGACGCCGTCGACGCCAGTGGCTCGATCGTCGAGCGGGCGCGCGGTCGGGGCGACAACACCAGGATCCAATGGCGCGAGGCTGCATTGCCAGCGCTACCGTACGCCGACGCCTCGTTCGACGCGGTCCTCGCCGAGTGCGTTCTCTCCACGACGGATCGCCGGGCCGCGCTCGTCGAGATCCATCGAGTCCTCCGACCCGGAGGACGGCTGTTGCTCAGCGACGTGGTGTCCCATGCAGCCACATTGCCAACAACGATCCATCCTCTGGTCGGAGCGGCCTTGTGCATCTCGGACGCGTGGCGCGGTGGCGAGATGGAGGAGCTGCTCATTGATTCTGGATACCGGATCGCAGCGCGCTGGCACCGCTCGTCGACGATCGTCTCGCTCATAGAGCGGGTGACTGAGCGGGCCCGCGTACTCGGGATGGCTGCGCGTGACCTGGGTCTCGATGTTGGAAGCCTGATCGCGCCGTTAGACCCTGGATTCGACACCTCACCAACCGGACAAGCGGACCTTCGAGCGGCGGCCGACGCGGTGATCGAGGAGGTCCAGGGCGGGCGACTTCGATATCTCGCAATGGTGGCCATCCGCGCCGATGCGGTCGCATGACCAGGCGCCCAGGGTCGCGAACGCCAAGACCGGCCACGCCAGGCGAGCCTGGGTCGCCGCCGGCTGGCCGTGGCTCGTCACGCCATCGCGAAACGCCACGACCGGGCCGGATCCGCCAGTGGGCGTTGCCATCGATCTTCCTCGTGGTCGGGATCGCGGCGATCGCGGTCCTTGCGGTGAACCTGACGAGCCCGTCGGCCCTCGAGGGCGCAAATGCGCCGCGACCCGTGCTGGGCGAGACCGCGGCACCGGTGGCGATCCACGAGTACGGGGATTTCCAGTGTCCGTCATGTGGGGCGTTCGCCCGCTCGATCGAGCCGCAGGTTCGCGCCGCCTACATCAAGACCGGCAAGGCGCGATTGGTCTGGCACGATTTCGCATGGATCGGAGTCGAGTCACGTGATGCCGCCAACGCCGCCCGTTGCGCCGGCGACCAAGGCAAGTTCTGGGAATACCACGACCTGCTGTATGCGAACCAGTCAGGCGAGAACGCCGGAGCATTCTCCAAGGACCGACTAAACGGCTTTGGCGCGGCCCTCGGCCTCGAGCCAACCACCTTTTACGCCTGCGTGGATGCTGGGACGTACGCGGCCGCCGTCCAGGCCGACTTCGACGACGTCCGCCAGAAGGGGTTCAACGGCACGCCCACGTTCGTGATCGGCAACCAGCGGATCGTCGGCGCCCAGCCATTCGAGGTCTTCGCGGCCGCGATCGACGCGGCTCTCGCGAAGCCGTAAGCGGATCTCCACGATGGGCATCGAAGCGATGGTCGCCTTCGCCGGCGGTGTGCTGTCACTCCTGAGTCCGTGCTCCGCGCTGCTCCTCCCCGCCTTCTTCGCATACGCCTTCCCGTCGCGCGGACAACTCGTCCTGCGGACGGGCGTCTTCTACCTCGGGCTCCTCACCCTGTTCATCCCGCTGGGCCTCGGTCTCGGCGCCATCGGTAGCCTGTTCCTGGAGCGCCGCGCGGAACTGTCCGTCATCGCCGGCCTCCTGCTCATCGCCATCGGATCGTTCCAGTTGGTCGTCGGCGGCTTCGAGCTGCCTGGCGCCGGACGGATCTCCGGGGGCCGGTTCGGGGCGAGCGGCGAGTCGCTGGCCGCCACGTACGCGCTCGGCCTCGTCTACGGGATCGGCGGCTTCTGCTCCGGCCCGCTGCTCGGCGGCGTGCTCACCATCGCCGGCGCCTCCGGCGGAGCGCTGGAAGGTGCCCTGCTGCTGGCG
>JBBRYO010000160.1:0-6629 GCA_038237595.1 Candidatus Limnocylindrales bacterium | reverse complement strand
CCGGCCCCCACGACCCGGTCGCTCGCCGCCCCGCCCTACGGGCTTCGCGGCTCCCGACCAGGTCGTCAGGCCGTGGTGTCGGTCACCCCGGACCACACACAGAACATCGGACAGACCCGACGTGCCCGGTCTGGGGATGGCAGAAGACCAGATCGTCATGGGAGCGAAACTCCGAGCGCTGGAAGTGGCGCTCCAGCTCCCCGGCGAGCCGGTCGGCCATCGGCACCGACCGCAGGTAGTGCGACTTGGGCGAGTCGACCTCGGCGGTGAACCCGCGGGGATAGTTGTCTGCCACCCGGACGCGGCCGGCGGTCCAGTCGACGTCGAGCCACTTCAGCGCGATCAACTCGCCCTGGCGCAACCCAGTCATCGCCGCGCACAGATACAGCGGGTACTCGACGGCGCCGAGCGCATCTTTGGGTACCGCACGCAGCAGCGCCTCGACCTCGACCGGCTGCAGAAACCTGATTCGCCGGGAATGCTGGCGAGTCGCCGGTGGCCGGTCGACCATCGGCACCGGGTTCGGTCCCGCCCAGCGCCGTCGCGCGCAGAAGCCAAGCAGGCCGTGCAGGAACGTCAGGTGGTTGGTCACCGTCTTTGACGACAACCCTGCGAGCTTGTCGAGCATGTAGGCCTCGACGTGATCGGGCTCGATCCGATCAACGGTGCGCGTCCCGAAGAACGGCACCAGGTGACGGCGCAGGTAGCCCTCGTAATCGGCAAGCGTGGTGCGCTTTCGCTGTTTGACCGTGCGCAAGTGCTCGACGTAGAGCGCGCCGGCCTGCTCGATCGTCTTTCGCTCACAGCGAGCGACCGCGACCGCCGCCGCTTCGATCTTGCGGCGCAGCTCGGCCTCGGCCTGGCTACGCGTGAGCCCGTCACGCTTGCCCGCCGTGCGCTTTGGACCCAGCGCGCGCTTGACGCGCCGGCCTCCGACCCGCCACGAGCCGTACCACGTCTCGACCCCGGCCCGGTCGCGCCGGACGGTCAACGAGCCGCTGCCATATGAGCGCCGGGCCATCTCAGCGAGCTCTGACCAGGCGGTCACGCCTCACCGACCCTTGCGGCCACTGGGCGTCACCTCGTGCTCGCCGACCCACTCGCGAATCGACTCCTCGCGAAAGCGACGATAACGGCCGAGCGTCACGGTCGGCAGCGCCCCGCTGCGCGCCTGCTCGTAGACCCACGACTTCGGAACTCGCAGGATCGCGGCGACCTCGGCGGCTGTCAGGAGACGTGACGGTGTCACTACTACTTAGATGCGCGAGATCAGATTTGGCCCCCCTCTGATCGCGAAATTGGAACCATATTGGCACCACGGCACTCCCTTCGTGCCGGGCCCTTCAACGAGAAAGACCCGCGTTTGCGGGCCTTTCGTGAGTAGCGGGGGCAGGATTCGAACCTGCGACCTTCGGGTTATGAGGCCGCTGGATCGAGGTCGCCCTAGGCCTGAACGCGCATGCTAGAGCGGTTCAGGTGCTCTCAGATTGGCCCTGTTTCTCTCAGAATGGAACCACGAATGGCACCACGGGGCAAGGCGAGCCAGCTACTCGCCCAGCCCTCCGGCCCTGTATAGCTGCGAGAGCAGGCTGCCATCCATTTCAGCCCACTCGATGCCGGCGAGTTGATTGTCAACAAGGTGGCTAAAGCGCACCGCAAGCACGCTGGCGTCTTCATGCTCGTAGAACTGCGCCCCGTCCGCCTCGGCGGGGACGATGTGCCGATCGTCGCTGACGAGAATCTCGGCTCCCGACGCGAGCGCGGTCCAAACGATCAGGTCGTCGTCGGGATCGGGAGTAAATGGAGGCACTTTGCCGGGGTCCAAGAGAGGCTCCGCCGCCACGCAGATGGCCTCAACTTGCCGGCGAGCCACGGCCGCGTCGGGCGCTGGGTCCAGCCCCATCTTTGCCGCGACCACCTCGACCTTGCGCTCGTACTCGGAAAATAGGTCGACCCCGCCGACAGCCACCCAATCCGACGGGGTCCCAATCGGCAAGAGATCCTGCATCGCTGCCCGCGCCCGCTCCGCTTGGCTCACGAGCCGTTCAAGACTCTCTCGACCGCCGACAGCGCCACCAACGTCGACTGCCTCCAGCTCGAGCGTTTCGAGTTCGAGCTGCAAGTGCTCCGCACGATAGGCCACCGCTCCAAATGCGAGCAAGACCCAGAATTTTCGGGTCAGCCCGCTCGAGCTGAGGGTGGCCGGTAACGAGACGCTGGTATCAACGACGACGAACGGCACGGCCCCAACGCTATTGACGAGGCGGCTACTCGAGGGCGGCGCGGACATCGTCCTCGCCAACGCCGGCGGTGCGCTCATCGAGTTCATCGAGTTCATCGGCGAGCGCGTAATTCCCTCCCAGCGAGGCGAGTAGAGCTCCCTGTGGGATGCGATATCCCCCGCTCGGAAGCCTGACAAATGGGATGCGCTCGTCACCAATCCAGCGACGAACGGTCTTCTCGCTGACCGCGAGCAAGCTCGCTGCCTGGGCAATGGTGATGAGTTTGGGTGCTGCAGCGGTCTGAGGCATCCGATGCTCCTATCGGCACGATTCACTAGCCAGCTTAGCCCAAGCATGGACATTGGTTGACATCGGGCGCGGAGCATCCTCCCGCTGCGAAGCCTCCTAGGAACCCGGAGCGGTTCTACTACCGCAGAGACTTGTCTCGTGGTACTTCGGTGCGCACGCGGTCTCGCGCCTGTATTTCCGCGCCAGCGTCTTGGTCAGCTTGATCTCAGCGGCTTTACGGGCCTTGGCCCCAAGGCTGGTTGCCTTCGGGCCCTCGATCTTGTCCATCAGGGCTCCCTGCATGATGTCCGTCCGCAGCTTGGAGCGGAACACCGCCGGAGTTAACGAGTTCTTACGCAGGAAGGCGCGGTATTTCGCTTCTGAGCGGAAAAGTGTCCCCTTCTCACGCTCGTATGTAGCCTCCACCTTGGACCTTGAGGGCGCTTTCAGGCCCGAAGACCGAGCTTCCTGCGCTACCCATTCCGCTACCACGAGATACCGCGTTGCGTCCTTCAGGCTGTTGACCGTCCCGCGGAAACGGGAAACGGCCGTCTTCGTGATCACGTGGTTCTGGACCTTGGCAGCGACGTTCGCGCCCACCCGTGGCTGGCTCTTGGGACCTGCTTTCTCGCTACCGCATCCAGCTAAGGAAGCGCCCATTAACCCGGCGACGACAACCGCTTGTAGCGAGGTCCGACTCACGATCATCACGCTACATCAGGGGAGCGCTGTCGACCGGGGGCGGTAGTCCCGATGCATGCGGGCGACGACCCCATCCGTGCGACACGGGAGGAGCGGCGAGATCCCTACCGGCACTTAGATCGCCGGTGGCTCGTCGGGGAGTGGTCCAGGGTCGTCCTGGAGGTTGAGCAGGTTCGCCGACAGCTTCCAGGCGTGCTCCGCGAACGGCTCCAAGGCCTCCCATGACGGATCCCACACGTGGCTCTTGTGCCCGTCCTCATCGAAGACCCCCAGAACCCGTGAGCCAAGCAGGCCTTCCTCGGCAGCTACGAATAGCCGCGCCTCGTCCTTCTCATCGTAGATCGCGAGCACATGCGTATACGCGATTTCTCCGAGTGCCGTTTCTATGTCGGTGAATAGGTGAGCCTCGTACGGGCCGAGGCTATACCTGGCAACCAGACGTGCATTGCTCGCTTGGGGTCCCGCAATAGCAGTGGCGTGGGGCCCGTCTTCATGTGACCCACCGGTTCTCCGGTCCCGCACGCGCTCGGCGGGCTCGTCGGTGACACCTAGACGGCTCCGCGCGAGCTCCAGAGCCTGCGATCCAAATTCATCCGCGTCCTCGAGCTCGGCAACCCATACGAGATCGGTCGTGCGCCCTTCCACGGAGATTTGAAGACGGCCTTCTGCCGCGTCCTCTTGTTTGTCGGCGGTCACGAGGACGAGCGGCTCGGCCGTCCCGGGTTCAAGCACTGCGAGGAAGTAGCGGAATGATGGCCACAACGGTTCAGCGTCGATCAGCATGCGGACTTCGTAAGGGCCGAGATCGTAGGTGCTTAGCACGATCGCATTCTCAAGTTGAGCGAGTGGCAGCTCGCGTGAATGGGTCCCGGCTTCCCCGTGCGTCGAGCTTCTTGGCTCTGGCGCGTCTGCAGCCCTGTGCGTTTCTGGGCCCCACCGCCGATCCACAAGCGCGGCGCGGAGAGTTCTCGACGCGCGCTCGTCCTGGATTTGTCCAAGTACCCCGGCTGCCGCCCAGCGCCTGCCGGGGTCGCGGTCTCCAAGTGTGCTCCCAAGGTGTTCGACGCACACCACCCCAAGTCCGATGAGTGCGGCGCCTGGGATCGTCCTCGCAACGAGGTCGTCGTCGTAAGCCCGTTCAACCGGAGGCGCATCCGATGTGGTCGTCAACCCTTCGGGTCTGCCAAGGTCGTTGGTCGAGCGTTGCTCCGCGACCGCATCCAGCAGGATATCCAGAGCTGCAGGCGTGCGACGCAGTATCAGGACTGCCGCGACACTGGCGGCGAGACCGCTTGCTCGTTCCCGCAGCGCGTCTATGAGGGCTCGTCGCGAGTCGGGGGAATCAATCTCAACGAGCGCATTCGCGGCCATGAGGCAAACGGCGGGCAGCTTGGTTGCGGCCCGTGCGGCGTGGCGCTCTTTTCCTACCTCGTGAAGCGCATCGACGAACTCGCTGTCGGGCCTGTGTGCCAAATCTAGGCGCCGCCTCGCTTCGTTTAGGTCAGGCATGGTCCAGCTAAGCGGGTCGCCATACCGCGCCAGTGCATCTGCCAGCTTCGGTGTCGCGCGTTCGTCCTGGAAGACGGCCAGGGCCTTCGCCGCCTGATACTGCACCGACGGCGATTCGTCTTCAAGGGCATGCACCAGAGGCTCGACGGCGGCGCTCGATCCGGTCCGCCCGAGGCTTTCGGCCGCCACGAGCCGGGTGTAGGTGTCCGAATGGCCGAGGGCGGCAATCAGACTGTCGACACCCGCGTTGGACCCCAGGCGACCCAATCCCTCCACCAGAGCTGCCGGCCACCCCGAGCTATAGACCCCGGATTCGAGGACATGCAGCCCACGCGGCGAGCGATCGCGGCCTTGCGGTTGGGGTCCCTGGGCGCCGTGCTCGTTCGCCGCTAACGCCCGTTCGAGGCAAGCCGTGAGCACCTGGTCCAGGTCCGGAACATGAAGGCGCACTAGAGCCCAAGCCGCCGCAGCCTTCAACCTCATCAGATCGCGCTGCAATCTCATCGGGTCCAGACCGGAGGGTCGACTACTGCCGCGCTTACGAGCTACCTCGCTCTGCCGCTCGAGCACGTCCAGCAAGGGCGCGGCAGCCCGCGGATCATTCAATGCCCCCAGCGCCCTTGCAGCAGCAGCCCGCACGGTCACCAGGACTGCGGGTTCAGGGCTTCGTCTACGGCCACGTGGCCCTGGCTCAAGTAGGTCGACGAGCGGGCGGAAGGCCCTGCTGTCGCCGATGTCGCCCAAGGCGAGTGCCGCAGCTTCACGGACGCCATCGTTTGGGTCATCCAGGCGAGCGATGAGAGGTATGACCGGATCCGGCTGGTTTCCAGCTGGAGCCGTGCCTCTGAGCGGCGACCCGTCGATATCGACGCAGAGGCGGGCAAGCGCCGCACACGCATCGACCCTCTCATGGGCGCTGCTGCTCGCCAAGCAGTCAATGAGGGGCTGTCGTAGCGAGGTGGATCGGATCGGTGGCCACACCAGGTTCATCGCCTGAAATTGGTGTTGCGGAGTGCGGAGGCCCTGCTCGAGTCGAGCGAGGAAGCCGGGCTCGTCTTGGGCCATGCATGCGCGCAACACAGAGGACCTCAGCGAGGCAAGCCCGCCAACGCTCGACCGGTGATCCGGGTCGTGATCGCGCTCTTCCAGGGAGTACCAGCCCGGCGGCCAGTCCGGTGGCGCGGACGTGGCGGGTGGGGGGTCTCCCGCGGCGAGTGAAGTCGCCGACGAGTCGTCGAGCTGTTCGATCATCGCCTGGAGCGTGTCTTCCAGGTTTGCCCCCCCGGCGTCCCAAGATCGGGATTTCCGTTCGCTGACTGCGCTCGCTCCCGCTCCAAAGCTTCAACCAGCGCCGGGCGGGCCCGCCTCCCGGCCACTGCGACGAGCACCCGGGCAAGGCTAAAGACATTCCATGCTCCCTCTCTCAAGGCCGCTTCAAGCGCCGGCACTGCAGCATCACCAAGGCTCGCGAGTACCGGCTGATAGATCTCTCCAGTACGTTCAACGAGCATCGCTTCGACGAGCGGATCGGCGGCGACTCGAGCCTGGAGTTTGGCGAGGGCAAGCGCGGCCATGTGGCCCGTTCGGCGGTGCAGCACATCTCCCTCACGCCCAACAGTCGCACTCGGAAGCGCGGCCAGTAGGGCGGGGATCGCGCGGTTGTCGCCAAGTTCCCCCAGAGCGGCTGCGGCTGCCTCGCGCACCGGGCCGCAGACGTCGCCCAAAGCACCCGTGAGCGGGTCCAGGGCCCGCTCGTCGCGCAGCACCCCTAGATGGTTGATTCCACGCGGTTAGGCGCAGTAGTTGACGAGTGCGCGGCTGGGGCGGCCGAGGCGGTGGTTGAGGGCGATGCAGGCTGCGAGGCAGAGGAAGCGCTGGGCGATGCGTTCTCTGAGTCCGGCGAGGGTG
>JBBRYO010000159.1:0-6632 GCA_038237595.1 Candidatus Limnocylindrales bacterium | reverse complement strand
GGCACCGGCATGAGCCGGTGCGACCACACCACGAGCCCTGCTCCGAGACCGCCGAGGCAGAGGAAGAGGAGGACGCCCTCCAGCTGCGTCTGGCCGCCGGCGAGATACAGGATGAGCAGCCCGACACCGCTGAGCAGCGTCACGCCGAACGAACCCGCCACCATCAGCTCCGCTCGTTGCTCGCTGTCGAGTCGCGGCGGCAGCCTCACGACTCACCCTCCGCGGGCGGTTCCTCGAGCGCGGTGGCGGACTCCCGGCGGGCGATCCAGCGCACGACCAGCACGATCAGCCCCAGGCCGATGACGACTGCCACCAGGCCCTCGGCGACGGGCCCGTACCCACCCAGCGCAAGGCCTCCCGGGGACGGTCCCGAGCTCAGCTGCTCGACATAGGCAGCGACGTCGGTGAGCTGCTGCGCATCCCAGTTGAACTGCGGCATGGCACCCGGGCCAACGAGCACCGCCTCCGCCACGATCTGCGGAGGCCGACCGCGCAACGAGGGCGCAAACACGCCCTGGCCGATCGAACCGCCCGATCCGGTCGCCCCGTGGCATTGCGCGCAGTTGTTGATGAAGAGCTGGTAGCCGTCGGGCAGGTTGGCATCGGTGGCCAGCTGCGGAATGGCCGGGCCGCCGGTCCCGAGGCTGGTGCCATACGCGACGAGCGCCTCGATCTGCGCTTCGCTGAGAACCGTGCCCTGCCTGAACGAGGGCTGGCCCGGTGCGCTGAGCGGCATCCGGCCGGTGCGCAGGAAGAAGTCGAAGGCGGCGGGCCCGACGCCCACCAGCGGCGGGCCGATGCCGCCGCTCCCATCCATGCCGTGGCACGTGGCGCAGGTGTTGAGGTACAGCATGCGGCCGTCGGTCGAGACGTCGAGGGTGGTCGCCTGGATGTTCGACGCCGGGCGAGGGGCGGGGTTCGGAGCTGCCGATCCGACGAGCGCAAACGCGAAAACGCCGCTCGCAGCCACGGCAGGGAGGGCCACCAACCCGCCGATGACACGCAACGCGCTCACCTTGGCCCAGCATGCTGCCGCGGGCACTGCTTCGCAAGCCACGAATACGTTGCATGCACGAGTGTCGCGCCGCTGGTCGCGTTCCCACGCGGCCGAGCTGCGGCGCGCCGGGCCGGCGACGATGCTCTGGTACGCACTCCTGCGTGTTTGACGCCCCCAGAGTGCCCGCCTACAATCCGCGCTCCGGCAAACACACCTGCCGCGCGGCTGCGCACCGCGATGGGCGGGTGTTCTCTGATCCCAGCGATGACGGACCGCGGCGCGGCGTCGTGGTCTATGAGCCCACCTCTGATGAGGGAAAACCAAGGTGAACAACAAGCCCGCATACCTCTCGCGGGAGGGACTCGAGAAGCTCCGCGAGGAGCTCGAAGAGATGGTGAACGTGCGGCGTGCCGAGGTCGCCAACCGGATCCACGAGGCGAAGGAGCACGGCGACATCACGGAGAACGCCGAGTACGAGGACGCCAAGAACGAGCAGGCGTTCGTCGAGGGCCGCATCCAGACCCTCTCGGCGCTCATCAAGAACGCCGTGATCATCGACGAGAAGCACTCCACGACGCACGTGCAGATCGGCTCGACCGTTGAGCTCGAGGGAGACAACGGACCCGAGAAGTACATGATCGTGGGCTCGGCCGAGGCTGCGCCGCTGGAGGGCCGCATCTCGAACGAGTCGCCGGTCGGACGTTCGCTGCTGGGCAAGAAGAAGGGCGAGCGGGTGACCGTCTCGTCGCCGGCCGGGGACTCGATCTACAAGATCGTCGGCATCAGCTGACGTCGCGCCCGGCTGCGGAGGGCCGTGCCATGTTCTGGGCGGACGAGCTGGCGGCATCGGTCAAGGGGCCGCAGGTCGTCAACGATTCCAAGACGCCGTCGGGCACCGTCCACGTCGGGAGCCTGCGCGGCGTGGTGCTCCACGATGCAGTCCGGCGTGCCGTCCACGAGCGAGGCCTCGACGTACATTTCCGCTACGGCGTCGAGGACCTCGACCCGATGGACAGCCAGTCGCTGTTGACCCCGGATGCGGTCGAGTCGGCGATGGGCACGCCGCTCTCGCACGTGCCCGCGCCCGAGGGGAGCGACGCACCCAACTATGCGCGGCACTTCGCCGGTCTCTTCCTCAAGACGTTCGAGGGCCTGGGGATCCGACCGGACCTCTACTGGATGAGCGAGCAGTACGCGTCGGGGGCCATGGACAAGTACATCCAGCGAGCCCTTGACCGGGCGCCGCTGATCCTCGAGATCTACCGCACGGTCAGCACGGTGCAGCACCCGCCCGACTGGCTCCCGGTCCACGTGATCTGCGAGAAGTGCGGGCGCATCGGCACGACCATCGCGACGAGCTGGGACGGGCACGAGGTCGGCTACGAGTGCCGCGTGGATCTCGTCGAGTGGGCGAAGGGCTGCGGCTACAAGGGACGCGTCTCGCCCTTCGGAGGCCGCGCCAAGCTGGTTTGGAACGTGGACTGGGCCGCTCGCTGGGGACTGGTGGGCGCCACGATCGAGGGCTGCGGAAAGGACCTCGCCACGGCCGGCGGATCGCGGGACCGGGCCGACGCCATCAGCCGGCAGGTCTTCGAACGGGAGCCTCCCCTCAACATTCCCTACGAGTTCCTGAACATCGCCGGCAAGAAGATGAGCACCTCGAAGGGCCTCGGCGTCGGCGCGCACCAGATGGCCGAGCTGCTTCCCCCCGAAGTGCTGCGCTTCCTGTTCCTCCGCCACAAGCCGCGGCGTGCCATCGAATTCGATCCGGGCGGCGACACCATCCCGGGCCTGTTCGACGAGTTCGACCGCATCTGCGCCGCCGTTGCCGGCAAGCCGGTGCGCGGCGAGCTGCCGCCCGATCACGACCGCATCCTCCGCTACAGCCTGGTCGATCCCGACGCCGATCCGGCCGTCGAGGCCGCGCGTTTCCGACCGCCGTTCCGGCACCTGGCGCTCCTGGTGCAGGTGCCGGGTGTCGACCTTCCCGCGCGTCTCGCCGCGGAGAAGGGCGCGCCACTCGACGAGGAGGAATTGCGCATCCTCGAGGAGCGCGTGCGGATCGCCAGGGCCTGGCTGGCTGACTTCGCTCCGGACCGATACCGGGTCGAGGTGCAGCAGGCCCTGCCAGCCGACGCGGTCGCGGCCCTGACCGAGGCGCAGCGCGTCTTCCTGGCGTCGCTCGGGACGGCGGCCGCAGGGGAGTCGCCGCAGTCCGGCGACGCGTGGCAGGACCTCATCTTCCGCACCGCCCAGACCGTGGGCGTCTCGTCTGGGGACGCCTTCGCGGCGGTCTATGCTGCGTTCCTCGGCCGTACCAACGGTCCGCGTGCCGGCTGGCTGCTGGCGAGCCTCGAGCGGGCGTTCGTGCTGGATCGCCTGGCCGCGGCCGCAAGGGAAGGGCAGCCGGCATGAGCGTCGGGGTCCAGCGCCTGCGCGAGGATGCCGCACGCATCCGGCAGGGCGCCATCGACAAGGGCGAGGACCCGGCACTCGTCGACGAGGCGGTGCTGGTCGACGCGCGCCGCCGCGAGGCACTGGGCGAGGCTGACGGACTGCGAGCGCAGCGCAACTCTCTGAGCGACCAGATCGGCGCCCTGATCAAGGGAGGCACCGACCCCAAGGGGCCCGAGGTCGCCGAGCTTCGAGCGAAGTCCACGCAGATCGGCCGCAGGATCAGCGAGCTTGAAGGCGCGGGCGCCGACTTCGAATCCCAGCTCGAGGACCTGCTGCTGCGTATTCCCAATCCCGCAGATCCCGACGTCCCCGTAGGTCCGCCCGAAGCGAGCAAGATCGTTCGCAGCTGGGGAGACCCGGCGGCGCACGAGGGCCGCAAGCCGCACTGGGAAGTCGCGGAGGCGCTCGGCATCATCGACCTTGCGGCCGGCGCCAAGGTCGCCGGCTCCGGGTTCCCGATCTACCGCGGCGCGGGAGCAGCACTCCAGCGCGCCCTGATCGACTTCTTCCTGGACCTGCACACGCGGGAGGGTGGCCTCACGGAGATCTGGCCGCCGGTGCTGGTCAACGAGGCGTCCGCCCGCGGCACGGGCCAGATCCCGGACAAGGAAGCCCAGATGTACGTGGTCACGAGGGACAACCTGTACCTGGTTCCGACGGCCGAGGTGCCGGTCACGAACATCCACCGCGACGAGATCATCGAGGCGGACCGGCTGCCCATCCACTACGTCGCGTACTCGCCTTGCTTCCGTCGCGAGGCCGGCGCGGCGGGGGCCAAAACGCGCGGGATCCTGCGCGTGCACCAGTTCGACAAGGTCGAGATGGTCGCCTTTGAACGGCCAGACGACTCTCCGGCCAGCATCGAGTGGATGACCGAACGGGCGGAGAGCTGCCTCCAGCGGCTCGGCCTGCCGTACCGCGTGAAGCTGCTCTCCACGGGCGACATGGGCTTTACGCAGGCGAAGACCTACGACATCGAGGTCTGGGCCCCCGGCGTGCAGGACTGGCTGGAGGTCAGCTCGGTCTCGAACCTCCGCGACTTCCAGGCCCGGCGGATGAACATGCGCTGGCGCCCCGAGCCCGGCGCCAAGCCGGAGTTCCTGCACACCCTCAACGGTTCCGGGCTGGCCCTTCCACGAACCGTCGCGGCCATCCTCGAGGTCTATCAACGGCCGGACGGGTCGCTCGAGGTCCCACAGGTGCTCCAGGCGCGACTCGGCGAACGACTGACGGCCGGGTGACCGTCGTGGCGGACCCGGAGGTGGTCGAGGGCCCCCCGCCGCCCTCTCGTGCGGCCAGGCGTGCTGGCTACCTCCTGCTCGTGCCAGGTCTCTTCATCGTGGCTCTTGCCGTGACCTTCGCCCTGGCCCAACCCGGTGCGGATGAATTCGGCGGCATCGCACAGGCGCTGGCGCCCTACGTCGCCGTCTTCGGATTGGCCCCATTGCTGGTGGGTCTGGCCATTCTGCGCCGCCACCGGGTGGCCCAGGTGCTGGGCGTCGTGGTCGGCGGGTTGTACGGTGCGTTCTTCATCCAGGGGGGTCTGAGCGGCAGTCCGATCGCGTTCCTCTTCGGCCTGGTCTTCGTCCTCGCCGCCCTGTTGCTGGTGAGCGCACTGCGCTCGGGAGAGCGGTAGGCCTCGACAGCAGGCACGAGCGCCGCCGAGGCTGGCACGACCTGATCGCTGGCACCGTGGTCATCGCCAGCGACTGACGGAGTGCGTCGCCGACCGCCTGCGGGTTACGATTCGCGGCGGAGAGGTGGCCGAGTGGTTGATGGCAGCGGTCTTGAAAACCGCCGGGCGAAAGCCTCGTGGGTTCGAATCCCACCCTCTCCGCCAGCACGTTCACGCTCAACCGGCGTGGTCTCCGGAGGCTTTTGGAGGAGGAAGTTGCAACAATGGGCGCAACGCGGGCGCAGCGGCCCTGCGTGCGGAGCTCGACGCCGGGAGGCGGCCGGCTGGCACTGGCACAGTCCGTGACTACCTCACGGGCCTGGTTGAGGCAGAGCGCGCCCGCGTCCATCCGGCAACGTGGCGCTTCCGAGAAGGCCATGTGCGGCTGTATCTCATCCCCGCGATCGGTGGCAGGAAGCTAGCCGAGCTCACTCCGCGCGACGTCGAGCGACTTACCTCGGCAATGGTGGAGCGCGGCCTTGCACCACGTACCGCGAGCAGCTGCCGGACAACTCTGCGCAAGGCCCTCGCAGATGCAGTCCCGGAGGGGCTCGTCCATCGAAACGTGGCTTCGTTGGCGCGTCCACCCCGGATTCCGGGCCGCGAGGTCGAGTACGTTGACCGCGACGCGCTCCGCGCCCTGCTCGAGGCGGCGGCGCAGGATCCGATCGGTCCGCTCGTGACGTTGGCAGCCGCTACCGGCCTGCGCCAGGGCGAGCTGCTTGGGCTTGCATGGGGCGACATTGATACGACGCGGTCGACCCTGACCGTCCGGAGGTCTCTAGCGCGCTCGTGGGATGGCTTCGCGCTCGCCGAACCCAAGACGAGCCGCAGTCGCAGGACCATCCATCTGCCGTCGCAGGCTATCGGTGCGCTCGAACGTCAACGGGCGCGTCAAGAGGCCGCCGAGGCCGCAATAGGTGCCGACTGGCAGAACAGCGACGATCTGGTGTTCACCGACACTCTGGGCAGGCCGCTCAAGGGCGACGGAGTCTCGCACACCTTCGCCAAGCTGCTCATCGGTGCCGGCGTGAAGCACGTCCCATTCCACGCGCTCAGGCATTCCTGGGCGACGGTGGCGCTGGCCTCCGGGGTACGGCTGAAGGTCATGTGGCGGCTGTACGAGGTCTACCCGCGGGATCATCCCAACGCCGGGCGACGCAGGTTCCGCCGCGCCGCGCTGTCGATGAGGAAGGGCTCCGCCAAGACCGAACTCGGCGCCGCCGTGGTGGCCGTCGAGCTCCATCCCGAGGGCCCGGTGCGCTGCGACGGCTGGCGCCGGGGACGGCCGGGAATGGATGCCGGTCGGCGCGCCGGTACGCGACCCCTACATCCCGATGCTGGCCTACACCGAGGAGCAGGCCGAGGAACTCGCCTACGGCGCGCTCTACGTGATGCTCTCCGAGGGACCGCTGGCCTCGGACTTCGACTTCGGACTCGAGCGCATCATGCGGACGACCGGAGACGCAAGGCTGCCGCTCTCGCCACCGCCCTTGGTGGGCT
>JBBRYO010000158.1:0-6640 GCA_038237595.1 Candidatus Limnocylindrales bacterium | reverse complement strand
CGTGCCTGGAGCTCGCGCAGGCTGAACGGCTTGGTCACGTAGTCGTCGGCGCCGAGCTCGAGCCCGACCACCTTGTCGATCTCGCTGTCGCGTGCCGTGAGCATCAGGATCGGCACCGCCGATTCGCGCCGCACGATGCGGCAGACCTCGATCCCGGAGAGCTCGGGCAGCATCAGGTCGAGCAGGATGAGGTCGGGAGGGTCGGCCCGGAAGCGTTCCAGCGCCTCCCGTCCGTTCGCAGCCGTGACCACGCGCAGACCGTCCTGGGTGAGCGTCTCGGCCAGCGTCTCGCGCAGGGTCTGCTCGTCGTCGACCACCAGGACGGAGCGGCGCGCGGTCATCCTGGCCTCAGCCTCCTGTCGGTGCGGTTTGTTCAGGGGTCGCGGGGGCGGCGGACGCCTGGGCTTCGGCGCGCGCAAATTCGCGGTTGCGGATCCACCACTCCGTGAAGTCGCGGCAGCGACCTTCGTTGTCGAACTGGCACACGTAGATGTTGATGTACTCGTCCTTGAGCGTACCGTCCCCGTCGAAGTAGCGACTCCAGCCCTTCGCGACGTAGGTCTCGCCGTCGATCGCCAGTGGCTCGTACTTCGCGTCGTAGGTGCCGGGCGTGTCACGTCCGTCCAGCCAGTCGGCGACGATTGCGTCGCGCCCCTTGATCGGCTCATCCTGCGGGTGGTAGCGGTACTGCGCGTCCCTGCTGAAGAGGTCACCGATGGCCTCCGGGTCGTAGCTCTTCCAGGCTCCCACGTAGCGGTCCAGCCACTCTGCGAACCCGGCGCGGTCGAGCGTCATCGAAGCCTCGTGTTGTGGGTGCGGCGTCGTGCCGCCGGCGGCGTGAGCGCCGATGCGTGGGGTCGCGTGTCAATCATGGGCGACCGGGGTGGTCTCCTCCAAGAGGGCCCTCGCGGTGTCCAGCCGCTCGAGCGTCCGCTCGGGTCCCAGGGCCACGAGCGTATCGAAGAGCGGCGGCGTGGCGGTGCGGCCAGTGACGGCGACACGAATGGCCATGAAAAGGTCGCCGGCCTTCCAGCCGCGGGCTTCGGCCAGCGCGCGCAGCGGCGCCTCGAGCTCGTCGGCCTCGAAGGCCACACCGCGGGCCTCTGCGATGACCTTTCGCGCCTCCGTGAGGCCCTCGAACGTCGTGGCGGCATCCCAGCGCTTGGGAACGAGCAGCGCGGGATCGAGCCTGAGCTCCTCGACGAAGAGGAAGTCGACCATCCCCCCGATCGACGAAAGCAACGGCAGTCGCTCTCGAACCAGGGGCAGGAGCAGCCGCAGGTCGTCCTCGGTGGGGATGCGAACGGCCTCACCGCCTTCTCGCCGCGTCTCGAGGTCCGCGACCAGGTAGGGGAGCACCCGGCTGACCAGGTCTTCGTCGGTCAGGCGGCGGATCCACTGTCCGTTCAGCCATTCGAGACGCTCGCGGTCGAAGATGGCCCCGCCGGAGTGCACGCGCTCGAGATCGAATCGCTCGACCAGCTCCTCGAGGCTGAAGACCTCCTCCTCGCTGCCCGACGACCAGCCGAGCAGCGCGAGGTGGTTGACGAGCGCCTCGCGGATGAAGCCCTCCTCGCGGTAGTCGTCGATGGCCGTCTGGCTCTTGCGCTTGGACATCTTGGTGCGGTCCGGATTGAGGATCAGCGGCAGGTGCGCGAAGTTCGGCAGCTCCGCGCCGAGCGCCCTGAACAGCAGGATGTGCTTGGGTGTATTCGAGAGGTGATCCTCTCCCCGGATGATGTGACTGATCTCCATCGCGGCGTCGTCGACGGTGACCGTGAAGTGGTAGAGCGGCGTGCCGTCGGAACGGACGATCACGAAGTCGCCGCCCAGTGCGCTCGTGTCGATCGCGACGTGGCCGCGCACGATGTCGTCGAACTCCACCACGCCCTCTCCGATGCGGAAGCGGAGGACGGGCTTGCGACCCTCGGCCTCGAGTGCGAGGCGCTCCGACGACGTGAGGTGCGCACAGCGGCCGACGTAATGCGGCGGCTGGTGTGCAGCCTCCTGTTCCTGCCGGTCCGCGGCGAGCTCCTCTGGCGTGCAGTAGCAGTGGTAGGCCTTGTCCTCGCGGAGCAGCCGCTCGACTGCCTCGCGGTAGGAATCGAGCCGCTGCATCTGCCGGTACGGCCCGAAGGGCCCGCGCGCAGGCAGCCCGGCAACCTCCGGTCCCTCGTCCCACTCGAGCCCGAGCCAGTGCAGTCCGTCGAGGATGTCGCGCTCGTATTCGGTCGTGGAGCGCGCCACGTCGGTGTCCTCGAGGCGCAGGATGAACGTGCCTGCATGGCGACGCGCGAAGAGGTAGTTGAAAAGAGCCGTGCGCGCCGTGCCGATGTGCAGCGGGCCGGTCGGGCTGGGGGCGATGCGAACGCGAACCGTCATGCCGTCAAGTGTGAGGCCGGCCGTGAGTCCCGTTTGCACGGGTTCACCGAAAAGACGGAACAATCGCCGCGGGCCACCCGTCTGTGAGTGCGCCGAACCCCATCAGCCGCCGTCAGACGACCGCCCCAGGTCACCCCGCAGAGGAGCACCATGGCCCACCGCCAGCGCTGGATTTCGTCGTTGCTCTCCATCCTGATCGCGGGGACCGCCCTTGCGACGGGAGCAGTCCCCGTCGCCGCCGGATCCTCCGGCCCTGCCGACCCGTCAGTCCGCCTCTACTCGCCGCGAGCCCACATCACTGCGGCGCACTTCAAGGGACAGCCCGCCTTCATCGACCCCGGAATCCTGCTGGAGGCCGTCGGCGGCGCGTGGCAGATCAATGCCGGGCGGCCCGACTACGACCATCCGATCACCGCCTCGCAGGTGATCAGGACCCAGTCCGGCTCGAGATACCGGTCACTCCCCGACGGGCTCGTGACCGGGCTTCACGGGATGCCGAAGTTCTTCCACGTGGTGATCACGGATCTCGACGGCCACCAGGTGCTGTCGCATTCCTATGCGTTCTGCCCGTCGGGTAGCGACATGCGTGTCTCTCCGGACGGCCCCATGAACCCGACCTATCCCCGCGGTTGCTATGCAGGTCCCTTCACCCTCGGCTCCGTCTGGGGCATCGATCGGGGTTGGGCCGTTTCGGCGTTCGGATACCAGGGCATCACGCTGAACGCGAAGAACGGCCGGTACCACATGACGGTGTCCATCAACCAAGACTACGCCAGCTTCTTCGGCATCCCGAATGACCAGAATTCGGTGACCATGAGCCTCGAGCTCAAGAGCGGCAGCAAAGGTTGCCGCGAAATCTGCCCGTGCCCTCCGTTCTGCCCACCCGGTGGTCCCGGTCACGCGCCGGGCATCGTCAACCGTGCCGGCCCGCTCGGCGCGCTGCCGACGCAGGGAAGCCCCGATCCCAGCACGCTGCCCGACCTCGTCGCGCTGCCCGCCTGGAGCATCGCGATCGACCACCAGGGCACCGGCGACTTCATCGACTTCTCGGCGACCGTCTGGGACGCCGGTCCCACTCCGATGGTGGTGGAGGGCTACCGCCGGCGGGGCGAGGCCGTGATGAACGCGTGGGAATACTTCTTCAAGGACGGCAAGGCCATCGGCCGGGCACGCGTCGGCACGATGGTCTACGACCCGCGATCGGGACACCAGCACTGGCACTTCACGCAGTTCGCGCGGTATTCGCTGCTCGACGCCTCGCAGCAGAACGTGGTCATCAGTGAGAAAGAGGCCTTCTGCCTCGCTCCCACCGACGCCATCGACATGACCAGGCCGGGTGCAGAGTGGAACCCCTACTTCGTCGGCTTCGGCAGTGCGTGCGGCGACGCGCGCTCCATCTGGACGCGCGAGGCGCTGCCGGCAGGTTGGGGAGATACCTACTCCCAGACTCTGCCCGGCCAATCGCTCGACATCACGCACGTGCCCAATGGCACGTACTACATCTCGGTCAAGGCCAACCCGGCGGGCCATCTCTTCGAGAGCGACTACAGCAACAACCGGCAGCTCCGCCAGATCGAGCTCGGCGGCAGCCCCGGACACCGCACCGTGACGGTCGAGCCCTGGCACGGGATCAACGCCTGAGGAGCGTGCTCAATTTCCTGGTATCGCAGCGGGCGCGGTCGGCGACGGCCGCGCCCGTTCACGTTGTGTGGCGGGGGTCTGGTGGTTGAGTCCGCGCGGCGGACGCGCGGCGGACGCGCGGCGGTGTTCGGGCGCGGCCGCGCGGCGGCAGCGGGCCGAGGCCGGGCGGCGGGCGCGAACGGGCCAAAATAGCCATACGTCCTCTATGGCGCACGTTATCCAAGGCGAAGCTCGGCTGGAGGAGGGCTCCGCTCAAACCGAAGCGGTTACGGGCGGTTTGTCAGCCGTCAACGGCTATCGATGCGCTCCCAGACCTCGCCCCCGCCGCCAAGCGGGTGGCGCCAGCTCCGAATCCGTGGATAGCGCGCTCTCAGTGGACGTATGGCTGAAATTCGCGCGGTCGAGGCCGCTGCGTTGAGCCTAGCCTGACGAATTCCCGTGTCGGCCGGCTTCCCAGGCCGCGGCGGCGACTCCGCCGCTGAGCGCGGCGAGGATCAGCACGACCGCCACGAAGAGCGGCTCGACGGGACGGGAGAGCACGACGCCGCCGAGGAGGACGATCGGCGTGGTGACCAGGAGTGCCGCCACGGCGCCGATGATCGCGCTCGCCCCAATGGAGGCGTCCCGTGAGGCCGCGTCCTCGGTCGGAACGGGTCGGGAGGTTCGGGACGCAGTGCCGGTCCGGCGAACGGATGCAGCGGTCCTCGTCACGGGCGCTCCACCCGGCTGGCTGCCGAGGGAGGTGCTCCGCGGTGCGGGATCGCCAGCTGGCCGGGGGGCCGTGCTGCGCCGCTCACTGGTGATCGATTCGGCAGCTGGCTGCGGGGCCGTGCTGCCCCGCTCACTGGTGATCGATTCGGCAGCTGGCTGCGGGGCCGTGCTGCCCCGCTCACTGGTGATCGATTCGGCAGTTGGCTGCGGGGCCGTGTCGACTCGCGGATTCGCGCTGGGTCCGGCGCCGGGCGTCGTTGCGGCGGCGGTGTCTGGGTCCTCGCCGGGTTTCGACGGTGTCGGCGCCTGCGTCGGCCGGGCCTGGGATCGACGGTTCGATCGATCGAGGTCGTCCGGTTCGTGGTCGAGGGCCTGGCGTGGAGCAGCCCTCGTTCCGGGTCGCGGTCGCAGGAGGTCGTCGGTCGCCGAACGGCGACGCGCCTCTTCCTCCTTGACCTGGCGTGCCTCGGCGCCCGTGACCACCTGGGTGCCGCGGTACACGAACGCGCCACGGCTCGGCAGGTCCGCGTCGCCCTTTCGGAAATAGCGGCGGGCCGCCATCGACCAGGCGGCGCCGCTCGATCGGCTGTAGACATCCATCTCGGGGCCGGCAGGGCGCGAGGGAGGCGCTCCGGACGGCGAAGGGCCGCCGAGGGCAGCGGCATCGCCGCTTGGTGTGCCGTTTGGGGCACCCGCGCCACGGCCCGTGGTCCCGCCTTGGGCGCCGGCGGACCCAGTTGAAGTGTCGCCACCGGATCCGGTACCACCATGCGACGCATTCGATGCACCGGCGCCCGGTCCGTCGCTGTTTGAGCGCTTCCGCCCTCCACCTTCACGCCGGCTTGCCGCATCGCGTGGCTCCGCGGCCTGACTCCGCGGCGTGAAGTCCTCCCACCAGGGAACGCGCTCGGCCGACCAGGTGTAGCTCCGGCTGGAGGCTTCTCGGCCGGATTGGCTCCAGGGGGCATCCTCCCGCCGGGCTTCCTCGTCCCCTGCTCCAGCGCGCTCCCGGGCCGTGCCCCCTCCCCGTGGAGCGGCCGTTCCCCGCGGTGTGCCGCCGGCGCCGGACCTGCCACTGGCCCCGCTCGCACCGCGTTCCCTCCCGACTCCATCACCGGACGCGTCCGAGGCACCCGCCGTGCCCGGCCCTGCGCCTGTGCCTCGTTCAACGGAGCCGCGACCCGCCCCCGGCGCCCGGTTGTATCGAGCGCCTGCCTCGGTGTCCTCGCGCGTCCAGCGACCGCTGGCAGCTCGTGACCGCGTGGCTCGTCCCTGTGGAGCGGCCCCTGCGCGAACCGGACCCGGAGCGTGCCCCGCATCCCAGTCGCGCCGTCGAAGCGGATCCGAGAGCAGCAAGTACGCCTCCTGGATGGCGAGGAACCGCCTCGCATCGCCCTCGGGAGCATCGGGGTGGAAGCGCTTGGCGAGGCTGCGATGGGCGGCCTTGATCTGGACGATCGTGGCGCCGCGCTGCACGCCGAGCTGACGGTAGGGATCGGGGACTGGCTGCATTCCGCTCACCAGGTGATACGCCTCAGAGCAGCTCGGAGATGGGCGCGAGCTCGAAGTCCACGACCGACTCGGCGACCACCCGCCGCATCGGGTCCCGGGAGACCGGGCGATGCTGCGGTGCCAGAGCACGAAGGTCCCGATCGTCGAGCGCGCCGAGCTGCGAGAGCGCCTCGACGGTCACCGCCCGGTTGGCGCGCCCGAACCCGTCGCCGTCCTCGATCTTGACCGCCATCCCGGCGGACGAGGGCTGCCGCTGGCGCGCGCCTGCGAGGATGCCGACGCCGCGCAGCGACTCGGCGCCACCCTTGATGACGAGATGGCCGGGACGCCGCTTCATGAGCACCGTGTCGAGCATGTCCTGGGTGCCGCCGACCATGTCCGGCGCGGCCATCAT
>JBBRYO010000157.1:0-6645 GCA_038237595.1 Candidatus Limnocylindrales bacterium | reverse complement strand
CAGGCTTCGCTCAGCCACATCCTGCCTGACAGGGAGCGCACCAGGATCTTCGGCTGGTACAGCCTCATCGGCAGCTTCGCCACGGCGACCGGAGCGCTGGCGGCTGGACTGCTCGTTGGAGGGCTGCGACTGGCAGGGGTCTCGACCGTGGATGGCTACCGGGCCGTGGTGCTCGGGTACGCCGTCGTCGGCATCCTCCTGGCGATTGCTTTCGGGCGGCTGTCGCCGCGCGTCGAGGTGGAGGCGAGGTCCTCCACGACGATCGCGGGACAACTGGGGCTGCATCGATCCAGGTCGACGGTCCTGCGCTTCTCGAGCCTCTTCGCCATCGACTCCTTCGGCGGCGCCCTTGTGAGCCAGAGCCTGGTGGCCTACTGGTTCAACCTCCGCTACGGAGCGTCACCGGAGCTGCTCGGCGCGATCTTCTTCGTGGCAAATATCCTGGCCGGCTTCTCCGCCCCGGTGGCGGCGCGGCTGGCGGCGCGTATCGGGCTGGTGCGGACGATGGTCTTCACCCATCTCCCGTCCAACGTGCTGCTGATCCTGCTGCCGCTGATGCCGACGCTTCCGCTGGCGGCGCTGGTCCTCTTCCTGCGGTTCAGCCTCAGCCAGATGGACGTGCCAGCGCGCCAGTCGTACATCGTTGCCGTGGTCGACCCGGATGAGCGCTCGGCGGCCGCCGGGGTCGCCGGCATTGCCCGGAGCATCGGTTCCGCGCCGGCGCCATTCATCGCGACCCCGCTGCTCGGCATGGCCGGTTTGTCGAGCGTGCCGTTCTTCGTCGGCGGCGGGTTGAAGATCCTCTATGACCTGCTCTTCTACCGCCTCTTCGCGGCGCTGCGACCCCCCGAAGAGAGGCCACGGACCATCTAGCCGGCGAGGCCGTAGGTGTTGCACTCGTTGGTGAACGTGCCGGAGCTCGCTCCGTACGTGTAGCGGTAGTACGCGACCGGGTGCTTCCACCAGCCGAGCACAGTCCCATCAGTGCGGTCTGCCCGAGACCGGTTGTCGGTTCTTCGCGGTTCCGCCCCGGATCCGCGGCATGGCCACCTTCCCGGTGCGTGCCTCCGCGCGGCTCCACCAGGGGGGCGGCCCGACCCGCCTGTACGAATGGCACGGCTCCGCGAACGATCAGTGCCCCGCCATTCAGCTCCCTCTCACATTTCGTTGGTAAGGTGCACCAGTCGCGCATCCGGTTGCCCCAGCTCCCGGACCGGCCCTTCGCCACCGTCCTCAGAACGGTGTCCTGGTAGAGAGGAACGATCGTTGATCGACCGCCGGGCGCGCGTGCGCGCCGTCAACCGCGACCACCCTCGCGTCCACCGTGCCCGTCGGGGCCGTTACCTCCTCAGCGTTTTTGCCCTCGCGACACTCCTGGTCAGCGGCCTTGCCCAGCCCGTCGCGGCGAGTGGCACCGGCCCGACCGCAGCCGCCGAGGTGATCGCGGCGGCTCGCCACCATCTCGGTGCTCCCTATCGGATGGGCACGGATGGACCCCGAACCTTTGACTGCTCAGGCCTTGTCTTCCGGGCCTTCAAGGACGCACGCGAAGCCGGCGTCATCGGCGGAACCCGCAAGACGGCGGCGGGCTACATGGCGGCATTCCAGCGACGGGGCCAGGCGAGTCGTACGAACGGGCGCCCCGGCGACCTGGTGGTGTATGGCCACGGCAGCCACATCGGCATCTATCTCGGCAACGGCAAGGTGATCAGCGCGCTCACGAGCGGCGTGCGGATCCACGGCCTGCGCCGCCTGAACGTGCCGTTCACCGAGTTCCTGCACACGCACCTGACCGCCACGCACTGAAGCGGGCCGCGAGCGAGCCCTCCGCCACGGGGCCCGGCCTACGTCTACGACTTCGGCTTTGGCGCTGGGAACGCGCCGATCTGCTCCATCATCCCCAGCATGTCGGCGACGTGCCAGTGCTCGACGACCTTGCCGTCGACGATCCGGAAGATGTGGTGCTCCGCGATCGTGTACTCCTTGCCGGCGGCCGGGACGCCCATCACGTCGCCGTTCTGGGTGGCGTGAGATGTCAGGCGCACCGAAACCCGGTCGCCCTCGGCGACCATGTCCTCGATCGTGTGGTGCGGGTCCTTGACGGCCTTCGCCATCCGCACGACCGTTTGCTTGAAGTCTTCCTTGCCGGTGACCGACGGCCACGTGTGCGGCACGAAACTGTCGTCGACCAGCTCGTCCACGGCGGCGACGCTTCCCTGGTCGAAGATCTCATCGACGAAGCGGCGCACGACCGCCTTGTTGTCCTCACTCGACACGTACCGTTCCTCCTCTGGGCAGGTTTCGGCGATTGTCGCACAGGATTGCGCTCGGCCCGAAGCCGGGCTAAGGTGGCCGGGCTAAGGTGGCCGGGCTAAGGTGGCCGGGCTAGGGTGGCCGGGCGGGTTTCACCGGCCCCAGCACGGAGACCCGCCGGGCAGCAAGGAGGCGACGTGACGTTCATGGTGCGCCGCGCCCGGCGCGGTCCTCGCGTCATCGGCCGCTCCCCTAGTGGCTTCGACGGCATCACGAGCAGCTTCTGCCACCGGCGCTCCTGCCACGTCGCCTACCGGAACGGCCCCCAGGCGCGGTGATTCGACTCGCGGACCGGCCGCCCTCAGCGGTGGATGCCCTAGCCAGCTCGCTGCTCGACCTGATGCGTAGTCGGCGGTTCCTGCGTTCGATCGCATCCATCTGCCTGGGGAGTGCATTCCTGCTCGCCCTGTTCATCTACCTGGCGCCCTCCTCGCAGGCATTTGCCTCATCGCCCACCAGCGGGTCCGCGGCCGGATCCACCCGGCTCGCGGCCACCCCTCCGATGGGCTTCAACACATGGAATGCATTCGGCTGCCACATCAACGAATCCACGGTCCGCCAGATCGCTGACAAGATGGTCGCCACCGGGCTGCGCGACGCTGGCTACAAGTACATCAACGTCGACGACTGCTGGGGAGCCCCGAACCGCAACTCCTCCGGCAAGCTCGTGGCGAACCACGCGCGCTTCCCGCACGGCATCAAGGCGCTCGCCAACTACGTGCACGCCCGGGGCTTCAAGCTCGGAATCTACGGCGATGCGGGGACCCACACCTGCAACAAGCTCGGCTCGCCGGGCTCGCTCGGCCATGAGCTCACGGATGCACGGACCTTCGCTCGATGGGGCGTCGACTATCTGAAGTACGACAACTGCCACAGCAACGGCGTGCCTGCGCCCGACCGCTACGCGGCGATGCGGAACGCGCTCGACCACGTGTCGCGCGCCATCGTCTACTCGATCTGCAACTGGGGCCACAACTCGCCCTGGACCTGGGCGTCGAAGATCGGGAACCTGTGGCGCACGAGCATTGACATCCACGATTCATGGGAGTCGATGATCGCGATCGTGCACGTCAACGAGGGCCTCGCAAGATTCGCGGGCCCCGGGCACTGGAACGACCCGGACATGCTCGAGGTCGGGAACCCGCACATGACGCACCGCGAGCAGCGGACCCAGATGACCCTCTGGGCGATCATGGCCGCGCCACTCCTGATCAGCACCGACCTTCGCCAGTCCGACGCTTTCACCTTCCAGACGCTGAAGGACCCTGGAGTGCTCGCGATCGACCAGGACCCCCTCGGCAAGCAGGCGACGATCGTCCACAGCGGCAACGGCCTCACGATCTACAGCAAGCCCCTGGCCAACGGTGACCGCGCCGTGGTATTCCTCAACGAGACCGGCTCGCAGCGGTTCGTGAGCACGACCGCTGCTGCCGTGGGCATGCAGCAGGCCGAGTCCTATGGCGTCCTGGGCGTCTGGTCGGGCAAGAAGACCACTACGTCGGGCAACATCAGCGCCACGGTTCCCTCACATGGGACCGTGCTCGTCAGGGTGAGCGCGGTCCATCGGCCCCCTTCGCCCGGGTGGTCGGCGGTCTCCGCCCTCGCGCCGGTCAGCGCCGTCAACGGCTGGGGACCGATGGAGCGCAACACGAGCAACGGCGGGAAGGCGAGCGGCGACGGCAAACGGCTCCAGATCGCCGGCAAGACCTACCTGAGCGGGATCGGCGCGCATGCCGTGAGCCGCATCACGTACTACCTGGGCGGTAGCTGCACGCAGTTCGTTGCTGACGTGGGGATCGACGATGAAGTCGGCAACAACGGGTCCGTGCGCTTCCAGGTCCTCGCGGATGGCACGCTCGCGGCGCAGAGCGGCCTGCTGACCGGGGCGTCTCAGGCGCAGCACCTGGTTGCCGACCTGACCGGGGCGAACCAGCTGACCCTCGCGGTTACGGATGCCGGCGACGGAATCCGTTACGACCACGCGGACTGGGCACACGCCAGGGTGCACTGCGGCGGCTGAGGGTCGGCGGCGCTCAGGTCCGCAGGGTCAGGGTCACCCGGGCGCCGGTCGGCGTGTTCTCCGCTCTCGCAGAGCCGCCGTGGGCCTCGGCCACCGCGCGAACGATGGCCAGCCCGAGCCCGGCGCCGCCGTGGTCTTCGTTGTCTCCATCGTGCCGCGCGAACGGAACGAATGCGCGCTTGATCATGCCGGGCGGAAATCCGGGGCCTGAGTCCTCGACCACGAAGCGAACGACGCCCATGCCGCGCCGAGCCCGGAGCTGGATGGATCCTCCCTTGGATGTGTGGCGAATGGCGTTCTCGAGGAGGTTGCGGAGCGCCTGCTGGACACGCTCCCGGTCGACGTTGACCTTGTCCGACGGCGCGTCGACCTGGATCGTGAGCCCGGCGCCGGCGGCCTGGGCGTCGACCGCCTTCACGCTCTGCGCCACGAGCACGTCGAGCGGCGTCGCCTGGCGCCGGACGGGAATCCGTCCGCCACGCGACCGCGCCAGCACGAGCAGTGCGTCGGCCAGGCGCTGGAGGTGGTGGACGTCCTCCTGGGCGCTGCGCAGCGACGATTGCAGCTCGGGTACCGTGCGCTGCCGCGACAGCGCCAGCTCGATCTCTCCGCGCAGCGTGGCGAGGGGCGTGCGCAGCTCGTGGCTGGCGTCGTCGACGAAACGGCGCTCGCGCTCGATTGCCTCCTGGAGCCGATCGAGCATCGAGTTCATCGTCGCCGCCAGGCGTGCGAGCTCGTCGCCCGTGGCGGGAACCGGCAGCCGGCGAGACGGCTCCGAGGCGGAGATGGCGGCGGCTTCGCGGCGCATGTCTTCCACCGGGCGCAGTGCTGCCGTGGCCAGCAGCCACCCGGCAAGCAGCGTCACGATCAGCGCCGCTGGCCCGATCGTGGCCATCACGAGAAGCAGCCTGTCGCCGGCCTCCCGCAGATCGCCCAGGTTTGAACCCACCACGACCACCGACTTTCCGGCTGCCTTCCCCAGCGGCACGGCCAGCAGCCGGACGGTATCGTCGAAGCCCTGGACGTTGCGACTCAGGAATGTCGGCTCGGCCATGGCGGTCACTTCCTGGGGGTTGAGCAGCGGCGCGTCGGACACGGCAGAGCTGGCGTCGATGATCTGGCCGGAGGAGTCGAGGACCTGCGCGAAGGCCTCGTCGGGATCGATCAGCTTGCTCTTGCCGCCGATCAGGCTCTGCGCGCCGGCGCCCCCGACGGCCGCCTCGAGCACCTGCGCCCGCGATCGCAGCCCCTGGTCCATCGAGGCCAGCAGTTCGTCGCCGAGGCGAACATAGATGAAGGCACCGAGGCCGAGCAGCACCAGCGCCATGGCCACGCCGAAGACGGCGATGAGCCGGACCTTGAGCGGGACGTGCATCAAGAGGGACGTGCCTCCGGGGGTTCGCTCCGCAGTCGGTATCCGACGCCCCTTACCGTCTCGAGGGAGCGCCGGCCGAAGGGCCGATCGATCTTCTCGCGCAGGTAGCCCATGTAGACATCGACGATGTTGGGATCGCCGTCGAAGGCGAAGTCCCAGACGTGCTCCAGCAGCTCGGAGCGCGTGAGAGCGTCGTCCGGGTGTTGCATGAAGTACTGGAGCAGTGCGAACTCCTTCGCGGTCAGATGGATGGCCTTGCCGGCCCGGCGGACCGAATGCGCTGCCGGGTCGAGCTCCAGGTCCGCCATGACCAGCACCGGCGGCCGTTCTCGCGGGCCGCGCCGGATCAGCGAGCGCAGCCTCGCGAAGAGCTCCTCGAAGGCAAACGGCTTGGTGAGGTAGTCGTCCGCACCGACGTCCAGGCCCCGGACGCGATCGACAACATCGTCGCGCGCTGTGAGCATCAGCAAGGGTGACCAGCGTTTGGCGGCGCGGATGCGGCTGCACACCTCGAACCCGTCGATGTCCGGCAGGACGACGTCCAGGACGATCGCGTCGAACGGGTTCTCCGTCGCCATCCACACGGCGTCGATCCCGGTCATGGCGACATCGACTGCGTAGCCCTCCTCGGTCAGCCCTCGCCGCAGGATAGCCGCCATCTTCGGGGAATCCTCGACCAGCAGAAGCCGCATACCTGGGGGCACCTCCTGCCGATCCTACCGGCCGCATTCTGAGAGAACGCTAAGAACTACGGCGGGGCAGCATGGCACCGGCAGCCCGTCCGCGCGCGGGCGCGCCTAGGTGTACTTCCCACACACGTTGTTGACAACTGAGAGCCACCGCTCAGGGTCTGGGGTGTCAAATCTCCATACCCGAGGGTGGCTCTCATGGCCAAGCATAGGCCGCGTCTCAACGTGTTCGGGCGGCAGCTCCTGGT
>JBBRYO010000156.1:0-6688 GCA_038237595.1 Candidatus Limnocylindrales bacterium | reverse complement strand
CGGCCGCGTCGAGCCTGACCCTGGCCATCGTCGTGATCGCGACGCAGCTGAACACCGGCGTGACCGTACTGCCGAGCACGGGTCCGCAGGCGGCGAATCCCACGCCGTTCGACGTCCAGTCCGAGCCCGTCTTCGTCGCCGACTTCTCGGCGGATGGCGTGACGGTCTACCAGACCAACGTCGGGCAGGTTTGCCCCACGCCAACGATCGAGTGCTCCGCGGCCGACACCGGCACGCATCCGGTGCTGCGCATCCCGGGCAGCGGCGGCCGCAGCGGCATGGCGGTCCAGTCCGGGCAGGGCCGCATGGCACTGCTCGCCATGAACGACACCGGCCAGGAGACGATCTCAGTGGTCACGCTCCCGGCCAACGCGACCGGAAGCGGATCAGGCGCGGCGACCGGGTCCTCGAGCCCCGGCCCTGCCACGGGCCCCGGTGGAACGAACCCGACGCCGGGCGCGACCCACCACCCCGCCTCGCCTGAGCCGACCGAGGTCACCCAGCAGACGCCAAACCATCCCCAGGTCTCGCCAACCTCGACCACCAGGCCGACGAGAGCCCCGAAGACGCCGGCTCCGACGCCGAGGACGACACCAGACCCACGCGGGACCCAGAGCCCGCCGCCCGGCTCTCCGCTCCCGAGCGCAGGCTCGGCCACGGCCGCCGTCGCCATCCTCGATCACGTCCGAACCACCGGTGCGCCCGCCGCGTGGTCCCCCGCCGGTGAGATGCTCGCCTTCAGTGCCATGCCGGCCGACCGCAGCACGGGACCCGACGTCTACGTATGGCGGCTCGGCGAGTCCAGGGCCCAGCGGCTCACCAGCGACCACGGTTCGTATTTCGCCTCGTGGGCCGGCACCCGGATCGTGATCAGCCGCGTGATGCCGCTGCCGAAGGGCAAGGGACCGTCCACGGGCACCTTCGTGCTGGATCTGGTCACCGGCGAGAGCCGCCAGGTCCCGGTCAACCGGATGTGGCTGCCCGCGGTCGACGGCAAGGACCGCTGGGCGATCAGCTGGATGGGAGCGCTCGCCGTTGCCGGCAGCACCGTCACGCCGACGGTCGGCGGGCTATACCTCGTGGACTGGCGCTCCGTGGATCCCTTCGTCGACCACAAGGCGATCGTTGCACCGGTCGCCACGCCGCCCGACGCCGAGGGCCTCGGCCATCCCGACATCACGCCGATGCCCCCCGCTACCCCACGCAGCCAACGGCCGGGACACGGCCATCGCCCGGACGCGTCTCCGAGTCCCGCAGCTCCAGCACCTTCGATCAATGCGTCGGGCACTCCGGGCGTCGCCATCTCCCCCGAGGCCGTCGAGCCGGACCGCAACGAATCCACGGATCCCGTGCTCGACTGGCAGGTGCGCTGGGCGGACAGCGGTGCCACGTTCGGGTACTGGATCGCCGACGGGCAGGGCGCAATCTGGGGCCGCCTGGCGGTACTGCGTCTGCTGCCGGCGGCCGGCGGGATCGACTACGGCAGCCCGCTGCTGGATCCGACGCTCGCCAAGCGGGCGTTCTCGCTCGGGTCGGACCGCGTCGCGTGGGTGGCTGCCTCGGACGATCAGCCCGCCGGTGAGCTGCGACTGCGCACCTGGGATGTGCACGGCTACGGCGGCCTGCGCATCCACGACATCAACGTCGACGGCGGCGTGCCCGCGTTCTGAGACTGCCCCGCTGCTATCCTGACGTGGACCTTCCACGGTCCGGCCCGGCGAGCCCGGCGAGGAGGAGGAGCTGGTGAGCTCTCGGCAGATCATGACCGCCGACGAAGTGCGGCGCGCTCTCGTCCGCATCGGCCATGAGATCGTCGAGAAGCACGGCGGCACGGACCGCATGGCCCTCGTCGGCATCCAGCGGCGCGGTGTCCCCCTGGCGCGGCGAATCGCGGACATGATCGAGGCCAACGAGGGCGTGCGGGTCCCCGTCGGCACGCTGGACATCACCTTCTACCGCGACGACCTGTCGCGCATCGGCCGCCAGCCCGAGGTCAAGGGCACGGACCTCCCGTTCGACCTCGCCTCCACCACGATCGTGGTGGTCGACGACGTGCTCTTCACGGGCCGCACCGTGCGCGCCGCGATGGATGCCCTGATGGACCACGGCCGCCCGGCGGCGGTGCGCCTTGCGGTCCTCGTCGATCGCGGGCACCGCGAGCTGCCGATCCGCGCCGACCACGTCGGCAAGAACGTGCCGACATCGCGGGACGAGGTCGTTCGCGTCCACCTTCGCGAGGTCGACAGCGGCACCGATGAGGTCGTCATCGAGCGCTTGGAGGTGGCCGCCGCGGCAGCGCCAGCCGCCGCCGGGGATCGACGGTCCGAGTGACTCCCGGCGCGAGCGCGACCCAACGAGCGGATCGCGTGGCGTGGCCGAATCGCCACCTGCTCGACGTCGACGACCTCGACGCGTCGCAGCTCGAGGTAGTGCTGGAACGGGCGCGAGCGATGGCCTCGGCCCGAGCAGCCGGTGCGGTGCCTGCCGCGCTGAAGGGTCGCGGCGTCACGATCCTCTTCCACGAGGCCTCGACGCGGACACGCGTCTCCTTCGAGATCGCGGCGCGCTCGCTGGGCGCGGACGTCGTCAACGTTGCGGTGTCGAGCAGCTCGGTGACCAAGGGCGAGTCGTTCACCGACACGCTGCGGACGCTCCAGGCGCTGGGCGCTCACTTCCTCGTCCTGCGCCATCCGCGGAGTGGCGCCGCCGAGCTGGCCGCGCGGCACTTCGGCGGCCACGTGATCAACGCGGGCGACGGCTGGCATGCCCACCCGACCCAGGCACTGCTTGATCTCGCGACGCTGCGCGCGGCGCTCCCCGGCGAACGGTTGCGCGGCGCAAAGGTGGCCATCGTCGGGGACGTGCTGCACTCGCGGGTGGCGCGCTCGAACGTCTGGACGCTGACCACCATGGGCGTCGACCTCTGGCTGACCGGACCAGGAGGACTATTGCGCGGCTTCGAAGCCTGGGCGCGGGCGCTCCCGGGCGAACGGCGCGTGACCGTCACGACCGACCTCGACGCGGCGCTCCGTGACGCCGCTGCGGTGATGGCGCTCCGCGTCCAGCGCGAGCGGCTCCAGCCCGCCGGTGCTCCCTCCGAGGTCGCTTACGCGGCGCGCTACGGGCTCACCGAGGCACGGCTCCGGGCGTGCCGCCCCGACGTCGTGGTGCTCCACCCCGGGCCCATGAACGAGGGCGTCGAGATCGATCCGGCGGTCGCTGCGGGGCCGCACTCGCTGGTGACGACACAGGTCGCCACCGGCGTCGCCGTGCGCATGGCTGTCCTCTCGCTCCTGTGCGCGTGCCATGGCCCGAACTGAGCTCGCCATCGGGGACCGAGTCGAGCGCCTGGAGCTCGAGGACGTCTGGCTGGTGGACCCGGGAAGCGGTCGAGAGGGCCTGGCCGGCTTGCTGGTCGAGCACGGAGTCGTCGTCGACGTCGACTGGGCGCGACGCGGGTCGCGGAGGACGCCGTCGGTGGTCGTCGCGCCCGGACTCTTCGATCTGCATGCCCACCTGCGCGAGCCCGGCGGCGAGGACGCGGAAACGATCGCGAGCGGACTGGCGGCCGCGGCACACGGCGGCTTCACGAGCGTCTGCGTCATGCCGAATACGAGCCCGCCCATCGATCGCCCGGAAGGCGTCGCGCGGATCCTGTCGGCCTCGACCACATCGGGCTCGCCGGTTCGCGTTTTGCCGTATGGAACCATCTCCCTCGGCAGGGAGGGGCACGCCCTGGCGCCCCTTGCGGCGCTCGCAGCGGCCGGTGCGCGCGGCTTCAGCGATGACGGAGCACCCGTCGACGACCCCGAGCTCCTGCGCGCGGCGCTCACCGAGGCCGGGGGCCTGGGGTTGGCTGTCGTGGAACATCCCGAAGATCGGCTGCTCACCGCGGGCGCCGAGGCGAACGAGGGCGTGCCCGCGACCATCCTCGGACTGGCCGGAGCTCCGCCCGCTGCCGAAACGGCTGCGGTGGGGCGGGCAATCGCGGTCCTGCGGCAGGTCGTCGCGGACGCTCCCACTGGCGTCCGGCCGCGCCTGCATCTCACGCACGTCTCCACGGCCGACGCCCTCGCTCTCGTGCGCGGCGCAAAGGCGGAGGGCCTGCCGCTCACCTGCGACGTGACGCCACATCACCTGGCGCTTCACGACGGTTGGCTTGGAGGCGACCGTCGGTGGGCGTGGGAGGTCGACCACTCCCCGTGGTCGGGCGGCCCGGCAACCGCCCGGCCCTACGACCCGTCCACGCGGGTCAACCCTCCCCTTCGATCTCCCGGCGATGCGCTTGCGATGCTGGCCGGGCTCGAGGTCGGCACGGTGGATGCCATCTCCACGGACCACGCGCCCCATCGCTCGATCGACAAGGACGTGCCCTTCGGCGATGCACTCCCCGGTATCAGCGGCCTCGAGACGGCGCTGTCCCTCCTGCTCGTTGCGATCGACGCCGAGCAGCTTTCCCTGGCGACTGCCATCCGTGCCCTCGTCGTCGGGCCACGTCAGGTCCTCGGGGATGGGTGGCCCCGGCGGGGCGCGTCGTCGTTCGAAGGCGGCGTCGTCGCCGATCTCGTCGTCTTCGATCGTGGGGAGAGCTGGAGCGTGACCCCGGAGGTGCTTCGGTCGAAGGGCCGCAACACGCCGCTGCTGGGCCGCGAGCTGCCGGGCCGCGTCCTGCTGACGGTGGCGGACGGACGGGTGGCGTACCTCGATCCCGGGCTCGGCTGAAGCACCTGCGACCTCGCCCGGCTCGGCAGATAGCCCCGCGGGTCAGATCAGCGCGACGCTGTAGCGCGCCTCTTTGATGTCGGACCCGCCGAGCGTCTCGCCGCGCTCGCCGCCGTCGTGCGACCAGCCCTCTGCCTCGTAGAAGCGGCGCGACGGCTGGTTCTCGAGGAGCATCCACAGGATGGCCTTTCGGAAGCCAAGGGCTCGCAGGTCGCGGGTCGCGTGGCGCAGGAGGTCGCGCCCGATGCCCCGTCCCTGGCACTCGGGATCGACGTAAATCGCGTAGATCTCACCGACCTTGCTGCCGTCGGGGTCTTCCCGGCTCGGTCCCGCGTGGACGAAGCCGACGACATGAACGTCATCAACGGCGATCCACGGCCGGTGGTCGTCCTTCAGGAGCTCCAGCTCGCCCTTCCACCAGCCCTCGCGGCGCTCGAAGGTGAGGCTGTCGCGGAGCGCCTGCGGCATCGTGCCCCGATAGGCCGACTGCCACGTCCGGACGTGGACCCGCGCAATGCCGGGCGCGTCCTCGACGGTTGCGCGGCGCAGGCGCACGAGGCCCGTGCAGGCCATGTCTTCCTCCCAGTCGACGTTCGGCGATCATACGGACGATGAGCCAAGCGCCCGCCCCGACCTGGAAGCCACGCCCCTACTGGCACGACACGATGCCGGCGATTCCGCGCTTCGACGACCGGCCACTCCCCGAGCGGGCGGACGTCGTCGTGATTGGCGGGGGCTACACGGGGATCGTGGCGGCGCTCGGGCTGGCGCGTGGCGGCGCTCGCGTCACCCTGTTGGAGAAGCGCAACCTGGGTTGGGGCGCGAGCACACGCAACGGCGGCCTCTTCCATCCCGGGCTCAAGTGGGGCCGCGCCGCCCTCGTGAAGCAGTACGGTCCGGACCTCGGCGGCGCCGTCTTCCATGCCGGAGTGAAAGGCTTCGCCACCGCCGAGCGGTTCGTCCAGACCGAGGGCTTCGACTGCGACTACCGGCGCGCCGGGCTGGTGATCCTGGCCTGGTCGCGGCGCCACATGGACGGGTTGCGCCACGAGCTCGAGGAGTTCCAGGCCGAGGGCATGTCCGGGCAGATGCTCGAAGGCGCACAGGTGCGCGAAGAGGTCGGCAGCAGCCACTATCCGGGTGGGATCGTCGTCGAGGAGTCCGGGATGATCCACCCGGGTCGCTACTTCACCGGTCTCGCGGCGGCTGCAGTGACGGCGGGCGTCGACCTGCACACGGGTGTCGCGGCGCGTTCTGTGGAGCGGGATGGTGCCGATCGGGTGGTGGTGACCGGTGCCGGAAAGATCCGCGCCGGGGCCGTGCTCGTGGCCACGAACGGATACACCGACGGCACGGTTCCCTGGCTGCGGCAGCGGCTGATGTCGATCGGCAGCTACATCGTGGCGACGGAGCCGATGTCCGAGGAGCTCGCCGCGTCAGTGAGCCCGCGAGGTCGCACCTTCTTCGACTCGAAGAACTTCCTCTACTACTGGCACGTCAACGCCGAGCGGCGCCTGATCTTCGGCGGCAGGGCCTCGTTCGTGCCGACATCCGTCGAGCGGACGGCCGTGATCCTGACCCGCGCGCTGCGGCAGGTTCACCCGCAGGCGGCGGGACTGCGGATCGACTACGCGTGGGGCGGCAACGTCGGCTTCACGTTCGATCGACTCCCCCACCTCGGCGAGCACGAGGGCGTCCACTACGCGCTTGGCTACTGCGGGAGCGGGCTGGCGCTCGGCACGACCTTCGGGCTGAAGATGGCCGAGAAACTTGGACGCGCCTCGGACGCGGCGTACGAGCCCAGCCCGTTCGAGCGGATCCCCTATCCCGGAGCGCCGCTGATTCCGGCCGTGTACCGCGGCAGGCCATGGTTCCTGCCGCTGGCCGGCGAGTGGTTCCGGCTTGCCGACCGCTGGTCACGGCGCGGCACGAAGCCTGTTGCCACCGCGGCTGCGTCCAAGCCGGG
>JBBRYO010000155.1:0-6739 GCA_038237595.1 Candidatus Limnocylindrales bacterium | reverse complement strand
CGGTTGCCTCGAGGCCGCGCATCAGGACAGCACGGAGGCGTGGGTCGTCTTCGATGACGAGGAGGCGCAAGAGCAGAAGGCTCCATTCAGCTACGCAGACTCGCCCGAGTGTACGCAGAGCGACCTTTCCGCTCCATGACGCCCGTGGTCACCCGCCGGCCTGGCCCGAACGAATCAGATCCTGGTTCGCGTCAGCACCGGGGGCCCGCCAACCGGGATCGAGAAGCGGAACGTGGAGCCCCGGCCCTCTTCACTCTCCACCCAGATGCGGCCGCCGTGCCCCTCCACGATGTGGCGCGCGATCGAGAGCCCGAGCCCTGTGCCGCCCATGCCCCTGACGCGCGCCTTGTCGACCTTGTAGAAGCGTTCGAAGATCCGGTCCAGATCGGCGCGGGGGATGCCCGAGCCGTGATCCTCCACCGAGACCACCACCTCGGAGCCCTCGAGCGCGGCGCGGACCACCACCTGCGATCCCTCCGGTGAGAACTTCACAGCGTTGTGCAGCAGGTTGACGAGCAGCTGGCCGAGCCGCTCCTCGTCTCCCTGGAGGGGCGGTAGGGAGCCATTCTCCGGCAGGTCAGCAAGCAGGACCACGCCCTGGCGTTCGGCAAACGTGCGAAGGCGATCCAGCGCGCCGCGCACGATGTGAGGCAGCGACACCTCGGCGATGTCGAGCTGGGTCACGGCCTGCTCCATCCGTGAGAGGTCCAGCAGCTCATTGACCATCTGCACGAGGTGGCCGGTCTCGACGTCGATCCTGGCGACGCGCTCGCGCACTCGGGCCGGGACGTCGAGCCCGTCCAGCTCTCCGATCAGGAGCTCCGTCAGCAGGCGGATGCTCGTCAGCGGCGTGCGCAGCTCGTGGGCCAGGTTGTCGATGAACTCGCGGCGGATACGCTGGAGTCGGCGCAGCTCGGTCGCGTCCTCAAGCGCGACCCAGGCGCCGCCGGCCGCTGCCGGGCGGGCACGCACGATGAGCTCCCGGTCGCGGCCGATCGTCAGCTCACCGTTAGCGGGCGTGCCGTCCAGGGCGCTGCGCACCTGCTCCTCGATGCGATGGTCGACGAACGCCTCGATCGTGGAGCGGCGGATCAGGCTGCCCGGCCGGCGATCGAGCAGCAGGTGCGCCGCCTGGTTCGCCGCGATCACCGTGAGCCGTCGATCCACCCGGATCAGCCCGAGAAGCATGTGGTCGGCGAGGCGCATCAGGTCCGCCAGCTCGCTCGACCCGGGATCGGAGGTCACGCTGCAAGTCTAAAGTCGGTGCCCGCCCCGCACGCCCGCAGCCCACGCGGCACCGCCGCCCTCTAGGCTTGTGGCACCCGAGGAGGTGAGTGTATGGTCCGAAGTCTGATTCCGCGCGAAGAGCGCTTCTACGACATGTTCGTCGACGACGCGAACAACATGCTCGAAGCCGCTCGAACGCTCAACACGCTCATGAGCGACTACGGGAACGTCATCCGGCACGGGCTGCACATCCAGTCGCTCGAGCACAAGGGCGACGAGCTCAGCCACGAGATCGCCAACCGCCTCGCCACCACCTTCGTCACGCCGTTCGATCGCGAGGACATCCACGATCTGATGAACGCCCTGGACGACGTCGTGGACATCATCGAGAAGACGTCGGACACGTTCGTCCTGTACCACATCAACGCGCCGTCGGCTCCGGCGGTCCAGCTCTCGTCGATCATCCTCCAGCAGTGCGACTCGATCCTCGAGGCACTCAAGAAGCTGCGCGGCTTCAAGGATCTGAAGGGCCACTGGGTGGAGATCCACCGGCTGGAGTCGGAGGGCGATCGCGTCTCGCGGGAGGCGGTTGCGAGCCTCTTCGCCGGGTCGATGGACGCGGTCGAGATCATCAAGTGGAAGGACGTCTACGAGTTGCTCGAGGACTGCTGCGACCGGTGCGAGGACGTGGCTGACATCATCGAGAAGATCGTCGTCAAGCACGCCTGATCCGTGCAGGGTTTCACCTTCGGCCTGGTCACGATCCTCGCGATCTCTGCCCTCTTCGATTACATCAACGGCTTCCACGACACGGCGAACGCGATCGCCACGTCCGTCTCCACGCGCGCCCTGCGGCCCGGAGTCGCGATCCTGCTCTCGGCGACGATGAACTTCGTCGGAGCATTCGCAGGCACGGCCGTGGCGGCGACCATCGGTCAGGGAATCGTGCAGAACCCCGAGGGCGGTGCCGGCCAGGTGGTCATCGCCGCGGCGTTGCTCGGCGCAATCACGTGGAACCTGGTCACCTGGCGGTTGGGGATCCCGAGCTCCAGCAGCCATGCCCTCATCGGTGGCCTGATGGGAGCGACGATCGCCGGGGTCGGGCTGGGCGGACTGATCATCTCCGGGTTCACCAACAAGGTCCTGGTTCCCCTGGTGAGCTCGCCGATCATCGGCTTCATCGGCGCCTATTTCTTCATGGTCGTGATCTTCAACGTGTTCCGGCGTGCCGACCCGGCCCGGCTGAACGGCCGGTTCCGGCGGCTCCAGGTCATCTCCGCAGGCTTCATGGCCTTCAGCCACGGCTCCAACGACGCCCAGAAGACGATGGGGATCATGACCCTTGCCCTGGTCACCGCCGGAGTCATCCCCACCTTCCAGGTTCCGGCATGGGTGATCGTCGTGGCGGCGACGGCCATCTCGCTCGGCACGGCCGCGGGAGGGTGGCGAATCATCCGCACCATGGGCCAGAGGGTGGTCAAGCTGGACCCGGTGCACGGCTTCGCCGCGGAGACAACGGCCGCCAGCATCATCCTCGTGGCAAGTCATTTCGGGATGCCGGTCTCCACGACGCATGTGATCTCGAGCACGATCCTGGGAGTCGGCTCCAGCGAGAACCTCAAGCGGGTTCGCTGGGGCGTGGCGGGCGACATCCTGGTGGCCTGGTTGCTGACCATCCCGGCCAGCGCCCTCGTGGCCGCAGTCGCCTGGATCGTGGTCAACGCGGCGGTCGTGTCGATCTCGAGCGGCTGAGGGCGAGGAAGCGGACTCATCCGCGCCTGTCATGGCGTACTGTTCGGTCAACGGGGGATTGGCGAACCGGCGCCGCGTGGGGGCGAAGGAGGGCGAAATGGTCCAGGCCGTGGACGGCTACCTTCTGCTGTCTGGCGGCACGCAGGCCGACATCGACGCGATCGTCAAGGGGGCGCGGGCCCAAGGGGCCCGGGCGCCGGCCCTGCTCCTGCATGACTCGACCTTCCAGGCATTCATTCCGATCGATGCCGACAACCCCACGCAGTTCCGGCAAAAGGTCACGCAGATCATCGGTGGCCGCAACGTGACGCAGGCCGGATTCACGGTGACGTGTCCGGTTCATCCGCCGCCGGGTCTGCACATGTGCCCGATCAAGCGGTTGTCTTTTACGCCCGCCGACACTCTGGCATTCGCCCTCGTCAACGTCGCCGGACCCGCCGCCGCGGTGAAGGCGGCGCTGGCCGCCATCCATGCGCAGGGCCTTACCACCTGCTCGATCGTCAAAGGCTCGACGGTTGCGCAGATCCTGGTCGAGGTGCAGGCGGCGTCCCAGGCCGCCGTCGATCTTGGTTTCGTCAAGCTGGGCCGGGTGCCCGGGATTGCCCATCAGAAGCTGGGAGCCCACCTGCCGAGTGGAGCCGGACCGGGACTCGACGGACGGGACTGACGTTGGCTCGCAGGCGCGGCCGAGCGGCCGAGCGGCGTGGTGGAGAGAAGGAGGAATACACGTGGTCGACGACGAGAAGATCTGCAAAGGCCCGCCGTGGTACGACGGCTATCTGTTCCTGTACCCACCGAGCGTTGACGACGAGAACGATGACGACTTCGAGGCCATTGTCAGGAGCCGTCCCAAGATCCGGCCCGGCTACATGCTTACAGGCTCGAAGTACAAGGCGTTTGTTCCGTTGAGCGCCGCAAGCTGGGACGCCTTCGATGCGAAGGTCACCAGGCTCGTGGGTGAACGGCATGTGGCACTTGAGGTCTTGAAGTCTCCGGCTGACCCACAGGCGCTGCATTCCTGCCCAATCAAACGAAACCTTCTTGGATTGGACGATTGCCTGGCATTCGCTCTCGTGACCGTCAACAGCGTGATGTCCGACAGCGTGATGTCCGACGCCGTCGACGAGGCCATCCAGGCCATTCGGTCCGCCCTCCAGGGCATACCGGAATTGACATCACTCGCCGAGCGGATGGATGGCATCGCGCCGATCCTGGTCGAACTCCAGGGCTCCGCCACCGGCGTCAAAGCCGGGATCGCGGCGATCTTAGACAAGAACACGGTCTCGCCTCGGTTCGTGTATGGGCATTCCCTGGGCGTTACCAATCCGGTCTGCCCGAGCTGATCGCATTCGTCCGCATGGTGCGGATGGGGTAGTCGCGTGGCCCGATCGGGTGAATTGCAGGGTCCGGCGAAGGGGACGACCCTTGGCCGATGCATGGACGTCGAACGCTGCCCTTCCTTCCGCTCGTCGGAGCGGCCCTCCTGCTCTCGTCGGTGGCCAGCCCGGCCGCCGCGCGGAGCGTTCCGGGTGCGCCGGGTTGCGCCGTCTTTCCTGCTGACAACGTCTGGAACAAGCCCGTCGACCAGCTGCCCGTCCGGAGCGACTCCCATGCGCTGGTCTCGTCGATCGGCCTCGGCGCCCACGTCCACCCCGACTTCAGCCAGAGCAGCAACACCTTGGCCGGATACGGCATCCCGTACAACGTGGTCGGGCATCTGACGCCCAGGTACCACGTCAAGTTCACGTGGCCCGGCGAGTCCGACAACGGCCCCTATCCGATCCCGGCAAACGTCAAGATCGAGGGCGGCAGCGACCGCCACATCCTCGCCGTCGACCGCGACAGCTGCAAGCTCTACGAGCTGTTCGCGGCCCACAAGAAGGCCGACGGCTGGCACGCCGGCTCCGGCGCGATCTGGGATCTGTCCTCGAACGCGCTGCGGCCGAAGGGCTGGACCAGCGCCGACGCGGCCGGACTGCCGATCCTCCCCGGCCTGGTGCGCTACGACGAGGTGGCCGCCGGGGTGATCACCCACGCGCTCCGCTTCACCGCCAACACGACGCGCACCTCATATATCTACCCGGCTCGTCACCAGGCCGGCGACTCGAACGCCGCGTCGCTGCCTCCGATGGGCCTGCGGGTGCGGCTCAAGGCGGACTTCCCGATCGGCAGCTACGGGCCGCAGTCGCGCGTGCTGCTGACTGCCCTGAAGACCTACGGCATGATCCTTGCCGACAACGGCAGTCCCTGGTACGTCAGTGGCGCCCCGAACCCCCGCTGGAATGACGATGAGCTCCACGATCTCAACAACATCGCGGGAGATGCCTTCGAGGCCGTCGACACGAGCTCCCTCCGCAACGGACCATGAGCTGGCGGGGCGACGGCGGAGGTGAGATACCGCGGGGCCGGCGCCCGCCCCCTTTCGCTCACGCTCCGCTGGGCGCTCCGCTTGGGAGCGGCGCCAGTGGCACCAGCAGATTCGGCTCGGCCGCCGCTCCCCATTCGCTGCAGGAGGCGGACTCCGCCCCTGGCGTCGCGACTCTGGCTGTCGGGATTGACGTCGATAGGCGGGCCCGGCCGGGGGAGGGCGCAAGGATCATTCGCAGGAGTCGTGTGCCCCGGCGTCGCTGAGCGCGCGAGGCCATGTGTCGACCAGTGGGGGTCGCTGGGATCAGCCGCCCCCGGCCAGTGACGCCCATGAGGGCCGGCTCGCGTTGTTTGCCAGTTCCAGCCATCGGATTGCGTAGGCGGTCTCGAGCGGGTCGTGGCGGGATGCCTCCCGCCCGTAGCTCTCGGCCAGGGCCGCCAGGCTCTCGATCGGCCGTAGGTCGATGCGAACACGCTCGACACAACGCACAAAACCGGGGGTGCGCCAGCACGGCATGAGTCCGTCGGGGTCCTCGAGCATGCGCTGGAGACAGACGGCCGCAGCGCTCAGCCGGTGATGGGAATCCGGCCGGCGCGGCGGTGTCTGCGCGAGCGGGGGCGCGGCAGCATCCCGGATCTGGATCTGACCCTCGACCACGATCGCCGCCATGGCCGTGATGCTGCCCGGGCAAATTCAACGGTGCGTCAACGCGACATCAACATTGACTACCAAGGGGCTGGTCGAAAGTCCGCCACCTGTAGCGAATACGGAGCGGCGGCCGAGCCGAGTTCGATGGCGCCACTGGCGCCGCTCCCAAGCGGAGCGCCCAGCGGAGCGTGGGCGGAAGGGGGCGGGCTGCGGGCCGGCCCCGCGGAGACGCCCTACGCCTCCGGTGGCCTGAAGACATAGCCGACGCCCCGCACTGTCTGGATCAGCTGGGGCGACGACGGATCCTCTTCGAGTTGGCTGCGAAGCCAGTGCACATGGACGTCGACCGTCCGAGTCTCGCCCGCGTAGTCGTAGCCCCACACGCGTTCCAGCAGCTGCTCCCTTCCGAACACGTGGCCCGCGTGTCGCAGGAGGAAGGCCAGAAGCTCGAAGGCCTTGGGCTTGATCGGCAGCGGTTCGCCGTCGCGCAGGAGCCGATGTCCGGCGAGATCGACCGTCACCGCTCCGAGCTCGACCGCCGACGTCGGGCTCGCTCCCTGCCCCGTCGCGGGCGCGTCGGCTCGTCGCAGGAGCGCGCGCACGCGTGCCTGGAGCTCGCGCAGGCTGAACGGCTTGGTCACGTAGTCGTCGGCGCCGAGCTCGAGCCCGACCACCTTGTCGATCTCGCTGTCGCGTGCCGTGAGCATCAGGATCGGCACCGCCGATTCGCGCCGCACGATGCGG
>JBBRYO010000154.1:0-6755 GCA_038237595.1 Candidatus Limnocylindrales bacterium | reverse complement strand
CGAGAACACCAACGGCCTGCTGCGCCAGTACTTCCCCAAGGGCACCGACTTCAGCCTCGTGACCGAAGCCGACCTCGACGCCGTCGCCGACGAGCTCAACGACCGACCCCGCAAACGCCTGAGCTTCGCCAACCCCACCGAAGAACTCGCCGAGCTCCTGTTGCAATAACCGCCAGAATCCGCCCTTGTCTTTGCGGCTTGGCCGGACGATCAGCGCCTCGAGGTCGGCCGCTTGGCGTTCGAAGTCGCGCCCGCCGTAGCCTTTGTCGCCGCGGAACTCGTCGAAACTCAGCCGCAGCTCAAATGGCCGGCGAGAGGTAGGACGGTGCGCGTCGTGTGGTGGTTAGCGTGGGTACCAGCTGAGCCAAAGGGCGTTGGCCCGTATGCCCTTGGCGACGGTGTGAGGCTGTCCGCCGGCTGTGGAGATGACGTTGATGTTTTCCCCGGCGCGCGTTCCGCGGTAGTAGGCCAGGTGGCGCGAGTCCGGCGACCAGACCGCGCCTAGCCCTTCGCCGAGTATCGAGCCGATCGGGGCCAGGCGACGAGGTGAGTGTCCGTCGGCGTTCATCACCCACAGGTCGCTTCCGCTGGTGTTGCACCCGGGCCCGGCCGTAAAAGCAATCCTCTTGCCGTCAGGCGACAACACCGGATCTTTGAGGTGCCGGATGGCGGGGTCGTCGAAGACCACACGTTGGGTCCCGTTCAGGCCGAGTTCAACCAACTCGGAACGAGGCTCATAGCAGGGCCGGGCGACCAGTAGGTGCTTTCCGTCGGGGGCCCAGGTTGGATCGCCGAAGAGATAGGAGGAATTGGACGTGGCCAACAGCCTGCGCGGCCCGCCGGTTGACGATACGACAGTGATCCCGTGAACCCCCGGGAACTCTTTCCCCACCCGGACAGATAGGCAAGGTATTTCCCATTGGGCGACCACGACGCCAATCCATGTGGCCCCGTGTTCTTGCTGACGTGTCCCACCTCGAGCAGGTGTCGGCTGTGGCCCCCAGCCGCATCGACCGAACCGACGCCCAGGAAGCGACGCTGGAGGTCGAACTCTTTGGCATAGGCAAACCGGCGACCGTTCGGGGAAAAGCTCGTCAGGAAGTTCGGGTTGGCATAACGCAGGATGTGGGACCGCCCGCGACCGGTCCCGTCTGGCCGTACCGAGGACACTCCCAAGTAGTTGCCGTACACGATCCGCCCTGGCACACGTCCGGCAGCCTGGGCACCGACCAGCGGTCCCCCGGGCGCGACGATTGCGAACATCGCGAGAGCCACGCAGGCGGTGGCCCGCACCAGCATGAAGCGAACGGTGGTGTCAGACCCGACGCGCTCGCCGCCCGCTTGGCGCTTCGCGCTTGGCGGTGTCATCGGATGCACTTGACGCGGCTCATTTGATGGTCGCGGTCTTGAGCGTGGTTCTTGGTTTTGCGCCTTTGGGGGTGTAGGTCAGCTTGGTCTTGACCTTGATCGAATGCCGGTGAGCCAGCACTCTCCTTCCAGCGGCAGTCGGCCTGAGCTTCAAGGCCACGGTGCCCGCTGTTGAGACCTTGGTGCGTACTGCCTTGATCAGCGCGGGCTTTTTCTTTGTCACCTTCGCCTGGGCGACGCCGATGCCGCCGGCGCTTCGAACCTGGACCCGAAGCGTCGTGACACCGGGTTTGACCACCGGCGGCGAGAACGACAATGCATAGATGCCCGGGCACCCTTTCAGCACCGAGGGCGAGGGAGGTTTGCGCTGGACATAGATCGTGATCCGCGCGCGCTTTGACGCGAGGCCCGCGCTGTTGACCACGTGGTAGTCGATGACCGTCTTAAACGGCTTGGCGACCGGACTGAGCCCTAAGGCGCCCGTAGCCCCATTGAAGCTGTATGGATGATCGGCTGCAGCGAAGTTCGTGTAATCAACAACCCCTCGCAACGCCAACCCCTTCGGGTCGCTGTCATTCCCCAAAAAGCCACGCGCCGGGACCTTCAGCGCCACACCCGGCCTAACCCAATAGGCATCGCATCGCGCAACCGGCGGTTGCGCCGAGGTGGGCGGCGACCCGCCCGAATCGAAGCTCTCGCCCAGGTCATTGACGTCGAAGAGGAGGCCGCCCTGATTTGACGCCTTTCCCTGCCGGGCCTGAAGATCGGTGCTGCCCTCATCGAGGAACTTGCCCTCGGCGGTCGTGATCGTCGCCTTAAATATGGCGCCGAACGCGCGCACGTCCCTATAGGAGTCAACGCAGGCACCGGCATGCCTTGAGTCGGCCGGAACCACGGCCGTCAAGGTCTTCGTGCCGGTCACAGCGCCAGCCGACGAGTTGATCGTGAAGTCGGCGGTGAGACTGAGCAGCTGGCCGGCCGGAACGCGCGAGTCAGGCCCCGGCCCTGAGACGAAGCCGTCGGGGAAGGGCCCGATAGGTATCGGCGCGGTCCGCGGGCCAACCGTCGCCCGGATCCGCTCCGAGAAGGAGCCGGGGTAGGGACCGCGGGCAAACCCCGCGAAGTCCATCGAGTAGCTCGTGGAGCCGCCTGAACCAGCCGTGCAGACTCCACTCGTCGGCCCCGTGTAGGAAGTGTGCTGCGAGAACACCTCGCCGGTCAGCGACGGCGGACGCGCGGCAGCCGGGCCCGCCCCCAAAGCAAGAACAACGAACCCAACCACAAAACCAACACCTGCACGCACGGCGAGCCTCCCTGTCCCCCCGGCAACTCCCGCAACCCAACCCGGACGGAGAGCAGCGCGATGTGTAAGCACGAACCTACATCAGAAGCCCCCAGCCAGCAAACCTAACCTCAGGCCTTCGCCTATCGCGGCTGATTTGGGCATGCATCCGGAGACGCTGCGCAAGAAGGTGCGCCAGCACGAGGCCGACTCCGGCGCGCTGCCTGATCTGCCGAATCGGCGATCGGCCATCCCGCAACCGAGCTCACAGGTCATCGGGGCAGAACAGCTAGAACGTAGCCTGCGGGGAGCGGGCTGCACCGAAACGCGTTTTCATATTTTGAAGAGCCGATCGTACATAGAACCCTATTGGAACCCCGGAGGCGGCAGACGGGCGAGCGCGTGACGGGGCCAGCAATCCCGAAAGGCTCTTTTGCAGCAACTTTGTAGTCGGGGCGACTGGATTTGAACCAGCGACCGCTCGGCCCCCAGCCGAGTGCGCTACTCGGATGCACGAACAAGGCGGTTGTGGGAGCCCCCCGCCGCGCATGTTCCACCGGTGCCCGCCGCAACCGCTCCCCAGACCGTCGACACGAACTTCTCCGGAGGGCAACCGATCCGGCGGCGGTCGTCTCGCGCGGTCCGATGGGTTTCCTACGCTCTGGCAATCGCCGACGCCGCCCGGACCTGGCAAGAGATACGTGCGGTTCGGGCAAGGCCGACCGGGCTGGCGGCCGACGACCTAGAACGCCGCGCAGTGTTCACGGCGTCGCTGCAACAAGCCCAGGAACTGGCCGTCGCAGCTGCGAGTACGGCCAGCTACGCGACCAAGCCGCTGCCTCTTTTCTATGCGCTGAGCCAGGGGATGCGCGCTGCGTCGGCAGCATGGGTCGAGGAGGCATGGCGCATCCACGGTCACGGAGCCACGGTTGTCACCCAGAGGCCTTTGATGCAGACCGTCATCAAGCCGCGCCCCACAGTCACGGAGCACCACCGGGACTGCCTGTCCACGTTGCAGATGCTCGATGGACACGACCCGATGGCCAAACCGTTCACGTTGGAAGCTCTCTGGGCTGCGACGCCGGAGACACCCCAGATTGAGCTAGCAGGTCGTGCGCCGGCGTCGCTCAGATTGCACGTGTCCCCGTATCCGAGGGGAATCGAGGAGGCAACAAGTCGCGGTCGAATCCTGCTCGGCGTCGAGGGCTTGAGCGCTGACACACCAGACGACGAGCTGGCCAGGGCCTTGGAGCCTTACCCCTCGCTCGCCGGGGCAGAATCGGCGCGGCCCTACATCGATGATGCGCTCGGACAGTTCCTGACCAACCAGGCCCAGGTCAAGTTCGACCGCCACGGACGCATCTTGGTTCTGTCGTACGACGAGTGGATCGACAGCGCGCCCGTCCTCACCTGGCCGCTGGACAGCCCGACCGGAGAGGCTATGCAGGCGCTCTACGAGGACCTAGCACCGGTCGGTGTCGAGAGCTCAAGCAATACACGTATGGTCTTCCCAGCAATCGGAGGCGTGGATCACCCAAGTCCCTACGGACTGTGGTGGACGCTGCTGCTCTCGCTTTCCAGCTTGGTGCGCTACGAGCCTGATCTGTGGTCCGAGGCCATCGACGTGGACACGTCCCCGGTCGCCGTGCCGTTGGAGCAACTGTGCGACTACTGCGAATGGTTCGTGCCCGCACTCTTGCTGGGCAAGGTTCGGGACACCAAGCCCGAACCCTAGACCGCCCTGAGCGGCACAGGGTAAGCGCACCCCTCCCTTCGCCGAACACGGATTAAATGCGATTCTGGTCGGAGCCTAGCCCCCCCTCGCTGGGCGCATGTCGACAACCGAGGTCGACATGCCGCGTGTCGGAACGATCGGAGCTAGACATGAGGTCCCTCCTAGTTTCCACGGACGGAACAGGGCTTTGCGGGCGCCCTTGACGACCGAGGCTGGGCCCTCGAGACGATGGGTGCCGAGGCGCTCGCCGACCGCCACTCTCGCGCCCTCAGCGACCACTTCTCCCGCCGAATCCCCCTCGGCGCGACGGTTCCACCTTCCGCCAAGCTCGACAGAGAGACCACCGCTGGGACGCGAAGCCGCGCCGGCGAGATACCCGGTCCGGGCAGCGTCGTCCTAGGCCACCGCCTGCGCCTTACGGGTCCCATTCCCGTCAATCCCGGCCGCTACGAGCGGGCCCAGCGCATCGAGCACCTCGGCTCGGGCTGTCGGCGCTAATGTCGGTGAGTGGCGCCTGCCGGTAGCGAAAAGCGGAGATGGGTTCTACCTTGGTCCAAATGGGGCGTGCATGGAGGTAGGGGTCCGGTCTAAGCGGAGTTGTTGGGGCAGACCAAACGACCCTCCACGAGGCCCAATCGAACAATCGGCCCGACTGCAGGCACTTCGATCGACTCCTTCGCACCCGGTTCTGACCGGACACTCGTTTAGACCCAGGAGGTCCGCATGTCGAGTGTCAGGGAGGCAGGTATGTCCGGAGCCGATGAGGGTTCCTCCAGCGTGCGCAGCGACGAGCCGGAGGCGAGAAGCGAAGTGCGCTGGAGCGCGCGGCGCAAGGAGGGGGTCGTGATGCGGTTGTTGCGCGGCGAGTCCTTGGATCTGTTGGCGCGCGAGACCGGGCAGCCCGCCGGTCGGATCAGCGCCTGGCGCGATGAGTTTTTGGCGGGTGGCCGCGAGGGCCTGAAGGCCCGGCCGGCGCCGGTCGAGGACGTCGGTCTGCGCGAGGCCCAGCGCAAGGTCGGCGAGCTCTCGATGGAGGTCGACATCCCCCGGGCTCTGTTGGAGAAGAAGGGCCACCCTCCGTTTCCGAGGCGCTCGAAGTGAGCGAGCAGCTACCCGCACCACTGCAGGTGGTGTGTCGGGTAGCGGGCGTGTCGCGTTCGGCGGCGTGCGAGCGCCGCCGGCGGCGAGGCACCTCGGAGCCGCCCAGGCGGCGACCAGGCCCAGTCGGTGCGATGACCGACACCGAGCTGCTGGTAGAGATCCGCGATGTGCTCGCCACCAGCCCGTTTGTGGGTGAGGGCCATCGCAAGGTGTGGGCCCGCCTGCGCCGCCGCGGCGTGTGCACCTCGCGCAAGCGGGTGCTGCGCCTCACCCGCGGGGCTGGGCTGCTCGCGCCGACGGCGAAGGTCAGAAAGCGCGCTGCACGGTTGCACGACGGGACGATCACCGTGACGGTCCCAGACACGTTGTGGGCGACCGACGCGACCGAGGGCCACAGCGAGGAGGGCCGCTGCGCGGTGTTCGTGATGATCGATCATGGCTCCGGCGAGGCGTGGGCCGACGCAGGGCTGCGAATGGACCGCTTCGCCGCCGCGGACGTGCTGCGCGAGGTCACCACCGAGCGCTTCGGATCGGTCGAGCACGCCGTTGCCGCCGGGCTGGCGCTGCGCTACGACGGTGGACCGTGCTTTCGCTCCGAGCACTACCAGGTAGAGATCGATCATCTCGGGATCGCCCGCTCGCCCGCTTACCACTACGAGCCCGAGACCAACGGATGCGCGGAGAAGTTCATCCAGTCCCTCAAGGAGCAGGTGCTCTGGATCGAGCGCTTCGCCACCTTCGAGGAGCTCCGCGCCCGCGTCCGCGAGTTCGCTCGCGACTACAACGAGCACTGGCTGCTCGAGCGCCACGGCTACCGCACGCCTGCCGAGGCCCGCGAGCACCTGCTCGCGCTCGCACAGGCAACCGTGGCATGATCGCTTTGTTCACCAGAGTGTCCGGTGAACCGGGGCCGGGGCAGATCGACACAGCGGCGGGGGGAGGCATTCGAACCCTCGGTACCGCAAAACCGCGCACGGTTTCGAGACCGCGGCGATACGCTGCGCCGATCAGCGCGGCCGGAGAGTTTGTACCTAACGCCAACCCGTAGTGCTACGGCTCCCGGGCCCCTTTGGCAGTCGCCGTCAGGTCACGGTGTGGGGGCGTATTCGTCGTCTGTCACGTGGTCGCCCCAGGTCACGGGGTTGCCTTGGTCGTCGGCTTCCTGGATGGCGATGTGGGTCATCAGCCGGTCGCTGGCGGCGCCGTGCCAGTGGTCCTCGCCGGGTTCGAAAAACACGCGATCACCCGGGCGGATGACCTCTATCTCGT